>CAZONJ010000027.1:23083-37318 GCA_964581225.1 uncultured Terriglobales bacterium | reverse complement strand
ATGCAAAACATGCGCCCGCTTCCAGCCGGATTTATACTGATTCCACTATGCTTTCGCAGGCGCGGATGCGCGTTTTGTTGTCCATTCTTCTGGCACTGGCGAGCGTTCCCGCATTTACGCAGAGCCAGGCAATCACCGATCCCAAGCAAATCCGGAGCAAGGCGCTCGATCATGACGTGCAGCCGCTTTCGATTGAGAAGCTGTACATGACCAGGACCATCGGAGGCACCGCCTGGTCGCCCGACGGCAAGCAGGTTGCATTCATCAGCAACATCTCCGGACGCAATAATATCTGGCTGGTCCCCGCCGAAGGGGGATGGCCGACGCAGCTCACTGTGAGCGACCAGCGCCAGATCGATCCCGCGTGGTCACCGGACGGCAAATGGATCGCCTATGCCTCCGACTACGATGGCAATGAGCAATGGGACCTCTTTCTGGTCTCCGCTCAGAACGGCGAAGTCACAAACTTGACCAACACGCCGGAGGTCGCAGAGCAAGCGCCTGCATGGTCGCCCGACGGCCGGCAGATCGCCTACATGGTGAAGCCTCAGACCTCACCCACCTACGAGATCGATGTGCTCAACGTGCTCACCAAGCGCGTCCGTCACCTCACCAGCGGCACCCCGCAGCAGCTTGGCAATATTTCTCCTCTTTGGTCACATGATGGCAAGTTCATCGTTTATACGCAGCGAAACGCCGATGGCAAGGACTCGAACATCTTTCTGGCCGATGCCGCCAGCGGCCAAGCCACTAATCTTACCCCGCACACCAATGAGCATCTCTATCGCGCCGATGCTGTTTCTCCCGACGGAACAAGGGTCCTGATCACCTCCAATGCGCAGAATGGCTATGAAAACGTCGGTCTGCTGGATATCGCAACGAAAAAGATCGAGTGGCTGACGCAGGAAAAGTGGGAGGACCGGGGCGGCAGATTTTCTCCTGATGGAAAGCTGGTTACGTGGACCTCCGATATCGACGGCAACACCGCAATCTTCCTCTATGACCGGAGCACCAAGCAGAGTTCGGCGCTGCCGCTGGCGAACGGCGTAAATGAATTTGGCGGCTCCGATACCGCCTTCACCAAGGACGGCGCGCGCCTGCTCTACTACCACAACGGGCCGACTGCTCCCAACGATGCCTGGGTATATACGCTGGCCACAAGACAATCCACGCAACTCACCCATTCGCTGGTTGCGAGCATCAATACCGCCGATATGGTCGAGCCGTTCCTGGTCCACTTCCCCAGCCGCGATGGCAAGTGGACGCTCTCCGCGTACGTCTACCTGCCGCACAACGCGCCGCGCGATGAGCGCCGTCCCCTGATTCTTTACATCCACGGCGGTCCGCAATCGCAAACCGTGAACGGATTCAACCGCACCATCCAATACCTGGTGAACCAGGCTTATGCGGTGATCGCGCCCAACTATCGCGGCTCCACGGGATACGGAAAGCCATTCATGGATGCCAATCAGCTCGATATGGGCGGCGGCGATCTTCAGGACAACTTTGCGGCGGTCGACTTCATCATGAAGAGCGGCTACATCGATCCGAAAAAGCTGGTGGTGATGGGGGGAAGCTATGGCGGCTATCTCACCATGATGGCGCTCACCAAAGAGCCGAATGCCTGGGCCGCCGGAGTGGCCATCGTGCCGTTTGTGAATTGGTTTACCGAAGTGGCGCGCGAAGATCCGCTGCTGCGGCAATCCGACTTCGCAACCATGGGCGATCCGGTAAAAAATAAAGCTCTATGGGAGGACCGTTCGCCGATCAACTTTGTCGGCAAAATCAAAGCTCCGCTGCTGCTGCTGGCGGGCGGCAACGATCCGCGCTGCCCTAAGTCGGAGGCGCAGCAGGTGGAGGAGGCGATCAAGAAACGCGGTGGAGTGGTAGACCTGAAGATTTACAATAATGAAGGTCACGGTTTTGCGCGGGTCGAAAACCAGATTGACGCGTATAAGCGCGTCTCCGACTTCCTCAAGAAGTATGTGCCTGCGCCCGATTGCGGATGCAATGTGCTTCCGAAATAGCGTGGCCGCGAGTGGCTGCGCAGCAACTCTGTTTGTGATGGGAGTTCGCCGGTAATGGAAAAACAACGCGCTTGAACTACAATTCCAATAACTAAGCCATGCAAACGCCAGTCACGATTCCACCCAGCTCGCACGACGAACCTGTAAACACCTTTTCTCCTGCAGACGAACTTGCCGCCGAACTCGGGCGGCGCATCCAGGGCGAGGTGCGCTTTGATCACGGCAGCCGCGCGCTTTATGCCACCGACGGATCGAATTATCGCCAGGTACCGATCGGGGTCGTGCTTCCGAAAGACGCGAATGACTGTGTTGAGGCGATGCGCGTCTGCCGCCAATTTGGCGCTCCGGTGCTCTCCCGTGGAGGCGGCACCAGCCTTGCCGGGCAATGTTGCAATGTGGCGGTGGTGCTGGATTTTTCCAAGTACATGCACCAGATCGTCGAAATGAATCCGCGCCAGAAATACGCGCGCGTGCAGCCCGGGATCGTCCTGGATACGCTGCGCAAGGCCGCCGAAAGGCATACTCTCACCTTCGGTCCCGACCCGGCGACCCACACCCACTGCACGCTTGGCGGAATGATCGGCAACAACTCCTGCGGCGTCCACGCATTGATGGCGGGCAAGACGGTCGACAACGTCCACCAGCTCGACGTCCTCACCTATGACGGCCTGCGCCTCACCGTGGGCGAGACCAGCGAGCAGGAACTTGAGTCCATTATCCGCGCCGGAGGACGGCGTGGAGAGATCTATGCCGGCATGAAACGCATTCGCGATAAATATGGCGACCTGATTCGCCAGCGCTATCCGAAGATCCCGCGGCGCGTCTCCGGCTACAACCTCGATTCCCTGCTGCCGGAAAATAAATTCAATGTGGCGCAGGCCCTGGTCGGCTCCGAGGCCACATGCGTGATGGTGCTGGAGGCCAAGCTGCGCCTGGTCTATAGCCCTCCGGCAAGGACGCTGCTGGTGCTCGGCTATCCGGACATCTACCAGGCCGCGGATCATGTCCCCAAAATCCTCGAAGCCAAACCCGTAGGCCTGGAAGGCTTCGACGACAAGCTGGCCGGCTACATGAAGAAAAAGGGATTGAACACCGAGGACCTGAATCTTTTGCCCGATGGAGCGGGCTGGCTGCTGGTGGAATTTGGGGGAGAGAACAAGAAAGAGGCCGATGCCAAGGCCAACGAGCTGATGGCGGCGCTCAGGAAAAATCACGGTGGGCCGACCATGAAGCTCTACGACGACAAAGAGCAGGAAAACAAGGTTTGGCAGATTCGTGAGTCCGGATTGGGCGCGACCGCCTTTGTCCCCGGAGAGCCGGTCACATGGGAAGGCTGGGAAGATTCGGCGGTTTCTCCGGACGACTTGGGCGATTATCTGCGCGATCTCGGCAAGCTTCTTGAAAAGCATGGATACGGTTGCGCTCTTTATGGACACTTCGGGCAGGCCTGCGTCCACACGCGCATTGATTTTGATTTTCAGACGGTGAACGGAATCCGCAACTATCGCGCATTTATCGAGGACGCCTCCGATCTGGTAGTGAGCTATGGCGGCTCACTCTCAGGAGAGCATGGGGACGGCCAGTCGCGCGCCGAGCTGCTGCCCAAGATGTTTGGTCCCGAACTGGTACAGGCCTTCAACGAGTTCAAAGGACTGTGGGACCCGGCGTGGAAGATGAATCCGGGCAAGGTGGTCAAGCCTTACAAGATCGACGAAAACCTGCGACTGGGCGCCGATTATGCTCCCTGGGAGCCGGCCACCCACTTCAAATATAGCGAGGACGAAGGAAAATTTTCCCGCGCCGTGCTGCATTGCGTCGGCGTGGGCAAGTGCCGGCGCCACGAGAATGGAGTGATGTGTCCCAGCTACATGGTCACGCTCGAAGAAAAGCATTCCACTCGCGGACGCGCGCACATGCTCTTCGAGATGCTGCAGGGCGAAATCGTAACCGGCGGATGGAAGGACGAGGAGGTTAAGGAGTCGCTCGATCTGTGCCTCTCGTGCAAGGGATGCAAGGGCGAATGTCCGGTCAATGTGGACATCGCCACCTACAAAGCTGAATTCATGTCGCATTACTATGAAGGGCGGCTCCGTCCTCTTCATGCCTACGCCTTCGGATGGATCAATAAATGGGCCAGGCTGGCTTCGATTGCCCCCCAGGCCGCGAACTTCTTCAGCCAAACCCCCGGACTGCGGAACATTATGAAATCGGTGCTGAACGTGCCTCAACAGCGCCAGATACCGGCCTTCGCTCCCTCCACTTTCCGGGAATGGTTTGAAAAACGAGAGGTCAAAGAAGGGCCTGCGCCGGAGGTGATTCTGTGGGCGGACACCTTCAACAACCATTTCCATCCGGAGACGCTGAAGGCCGCAGTTGAAGTGCTGGAGAGGCTGGGCTGGCGCGTGAAGGTGCCCAAGCAGCATTTATGCTGCGGACGTCCGCTCTACGATTTTGGCATGCTCGATGAGGCCAAGCGCTACCTGAAGCGCATTATCTCCAGCTTGCGCGAGGAGATCGAACACGGCAAATACATAGTGGTGCTGGAGCCGAGCTGCGCCTCGGTATTCCGGGAAGAGCTCAAGGACCTGCTGCCGGACGATCCGCTATGCGAGAGCCTCTCCCAGCAGGTGATGCTGCTCAGCGAGTTCATCGAGAACCGGGCCGCGCATTTTGCTTTTCCATCGCTGCAGAAGCGCAAGGCCATCGTCCAGGGACACTGCCATCACCAGGCAGTGCTGAAGATGGGCGCGGAAAAATCCGTATTGAAGAAACTGGACCTCGACGCCAAGGTGCTCGATGCAGGCTGCTGCGGCATGGCTGGACCATTCGGCTTTGAGGCCAGCAAGTATGAGGTCTCGCAGGCGATTGGGGAGCGCGTGCTCTTGCCTGCGGTACGGGAGGCGGCGGAAGAGACCATCGTCATCTCCGACGGCTTCAGTTGCCGCGAGCAAATCAAACAGAATACCGGCCGCCATGCGCTGCATCTGGCGGAGGTCCTGCAGATGGCCTTTCGTGACGAGCTGCCTGGCAGCGGAATGCCGGAAGCGGAGCTGGTGAAGGCGCTCAAATGGGAATCGCGCAAAGCCAAGGTCGGGACCGCGGCCGTAGTCGGCTTTGCCGGCGTGACGGCATTCACATTGTGGTGGATGGTCAAGAACGCGTGGGCCAGAAGGAGCAATCATTCGCCAGCGCTAAAGCGCAATTTTTGAGAGCGCTTGGTCGTAGGCCTAAAGGCCTGCGCTCCACCCGTCCTGATACATTTACACCCGCTCGATCTTCACCGAGTTCAACACTACGTCCTTACGCGGACGATCGTTGCGGTCGCGGTCCACTTGCGTCATCTTGTTCACGATCTCCTGCCCTTCGACAACTTCGCCGAAGATGGTGTGCTTGCCGGTAAGCCAGGTGGTGGGCGCGACGGTAATAAAAAACTGCGAGCCGTTGGTATTAGGGCCGGCATTGGCCATGGCCAGCTTGCCGGGCTTGTCGAATTTATGCGGCGAGCCTTTGGTCTCGTCGGCGAACTGATATCCCGGGCCGCCCATGCCGGTGCCCATGGGATCGCCGCCCTGGATCATAAAATCGGGAATCACGCGATGAAAGATGGTGCCGTCATAAAGCTTGTCTTTGACCTTCTGCCTGCTCTTGGGGCTGGTCCACTCGCGCGTCCCCTCCGCCAGTTCGATGAAGTTCTTTACCGTCATCGGTGCCTCGTTTTCGAAGAGCTTGCAGGTGATCTTGCCCAAACTGGTATCAAAAATCGCGTATGTGCCAGGAGCTTTTGCCATGATTTTCTCGCCTCTGATCTTTTATTGTGATTTCTTGGTTGTGGTGGCGCTTTTGCCTGTCTTTGCAGTCGCGCCAGCTCGCTTGCGCGGCGTCCTGGTGTAGGACGAAACGCCTGTGATCTTGATGCCGTTGATCTTCACCGGATCGTAAGGGCGGTTGGTCTGCTCGTCACTGGCCTTGCGCGCAATCTGCTTCACCAGCTCCACGCTCTCCGGGGTGCACTGTCCAAACAGGTTATAGCCGGAGCCTTTGGGGACCATTCTGCTGCCGCGAAGGCACCCGCCTTCATCCAGGCAGGGGTCAAGAAAAGGCGTTGGTTGCTCGGTGATAAAAAATTGCGAGCCGTTGGTATTCGGGCCGGAGTTGGCCATGGCCAGGCGTCCGGGCTGGTCGAAATGCAGGCTAGGAGGGAATTCGTCGGCGAAGGAATATCCCGGACCGCCGCTCCCGTCGCCCTTAGGGTCGCCTCCCTGAATCATAAAGTTGGGGATCACGCGATGAAAGATGGTGCCGTTGTAGAGAGGCACCCCGTGCTTCTTCTCTCCGCTATTCGGGTCCGTCCAATCCTTTTTGCCGGTCGCCAGCCCGATGAAGTTGGCGACTGTCTTCGGGGCCTTTTTCTGGTAGAGCGTGCAGGTGAGCTTGCCGGCGGTGGTATCGATCACCGCAACCGGTTCTACCGGGGCAGCGGAAGGTTTGGCTGCGCTGCTGGCGGCCTTCTTTTTCGCCGTTTCCGCGGTGTGGTGAGTGGAAGCGGTTTGCGCTCCACAGCAGAGCGCTGTGCACAGCAGTAGTAAAACGGATTTTTGCATTGGACGCCTCCTCTGTGGACTTACTTTGCGTTGCCTGCCGCGCTGCCTTTTGAGGCTGCGCCGGTGCTGGGTGCTTTGGGGACCGCTGGCTGCGCGGGATGGGAGCGCAACTGCTGGCCGATGCGCTCCACCTGCTCAAATACCCGCATGAAGTTCCCTCCCAGGATCTTCTGCATTTGCGCGGCGGTATAACCACGCTTCATTAAAGCTTCCGTGATCTTTGGCAGATCGGCGGCGGAGTCCATTCCTTCCGGCGACGATGGGATGCCGTCAAAGTCCGAACCTAGACCGACGTGGTCGATCCCGGCAACTTTGGCGACGTGATCGATATGATCAATCAGCGAATTGAATGGAGGACGCGGCACCTTGGCCCCCCATTCTTTTTGGGCTTTATCGTTTTCGCGGTACCGGGTCACCGGGTCCGCATTCCGGTATTTCTCGGCCACGGCGGCGAGAGCGGCCTCGCGCTCTTTGCTCATGGCTTCATACTGCTTGCGGAAATTCTCGTCCACAAAGGCGGAATAGAAGTTCACCATCACCACTCCGCCGTTTTTGGCCACCGCGCGCAACATCTCGTCGGTCATATTGCGGGGATGGTTGGTCAACGCCCGCGCCGACGAATGGGAGGCGATTACCGGAGCGCGGCTGACCTGCAATGCATCATAAAAAGTCTTATCGGAGACGTGCGAGATGTCCACCATCATCCCCAGGCGGTTCATTTCCGCGACCACGCTCTTGCCGAAGGGCGTGAGGCCATCGTGATGCTGCACGCTGGTGTCGCCGATATCGCCGGAAGAATCCGCCCACTCGTTGGTGTTCGACCAGGTGAGCGTCATGTACCGCACTCCCAGCCGGTAGTAATCGCGCAACAGGCCGAGGTCGTTCTCGATGGAGTGTCCGCCTTCGATGCCCATCAGCGCCGCCAGCTTGTGCTCGCGCTGTGCGCTGCGGATCTCGGCCGGGGAGAACGCCATCATCATCTGGCTGGGATGTTTTGCGGCCTGCTGGTACACCGCAGCGATCAGCGCCAGCGTGCGATGCGCATACTGCCCTTTCCATTCCTTGGGTTCGACCCAGATGGAGAAGAATTCCGCCCCCAGATTACCCGCCCGCGCCTTTTTGAAATCCAGGTAGCCGGTGTCCCCTGCCGGGGGATTCGCCATGTCGAAATTCTCATCCAGCAGGCGTTGCGTGGTGTCTGCATGGGTATCGATGACCAAGGCTGAGTTATGAACTTGACGGGCTGAAACGGGCTGGTGGGCTTTATGTCTGGACGGCAGTTTGGTTTGTGCCATTGTTTGCAGTGTAAACGAAAAGATCACGGCCAACAGTATTGTTTGCACCATAGCGCGAATGAAATTCCTCCAGGCTAAGCTTGGATGTCCACTGCGGACCAATTTCCCGCTGGTGCGATTTTATACGAAAGGGCAGAAAGAAGCGCTGGCCGGTCTCCCGGCCAGGCAATTAATTGGTGATGCTAATTGGGCATGCCTGCGGCCTGGCCGCCCTGCGAACGCATCGCAGTGTCATGCTCATGGCCCGGACGATAGCCGGCGTATCGCTCTGTGACCATCACATGGAAGACCGCCTGCTTGCGCTCTTCTTCCGGCTCGATCACATTCTGCGCCTTGAGGTTTTCCAGATAGCTCGCCACCCACTTATGCTCTTTGCGGCTCATACCATGCTTGGCGATGTCTACCGTCACTCCCGCAAGATGAGAGGAAGCGGTATCGCCCAACTCCGGAGCGGCGTTTCGGTTATAGCGGCGCAGCTTGCGCTGCTGCTCGACCGTGCGCACCGCCGAATTTACCTGGATCGGCTTCTTGAATTGGGCGAAATAATCATGTCCCAGATCGTTGAGGAAGGCCATCGTCCACGGCTTGCAATAACGGCGGTCTTCCGGCAAGCGAGGATCGACGCGCAAATACTTTGATTCCTGCACCGCCACCAGCTCTCCGGCGGCCCGAAGCTGATCGAGCTGTTCTTCATCCTGGATGCGGGGCAATCCGGCGCGATCGATCTCTTCATTCTGCCGCAGCAGCGAATCGTGCGAGCCGCGAAGCGCCGGGTCCAAACTAAAACCGTAGAGATGGATCCGGCGATGGCGGGCATGATGGCGCCGCGCATAGCTCAACCGGCGCGCCTGCGTATGCCGCCTGGTATTCCGGGCCGACATGGCCAGGGAAGAAATGCTCAACATCGAAATCAAAAATGCAATTACAGCCGCCCGCATGGGTGCGTAAGCCTCCGCTGGAGGGGATTTTTTGATCCAGCAACTTGGACATTCTAATGGACGTTGCTGCCGTGGCAAGGGCCGGGGTGCTCACAAAGTAAATCTTCGGTAACATTTTTTTGCTTGCAAAAGAAAAACGCCCGGGCAGGCGCCAAGGCGTTTCTGAACGGAAGGTCTCGTTAGCGGGTAAACAGATCTTTGATCGCCTGCTTCATCACCTGGCCGCCCACATCGGCGATGGCGGTGGTGAGGGGAATGTCCTTGGGGCAGATTTCCACGCAGTTCTGCGCATAGCCGCATTCCTGGATTCCGCCGTCTCCCATCAGCGCGTGCAGGCGCTCTTCCTTAAGGCCTTTGCCGGTGGGATGGGAGTTGAAGAGCTTCACCTGGGCGATGGTCGCCGCCCCCACAAAGCCGGTGCTCTCATTGAACTGGGGGCAAACCTCCATGCAGCAGCAGCACGAAATGCAGCGGGAAAGCGGATACGCCTCCTCCTGCTGTTGCGGGAAGATGCGAGGACCCGATCCGAGGTCGTATGTCCCATCCACCGGGACCCAGGCCTTCACCCGCTTCAGGTTCTCGAAGAGCACGCTGCGATCGACGGAAAGGTCGCGCACCACGGGGAACTTGGAGAGCGGTTCCAGCCGGATGGGCTGCTCCAGCCGGTCCACCAGCGCGGAGCAGGCCATGCGCGCGCGTCCATTGATGAGCATGGCGCAGGAGCCGCAGACCTCTTCCAGGCAGTTGGAGTCGTAGGTAACCGGCTTGCTCGGCTTGCCCTCGCGGGTGACCGGATTGGCGGCGATATCCATCATCGCCGAGATCACATTCATTCCCGGCTTCCAGGGGAGCTCGAACTCTTCCCAGTAGGCTTTTTCGCTGGGCGAGCCCTGCCGCTTAATTTTGAGGACTACGGTCTTGTTGGCCATATATAAGGTTTTGTCCGTTTAAATTACTGAAATCCTAAAGCAAGCATTGCATCACTTTGCCATGTCGTAGCGTCGCGGACGCGGCGGAAGCAATGACGTATCCACCGGCTCAAATTCGAAGCGCGGCTCATCGGCGTCGGGGGCAAAGTAGGCCTTGGTCGTCTTCAGGAAGTTTTTATCGTCCCGCTCCGGGAACTCGGGTTTGTAATGCGCGCCACGCGATTCGTTGCGCATCGCCGCTCCCTGGGTGATGACCCGGGCCAGTTGCAGCATGTTGTAAAGCTGGCGGGTGAAGACGAACGAGGTATTGGCCCACATCTGCTTGTCGCCCAGGTTGATCCGCCGGTAGCGTTGCAGCAGTTCCACCAGCTTGGCGTCGGTCTGCTGGAGCGCCTGGTTGTAGCGGATCACGGTGACGTTCTTGGTCATCAGCTCGCCCAGCTCTCGCCACAGCCGGAAGGGGTTTTCGCTCCCGCTGGAGGAAATAAGCCCGGCGTTGATCTCCTCCTGCCGCTTTCGTTCGGCGTCATAGCAGCCATTGGCCTCGGCCTCGGTCTTGTTCTTGGCGTACTTGACCGCCTCTGGCCCGGAGACGAAGCCGCCCCAGATGCAGGAGACCAGCGAGTTCGCTCCCAGACGGTTGGCCCCGTGATATCCGTATTCGCACTCGCCGGCGGCGAAGATGCCGGGAATGCTGGTGGCCTGCTTGAAATCCACCCACAGCCCTCCCATGGTGTAGTGCATGCCGGGGAAGATCTTCATCGGGACTTCGCGCGGGTCATCGCCCACGAACTTTTCGTAGATCTCCAGTATTCCTTCAAGTTTTCGATCCAACGTGGCCCGATCGATGTGGGTGAGGTCGAGATAGACCATCGGCTGGCCATCGATCCCGAGGTGGTATTCATAGACCACCTTATGGATGGCGCGGGTGGCGACGTCGCGCGGCACCAGGTTGCCGTACTTCGGATACCACTCTTCCAGGAAATACCAGCGTTCGGCTTGAGGAATGCTGCGCGGATCGCGCTTGTCGCCCAGGGTCTTCGGCACCCAGACGCGTCCCCCTTCGCCACGGGCGGACTCCGACATCAGGCGCAGCTTGTCTTCCCCGGGAATCGAAGTGGGATGGACCTGGATGAATTCTCCGTTGGCATAGTAAGCGCCCTGCTGATACAGCGCCGACTGCGCCGAGCCGGTGCAAACCACCGAATTGGTGGATTTTCCAAAGATCGCGCCAATCCCGCCAGTGGCGATGATGATGGCGTCGGCAGGAAAGGTGCGGACCTCCATGGTGCGCAGGTCGATGGCGCAAATTCCGCGGCAGACCCCGCGCCCGTCCAGCACGGCGGAAAGGAACTCCCAGCTTTCGTACTTGGTGACGCGTCCTTCGGACTCATAACGCCGCACCTGCTCATCCAGGGCGTAGAGCAGCTGTTGCCCGGTAGTTGCCCCGGCAAATGCGGTGCGATGGTAGAGGGTGCCGCCAAAGCGGCGGAAATCAAGCAGCCCTTCGGGAGTACGGTTGAAGGGGACCCCCATGCGGTCCAGCAAATCGATAATGCCCGGCGCGGCGTCGCACATGTCTTTTACCGGAGGCTGGTTGGCCAGGAAATCGCCTCCGTAGATGGTGTCGTCGAAGTGCTGCCAGGTGGTATCGCCTTCGCCCTTGAGGTTCTTGGCGGCGTTGATTCCGCCCTGGGCGCATACCGAGTGCGAGCGCTTCACCGGCACGATGGAGAACAGGTCAACATTGCCGCCGGCCTCCGCGATCTTGATTACCGCAGAGAGCCCCGCCAGTCCACCGCCCACCACAATGATCTTGGGATTGATTGCCGCCATAATTATCGTTCCTGCTCCGTCTCCGCTGCATGACCTGAGGGCTGTTGCGACATCGGATCGTCGCCTTTCTCAATCGATTTTGCCTTGGCCTTATCGTGCAGGGACTGGGTCACATAATCATTGCGCCACTGCGGATTGAAATAGGCCCGTACCGTCAGCAGGCCGACGGCGATAAACGTCAACGCGATGGCGAAACATACCACTCCAAACCATTTTCTGGCCCGCTCCCCGCTCACGATCCCCCACTTCGCCGCGAACAGATAAAGACCATAAGCAAAGTGCCATGAGGCCGCGATGATCGCAACCAGGTAAAACGCCAGCTTCCATGGGACCAGCAATTCGCTTTGCACTTTGGCGAACGATGCGCCCGGAGAGCTGATCAAATGCACTCCGCTGAAGCGCAGATACCATACATGCTGGATCATGTAAGCGAAGGCGATGATGCCGGTCCAGCGCTGCGCGGTAAACATCCAGTTTCCCGCCCAGGGATAATCGCGCACATTCGATTCGCCGCGCCACCAGATGTAGATTCCATAAAGCGCGTGATAAAGGATCGGCAGGTAAATGCCGAATATCTCCAGCGCCAGGACAAACGGCAGTCCGGTAAGAAACTTTACCTGTTCTGCATAGGCATGGGGGCCATTGGTGGCGGCGGCGTTGGAGGCAAAATGTTCCAGCAAGAAGGCGCCGATAGGAATGATCCCGCTCAGCGAATGGAGGCGGCGAAGCAGGAAGGAATGCCCCTGTCCGGCGCGTATCGGTTGAACTCCCTTATGTTTTCCCGCAGGGGTTTGGACGTTCGAAGGCGCGGCAGTTGCCATCCGAGTGCTCGGCTCCTTATGTGATCGGACTGCTATCGAGAACCCTTTATTATTCAGTTTGCCTTGGGGCTTCGTCAAGGAAAGCGCAAAACAATCCGGAAAGGACGAAGCCAACCTGCACTTCCGTAATGGGGTGGAGGCCGATATTCGTACGTTTTCAGGGGCCGCTTTGCCATCATAAAAGCACAACCAGGCTAGCAACGCAGCCAAACACCGACTATTCAGAGAGAGGCTGAGTCAATGCAAACACCTGCAGGGGAAAAAGCTATGTCGTCAGTGACCGTCCCGTTTCCACAGCTTGTAGACCAGTGTGAGGCCGAAGGTCTTACCCCAATGAATTGCACCAAAATTGCCGCCGAATTGGCAAAGACTTTCGGCGTCTTTGAAGATGAAGTTGCCATTTTGATGGTGGTCAACAACGCTTATCTGAAATTCAAGTACCCGCCCAAGCTGGTAGATGTCGGGATTATTCCGCTCAGCAACACCGGTTCCACGGCGGTCCGGACCGTCAGCTCGAAGCGCCCTGAAATCCTGAATAATTTTACCCAGGTAAAGCACGCCAGCATCTTTGAGGCGGTCCCGGTTGCCTCCAAGGCCCGCAGCATGCAATCGAAGGGGAAGGCGGCAAATTCGATCCAGAAGATGATGAGCGCGCCGGTCACCGGGCCGGGCGGCGTTATCGGCGTAATCCAGGTAAGTCGCAAAGGGACCTCTCCGCAGGTTGCGGGGGCTGATTTCACCCCTGCCGATCTGCAAAAGCTGGTTACATCCGCGAACCTGCTGGCGAAGTGCTTCAAATAACCGACGGCATCTCGTGGTTGGTCCACTGCAGGAATTTTTCGAAGGCCCGGCCGCGATGGCTGACTGCCAGTTTTTCCCGGTTGGAGAGCTCGGCAAAGCTGCGCTTCAACTCCGGAAAATAAAATAACGGATCATATCCGAAGCCATTGCTCCCGCGCGCCTCATGGAGCAGGATGCCGTGGACCTCTCCCGCAAATGCCGCCAGCGTGCTGCCGTTGCGGGCCACCGCGAGCACGCACACAAACGCAGCGCCGCGCTGCTCCTCCGGCACTCCATGCATCCTTTTTAGCAGCAGGCGATTGTTGGCTACGTCAGGGTCCTGCTCATAGTCGGCTTCCTGGCCCTCCGCATAGCGGGCAGAGAAGACCCCCGGTCCACCATCCAAGGCCTCAACGCTCAGCCCGGAATCGTCAGCGATGACGAATTCTCCCGGCGCATGATGGCTGTAGTACTCCGCCTTGAGACGGGCGTTGGCCTCGAAAGAATCTCCACTTTCGACCGGCGGGGGAATCGCCGAGAGCGTCGGAATGGGGAGCACTTCAATCGAATGGATGCTGGCTGCGGTGGCAAAGTCCCGCAGCTTGCCGGAATTGGATGTGGCTACAAAGACCCGCTTCAGCATGATTAAAAGGAAAAGAGAGATGCCTGATTTCCGCTATGACTTTCAATCCCATGTTATATGAGGACCTCACTTCGCAAACCACGCTCTATACGCCGAACGAGCTAGCTTTTTGGCCTTTTTAGGCATCTTAAAAAATATCTTGCTCCACATTATTTCAGTTTTCTCCGTTAATCACGCGGCACAGGTGTCTCTATGAAGATGGAAATGCCGGTAAGGTTTACTGCTCGCCAGGATAGGCGAATTGGTGGTTCATTTATCAGCTTATCTCTGCTTGTCCTAATATTTACTTTGACTTCATGCGGCGGCAACCCGAATACCACCGCCTCAACTTCCGCAACTCCGACACCTGCGCCAACACCTGCTCC
>CAZONJ010000027.1:0-22983 GCA_964581225.1 uncultured Terriglobales bacterium | reverse complement strand
CGAATACCACCGCCTCAACTTCCGCAACTCCGACACCTGCGCCAACACCTGCTCCTGCGCCAGCCCCAGCGCCAGCGCCAGCACCCACGCCAACGCCACCACCGACGCCTCCTACATGGACGCCCAGCACGAGTCCGCTGCCTGCGCCGCCTGCGCCGGAGCCGCCGCCCGCGCCATCATCGGAGTTTCCGCTGAAGATTACCAGTCCGGCAAATGGCGCAACCGTCAACTCACCGGCCCGCGTGGTCGCCTCATCCACGCCTGCTAATCCGATCCTCGATATGAGGGTCTATGTAGATGGCCTGGCCGTTTATCTTACCTTCTCCAACTCCATGGATGCGCTGATCTGGATGGACCCGGGCAACCACACCCTGGAGATCACAGCCCTCGATAAAAAGGGCTATGTGTCGGCCTCCGTGTTGCAGGTGAACGTAGTTGCACCGCCTGTCACCGCAGTAAATGACATTCAAAACCTGCCCGGCTGGCAATCGTGTTCCGCGGTCTATCCTCCGGATTCGGCGCGGGCTGGACAACTCTGCGCCGCTGGCTTGGGAGACGCGGTTTCGTCCATGACTCCCGGCCAAAGCTCGCCCTCGCTGGACGGTAAGGCGGCGAAATTTACCATGGGCGGTCCCACGGCGTATTCCAACGAGTTATGGTTCAATCCAATCGGCGGAGGCAGCAACCTCACCCACTTTGTCTATGATCTCTGGTTTTACATCGATACTCCGGATGCTCCGCAGGCGCTCGAATTTGACGTCAACCAGACCTTTGGCGGCCAGCGCTGGACCTGGGGAACGGAGTGCAACTTCAGGGAGAGCGGCAAATGGGACATCTGGGACCCGCTCAATGAGGTATGGGTTCCGACCCCGGTAGATTGCAAGCCGTTTCCCGCAAATACCTGGATCCACCTGGTGTGGAACTTTGAGCGCGTGAATGGCCTGACGCACTACATCAGCCTGAGCATCGATGGCGTGACCTCAAACATCGATGCCTACTACAAACCGCAAGAGAGCTGGACGCTGGAGGACATCGATGTCGCTTTCCAGATGGACGGGAACTATCGCCAGCAGCCGTACACCGTCTGGCTGGATAAGGTAACTTTGCAGGCCTATTGACCGCCAATCTGACGCCTGATACTATGCATTGATTACGCTTAAGCGTTTTTATTGCATGAAACCGACGGTCGGCACAATCGAGTTTGGGCAGCAATCAGGGACAGCCATGTCCCCGCGCATGTCCATGCCTTCTGCTCGAATGCTGCCCTCAATGCCTGCCTGTTGCTGCTGTTGTTGTTGCCTCTAAATAGACGTTCTTTCCCGGAAGTCTAACTGCATTCCCAACACTTTGAGGCGACAACATGGATTCCCTGTATACGCATTTTACGGCCTATCTCTCTGACCCCGATTCGGCGCGCCCGAATCGGCTGCGTCCCCGCGGGAAAAAGAGAAAACGAAACAAGCTGCAACCGGCCAAGCGTCTCTTGATCGCGATTTTAGCGCTGGCATTTTCCGTGCTGCCGGTTTTCGGGG
This sequence comes from uncultured Terriglobales bacterium, assembly GCA_964581225.1. Taxonomy (GTDB): domain Bacteria; phylum Acidobacteriota; class Terriglobia; order Terriglobales; family Acidobacteriaceae; genus CAYTQA01. The sequence continues at coordinate 21,451 of CAZONJ010000027.1, read as the reverse complement.
AAGAGTCTAAAACCGATGTGGACGAGCTGATCGATCTTCTCGTCAGCAAGAAGATTATCTCTACCACCGAAGCCGCCGAGTTGCGCGCGCGCGTCACCAGGCGAGCGGCAGAACATAATGCCGCCCCGCAGGCTGACTCCAGATCGGAGCTGCAAATTACATCCCAGCAGCCCGTCTCTGCCACAACGGCTACACCGCCAGGGTCAAGTACAGCCTCGCCTCCGGCTACGCTGCACACCGAATACGCAAAGCTGAAGCTGAGTGGTTTTGCCCAGACCCGCTGGACCGGCGCGCCGAATACCGATAACTCCATTGAGATTCGCCGAGCCCGTCTTATCCTCGACGGCGATTTAGGTCATAACATCACCTTCCGCGTCCAGGGGGAGGCAGCCAAAACAGCGCAACTGCTGGACGCGCAGCTTGATTTCCATCTCTGGCGTCAACTCCAGGTCACCTTAGGACAGTTCAAGGTCCCCTTTAGCCAGGAGAGCATCATCGCCGATAATTTTGTTCCCTTTATCGAGCGCGCGGCGGTCGTGAACGGTCTTGTCCCCGGTCGCGACAATGGCTCCAATGGGCGTGACATCGGCGCGCAAGTTTACGGCGGCTTGTTGCCAATCCATGGGCTAGACCGTATCGAATACGCTGCTGCCATCTTCAATGGGGCAGGTATCGATACGACGGATAACAACCATCGCAAGGACGCTTCCAGCCGTCTGCTGTTTCGCCCGCTGCAGCACTTCTCTGTTGCCGGCGATTACTACAACGGAGCCAGCGGTCCACAGGAGATCGCCAAAGTGCGCAAAGGCCTGGAAGCCGCTTATACACAAGGGCCCCTCTCTCTGACCGGCGAATACATCTGGGGCAACGATGGCGCGCTGCGCCGTCGCGGCTGGTATGCGGAGAGCGTCTACCGCTTTCCGCCGCGGTGGGAAGCGGTATTTCGCTTCGATAAATACAATCCGCGCCAGCACACGGCAACCATTACGGCCGTCAACAACTACGTGCTGGGGGGGAATTTTTATACCAACCAGTATGTCAAATTGCAGGCCGATTACGAGTATCAGGACGATCTGTTCGCCCGCAAAAGTCACAACGTTTACCTATTGCAGGCGCAGTTTCAGTTTGGTCCCGTCAAGGAGCGGAAATAGATGGGGATGAAGATCGTGCGCGGCTTGCTCTGTGCTCTGCTGATGGCGGGGACGCTTGCGCCGGGACAAAATGCTCCTCTGGTGGTGCGGGTTGGATACTTCCCCAACATCACTCATGCGCAGGCGCTGGCTGGGCGGCAGAACGGATGGTTTGACAAGGCGCTTGCGCCCAACGCGCGCATCGAGTGGAAGAGCTTTCATGCCGGTCCTTCGATCATCGAGGCCCTGTTTGCCGGAGAGTTGGACCTGGCCTACGTGGGTCCAAGTCCTGCAATTACCGGCTATCTTCGCTCCCAGGGGCAAGCCTTGCGTATTATTGCGGGCGCCACCAGTGGCGGGGCTGCGCTGGTAGTCCGCTCCGATTCCGGCATCCGGAAGCCGGAGGACTTTCACGGCAAGCGCATCGCCTCTCCGCAATTCGGCAACACCCAGGATGTCGCGCTGCGCGCGTGGATGGAGAAGCATGGCCTGAAGCCGCGCGAAAAGGGCGGCGATGTGCAGGTGGTTCCGGTCGCCAATCCCGACCAGCTTACGTTGTTTTTGCGCAAGCAGCTTGACGCATCGTGGGCGCCGGAGCCATGGGCCTCGCGCCTCGTTCATGACGGAAATGGCAGGCTTTTTCTCGATGAGCGGGACGAATGGCCCGAGGGCAGGTTCGCCGCCGCTCTGCTGATCGTCGCCCGCAAGTTCCTCGATGAGCATCCCGATACCGTAAAGCAGTGGCTGCGCGCGCATGTGGAGGTCACGCAATGGATCAACCATAATCCCGCTCGGTCCCGGCAGATGATCAATGCTGAACTGGCGCATGAGGTAGGGAAGCCGTTGTCGAATGCGGTGTTGCAGGATGCATTCTCGCGCTTGCAGGCGACTTACGATCCCATGCGTGACTCCATCCTGGTTTCGGCCCAGCGCGCCGCCGATTTAGGACTGTTGGGAATAAAACAGCCGGACGTTTCGGGAATATTGGATTTAACGATTTTAAACTCGGTCCTGGCCGAAAAGCGGTCAAAGCCAATTCAGTAAGGGAAGGGTCTTGTGAACTCAGCAATAGCTTACAACGAACCAGCGTGGACACCGCCGATCGCGGAGCTCCCCGGCAAAAAGCTGCAACTGCGCGCGGTTTCGCGCTCTTATCCGACCACTCGCCGCTCCGAAGAGCTGCTCGCAATCGAAAACATCAAGCTCGAAGTCAGGCCGGGAGAGTTCGTCTGCATCGTCGGTCCATCCGGATGCGGGAAATCGACGGTACTCAACATGATTGCCGGCCTCGATCGCCCCACGAGCGGCGAGGTGCTGGTTGATGGAGAGCGCGTGGCTGGTCCTGGTCCGGACCGCGTAGTCATGTTCCAGGAGCATGGATTATTTCCCTGGCTCAACGTGCGGAACAACGTGGAATTTGGATTGCGCATGAAGGGCATAGGCCGGAAGCAGCGGCATGAGATTGCGCGGCATTGGCTTAAGAAAGTGCATCTCGAGAAGTTTGAATCGAGCTACATTCATCAGCTCTCGGGCGGCATGAAGCAACGGGTTGCGCTGGCGCGATCCCTGGCCATGGACCCGGATGTGCTGCTCATGGACGAGCCTTTCACCGCGCTCGATGCCCAGTCCCGCGATCTTCTGCACGAAGAGCTGGAGCAGGTGTGGGAAGAGACCGGCAAGACCATCGTTTTTGTGACCCATAATGTGCGCGAGGCGGTGCGCCTGGGCGATCGCGTAGTGCTCATGACCTTCCGCCCGGGACGAATCAAGGAAGAGTATCGCATCGACCTGCCGCGTCCGCGTCATGTGGAGGATGCAGGCGTGGCCGCCAAGGCGCGCGAGGTCATCGCGCATCTGCGCGCCGAGATCGATAAAGCCATGAAGGCGGAGCAGGGAGCATGAAGCGAACGCTGCGCTTGACCATCTTTCTCTCCATCGTAGTTGCGTTGTGGGCGGCGATCAGCCGCGCCCATCTCTGGCCGCCCTACCTCTTTCCTTCTCCGCACGCCACCGCCGAGGCGTTGAGGCAGGGCTTCAGCGATCATACTTATGTGCTCGCGATCGGGACGAGCCTGCGCCGCGTCCTCATCGGCTACACCGTCTCCGCTATCGTGGGGATCATCCTGGGCACGCTGATCGGCGCCAGTTCATGGCTGGAAGATACGCTCGGAACCGTGATCGGCGGCCTGCAGAGCCTGCCCAGCATCTGCTGGGTCCCGGTCGCGATCCTGTGGTTTGGGCTGAGCGAGACTGCCATCCTGTTTGTTACGGTCGTCGGTTCGGTGCTGGCGGTGACCATCAATGTCGTCGCCGGAATCCGCAACGTGCCCAACATCTATGTGGTTGCTGGGCGCAATCTTGGCGCCTCGGGAGCGCGGTTCTTCACCAACATCCTTCTGCCCGCGAGCCTGCCTCATATCCTCTCCGGTCTCAAGCAGGGATGGGCGCTGGCTTGGCGCTCGCTCATCACCGGCGAGATGATGTTCCTGACCCTGGGACTGGGTCAGTTGCTGATGATGGGGCGCGATCTGAACGATATGGGGCAGGTATTTGCGGTGATGTTCCTGATTACCGCTGTGGGATATAGCATCGAATGCCTGGTTTTTCGTCCCGCCGAAGTTCGATTACAGAGACGATGGGGAGTTGGAGGCGCGCGATAGTCCAGTTAAAGAGCTGATTTAATTTAAAGAGCTGATTCAATTAAAGAAACGTCATCCTGAGCGCCGCGCGAGGCGAGCTCGTGAGCTAAGCGCAAGTCGAAGGACCTTGCAGTTGCTCGTAGCACAGGGTTGTTCAGGCTTTTTCAAGTCTCAAGGCGGCCAGCGTGGGCGCAATATAGGGTTGTGCATGGGCGGCGCGGGCATTAAACTTCTTCCATGCTGAACCCGGCGCGGCGAACAGATCGTCATCGTAAACCAGTTCCCATTACTTGTAAGACATGTTTATTTCTCCTTCTGATTTGCGCGTCATTGCGCGCGCAAAGCTCGCAACCGGCTTCCACTGACAAGCCTGCCCCGGTTTCACAATCATCTTCGTCCGCCTCCGAGCAATCCGCCACGACGCCGGTATTTCATGCGGAAACGCGGATGGTAGTCGTGGATGTGGTGGTCACCAGCCATGGCCAGGCGGTGCAGGGCTTGAAGAAGTCCGACTTTGCGCTGCTGGAAGACAAGAAGCCGCAAACGGTGCGGATTTTCGAGCCGCATGTTCCGGCGGAGCAGCCAACCACGCCGGCTAAAATCGACCTCCCTCCGAACCAATATACGAATTTCCCTGTCCAGCCGGAGAACCGCGCGGTGAACCTGGTGTTGTTCGACATGCTGAACACGCCGGTTGCCGACCAGATGTATGCGCGGGAACAAGTGGTCGCGTTTGTGAAAAAACTTCCGCCCGGCCAGCGGGTCGCGCTGTTTGTTCTTCGCAAGACCCAGCTGCATATGATTGCGGGATTCACCAACGATTCCAGCGAACTGGTGGCCGCCGCCAACAAGCTGCTGCCGGACCGTTCCGCGCTGCTCGACACCGAAGAGGAGCGCCAGCAAAACCAGGACCTGATCGCCCAGATCGAAGCGGCGTCAGGCAGACCGGGCGCTCCTGCCTTCGAACTGATGCGCCAATCCGCGAGCACGAATGAGGACTCCCGCAGTGACATGCGCGGCCTCATTACACTCGCAGGTTTTGACGCGCTGGCCGAGTCGGTTGCGGCATATTCAGGCCGGAAGAATGTGTTATGGCTCTCCGAAGGGTTCCCGGTCAGCTTAGCTCCGGACGAGAGCCATTCCAAGACCCCACAGAACTCTATGCAGAATTATCTTTCCGCATTGCAGGAAACTTCAGAGCGTCTCTCAAGCGCGCAGATGGCCATTTATCCCATTGACATTCGCGGACTGCAAAGCATGGGAATTGCCATCAGCTCCAGCGGCGAGAGCGCAGTCGGCCGGCAAGGGGGCCGCTCGCGATACGGCGATTTAATCAACCGGCAATCCCTGGAGCTGCAAAGGACACACGAAGCGATGGAGGAGATTGCCGAGGAAACCGGTGGCGTGGCTTCTTACAACAGCAACGATCTGCGAGCTGCGATGCAGCGCAGCGTCGAGCACGGCGCCACCTATTACACCCTGGCGTATGTCCCGGAAAATAAAAAATGGGATGGAGCCTACCGTCACATCCAGATAAAAGTCGCGCAGCCTGGAGTGCACGCGCAATACCGCCAGGGGTATTATGCCGTCTCGGGGCGGAAGGATTCTTTGAATGTTGCGCATAATGCGCTGGTTGCTGCCATGCAGCCTACCATGCCGGAATCGACCGTGCTCCTGCTCCGGGTGAAAGTCTCTCCGCCGGATGCCAAACGCCCCACGGTAGCCATCGATTACGCCGTCTATGCTCCCGATCTTACGTTTACCGACGCTCCCGACCATCGCAAACATGGCAAGGTAGAGTTTGTAGCGGTTGCATGGGACAAAAAAACCAACCGGGCCGCCGGCAGCGTCTCACAGACCATGGAGATTGCGCTGAAGCCGGAGAACTATCAGGCCTTTCTCCGCAACGGCCTGCCTGCGCATCAGGAGCTTCAACTCAAGGAAGGCACTTATACCTTGCGATTAGGAGTGATGGACGATAACAGCACCAAAATCGGCACTCTGGATATCCCGCTGCACATTGGCGGCGATAAGCGGAGGGCATCAAGATAACGCCGCGATCAGGCGACGCAGAATGCCACGATGGTGCGTCCGCGCGCGCCGCTGGTATTCTCCAGCTCTTTCAGCAGCTCAGACTCAAGATCGTCGGGATCGACTTGCATCTCGCAAGCGGCGATCTCTTCCACACTCGCTCCCTTAAAGCATAGCTCGCAGACGCCCAGTCCTTCTTCAGAGCGCACCGGCGGGCCAAAGGCGCGGCAGGTGATGGGACGCGAACCATAGAGATCGCATCTTCCGGTATGCGGGTCGAGCACCGGACAAGGCTCGTCATTGGCAAAGCCGGAGAAGCGTTCCTCCGCGCTTTCCCCCTGGTCAAGGATGCCTGTGACAGGATCGCCGGGAAAATCCGCCAGGATGCGCGCCAGCGACTGACGGGCGCGTTGGCGAATGCGGGCCGCCCGCTCGGGATCGTGCAACGCAACTTCGGCAAGACCCTGACGCAGACGCAAGGCATCAAGCTGGCTGATGGCGAATGTTCCCACACAGCATTGGGTGCATCCCGCATGGCAGTGCAGCCAGTCTCCGCTCTTGCTGGTGGCATCGGCCAGCGCGGAATCCACGATTTGGACCAGCCTGCGGTCACCCGCAGGGAGTGAAACGGATAAATCCATTTTTAAAGGATAGCGCAGCGGCGCCGGTGACACCACGCCTCGAACTGGAGTTACGGCGACGTCGCCTTACCGGGAAGCCGTCTTGTATACCGGCTGGCAAGGCTCGTCGATGATGGCTTCATCCGTCGGGATTTCGCCGGTACCTTCACAGCTCGGGCATACATCTCCGTCGGGACAGAAGCCTATTCCAATACAGGTTGGACATTTGATCAGTTTGGAGATAGCCATGTTTTCAGGGTAGCACGCCTGGAAGGCTGCTGCTGGGCTATTTGGTAGTGTCTTGAGACTGTAGGCCACTACCGGCTATTTTGCTGAAGTTTATCTTTCAAAGAGGGGTTCTTCTCTGTTTTTGTGACGGGAGCAAATAGCTCGATTAAATTCATCTCTTTCCCCCGATTTGGTAATCTGTTTCTTTATGACCACAAAACGCGTGATTCTCTTCAGCCAACCTGGCTGACCGCCGTGCTATACGGCCAAGGCCTACCTCTCGGAGAGAGGGATTCCGTATGAACTGCGCGATGTAAGCAGCGATTTCGGCGCAGTGAGAGAATTAGTCGAGAAATATCGTAGCCGGTCGACCCCCACGATCGTAGTGGGAGACGAGGTAATGATCGGCTTCGATCCTGATCGCCTCGATCAACTGCTTGCAACCTGACACTCAGTCGATAGCTTCCGGAGCGGCGAGCGGGGTGGGCGTTCCGGCCCATCCGCTGCGCGGCTATTTGCTGATTGCGTGCGCCGCGCTCTGCTGGGGAGCGTCGGCAACCCTGGGCAAAGCTGTCTTCAATGGAGCGCTGGCGGGCAGGACGGCGATCGATCCGCTCATCATAGCGCAAACACGGACCACCTTCTCGTTTCTCGTATTTGCCCCGATGCTGCTCTTTTCCCGAGGGGCCCGGGCGCTGCGTATGGGCCGCCATGACCTTCTGCAGTGCATTCTCATCGGCATTCTGGGGGTAGCAGGCTCTAATTTCTTCTACTACTATGCCATCCAGAAGAGCACGGTGGCCACCGCAATCACCGTGCAATACACCGCCCCGGTGTGGGTACTGCTCTATATGGCGGCAAGAGGAGAGCAACGCGCGACCGTCTATCGCCTGGTCGCGGTAGCGATGGCGCTGCTGGGCTGCGCCCTGGTGGTAGGCGCTGGATCGTCGCGCTTCAGCTTCAGCAGCGTGGGCGTGCTGGCTGCATTCGTCGCCGCCTTGAGCTATTCCTTTTACAATGTTGCCGGAGCGCGCATGGTGGGAAGACATGCAAGCTGGCGAGTGATGCTCTATGCGCTGATGGGGGCCGCGATCTTCTGGACCATCGTGAATCCGCCGTGGAAGATCGTGGCGCAACACTATTCTCCCATGCAATGGGTCTTTCTGGCGGCTTTTGCGATGGTTTCCATGCTGCTCCCTTATAACCTCTATTTCGCGGGGCTGCATTATTTAGACGCCACCAAAGCGGTGGTGACCAGTTGCCTTGAACCGGTATTCGCAATCGTGCTGGCAGCGGCGTTCGTGGCCGAAAGTATCCATCCACTGCAAGGCATTGGGATCGTGCTGGTACTGGCAGCGACGGTGCTGATTCAAATGCCGGACAGGGCGGCCGCTCCGTTACCATAAAACTCTGTTGTATACTCGCGTCCATGATGAAGCGCACCCTTCTGGTCATCACCGCAGCCATGGCTTCCGCCTTCGCCCAACAATCCCATCCACCTCAATTCGTCACTTCACCGCAGGTGAATGCGGATCGCAGCGTAACCTTTCGCTTTCGCGGTCCTAACGCGCAGGAGGTATTGCTGGCCCGCGAGGGAACAGAGCGCATCCCCATGCAGAAAGATGCCGATGGAATATGGAGCGTGACCACCGCGCCACTGGAGCCGGACTTTTACGGTTATTCTTTTATCGCCGATGGCGTGGGCCTGATCGATCCATCCAATCACCTGTTAAAACCCAATCTGGTCTTCCCGCAGAGCATGGTGCATGTGCCGGGACCGTCCTCGCTGCCGTGGGAGATCAATGACGTGCCGCACGGCATCGTCCACCATCACTTTTACCGTTCGGCCATTGTTGGCGACGATCGCGACTACTACGTCTACACCCCGCCCGGCTATGACCCCAAGGACAAGAAGAATTATCCGGTGCTCTACCTGTTGCATGGCTATAGCGACGATGCCAGCGGCTGGACCGCGGTGGGACGCGCCAACATAATCATCGACAACCTGATCGCCGGCGGCAAGGCCAAGCCGATGCTCATCGTGATGACATTGGGCTATGGCGCACCGGAGATCCTTGGACCAACATTTGCAAAATTGAATGACCGCGAGCTGCGCACCCGCAACTACGACAAATTTCGCGATGCGCTCTTTAATGAGGTGATGCCCCAGGTAGAGCGCACCTATCGGGCAGCGACCGACCGGGACTCGCGCGCTATCGCGGGTCTTTCCATGGGCGGGGCAGAGTCGCTGTACGTCGGCCTCAACCATCCGGAGCGCTTCTCCTGGATCGGCGCCTTCAGCACTGGCGGACTGGATGAAACTTTCCAGGGCGAATTTCCCGCAGTGGACTCCAAAGTGAACTCACAACTGCATCTGCTTTGGATTGCCTGCGGGACGGAAGACCACCTGATCGGGTTGAACCGCGAATTGCGTGACTGGCTTAAGTCCAAAGAGGTGAACTTTACCCCCATCGAGACGCCGGGAGCGCATACCTGGATGGTGTGGCGGCGCAATCTGGCGGCGTTCGCTCCTCTGCTCTTCCAGAAGGCGGGGAAATAGCAGAGTCCGCTCCGGGGATGCGCGTGAAGCTGGCGCGAGAGCGCTTAAGACATCAGCTTTTCTCTCTTTTCCTTCAGCCCTTCCTGGGTTCGTTTTAGCGCTTCAGAGAGACCGCCCAGCGCCTCTTCCTCTTTCCGCTGTCCCGGAGCAATCTGCAGAGGAATGCGGTAATCCTTGGCAGAGCTATGTCCAGCCTGGATCCATCCCAAGCGGGTCAAATAAGAACCACTCAGGCTGGCAATGGCTGCATATCGTCGCAGCGACCTTGCGCGGTCCTTGCCGGAGAAGGCGGCTATGGTCCGCAAAACCAGCGGGACCGGACCGGAGAGCACTCCTCCCACGCGAACGATCGCCCCGCTTAAACCCTTTTTAAGAGGATCGTGCACCGGCTCTGGATTGGCCTCGATTTTTATTCCTTCGGCGCTTTCAAAGGCGCTGGCGGCGAGGCCGAGAACATTCAAGGCGCGGCTGTCGGAATGGCCCATAAGGTCCAGGCAGGCGACTGCCGAGTTCAATCCCGACATGGCAAAGTGGATGGGCAAGGTAGTCACATTTTGTGACCACACCGGGACCGAGGTGGCGCCAATCAGCACCCCGGTATAGCTCGCCATCCCCAGGCCGAGCACCGCGGCGGCCAGGCCGGTGGCATTTTCAATGACTTTAATCGGCCAAATGGGAAATTTTGCTCGCGCCAGTCCAGCTAATTTATTTGCAACCGCGACGTTGCTGAAACCAAATACGATGTAGACGCCCACCGACATCGCGCTGCGGATCTTGAATACGCGCAGCATGTTAAGGAAGCGTTCCGGCCTGCCCAAGTCGGACACCAGCAGGGCCGGCGACAGGATGGCCCCCACCGCCGCGATGGTCCGGGCATCGCGCACCAACTCCGCTTTTGCTCCGGTGATGCTGGCGGTCTGGGCGATCAACGCCGAGGCGCCCGCAGCTCCTCCCACAAAGAAATAGATTGGGACCTCCCAGCTCCACTGCGGTTCTTTGAGCAAGGGAAGGCCGTAGTATCCGGTCTGAGGCGATGCCTGGGGGAACGGAGCGCCGGCGGGACGGATTCCCTGCGCTTCTACTTTTCCGGTAATGCGCGCCTCATCTCGCAGCTGCTCGAGGCGGGCCTCTTTCTCCGCTGCCGGGAAACTCGCTTCGGTATTGCCCGGAAGCTCTGGCAGACCTTGGGCGCTCATCGTTTTTCTCCCAGAAAAGCAAAGGCTGTGCTGGCGGCAAGTATGCTGGCGGCGATCACTGCCGATTTCCAGGCCGGCTTCAGATAAACGGTGGGGACTTCCGGCTTGGGAGGCAGATTATACGTCCGAGGGTCCCCGCGCAACAGGAATATGGCATGAGTGCCGCCGACGCTGGTTTCCAGCGGATCGTAGATTTGGCCATCTTCAATGCCGCGCGCTTGCAGGGCTTCAAGCCGCACCTGCGCCTCCAGCCGCAATTCATTCAATTCGCCGAACTTGATGGATTCCGTCGGACACGCCTTGGCGCAGGCTGGAACCAACCCTTCCTTCTGCCGGTCATAACAAAATGTACATTTGAAGGCGCGGCCATCCGCCGGATTGCGCTGCACCACTCCAAAAGGACAGGAGACCACGCAGTAGGAGCAGCCATTGCAGACATCGGGCTGGACGAAGACGCCGCCAAATTCGGTGCGCACGATCGCGCCGGTCGGGCAAGCCTCAAGGCATCCGGCATTCTCGCAATGCTTGCAAACGTCGGAGGAGAACGCCCACGAGGCCTCCGCTTCCTGCCGATTGCCTCCCGTGCCCGGCTCCGCCCAGTTCTCGACAAACTTCACATGGCGCCAGGTGGAGTGGCCGACCGCGCCGGTATTGTCATAAGAATGCCCGCTCCAGTCGAGCCCATCTTCAGCAACTCCGTTCCACTCCTTGCATGCCACTTCGCAGGCTTTGCAGCCGATGCACAGGGTCGAATCGGTCAAAAATGCGGTGACGCTCATGCGGTTTTCCTTTGCTCTGCCTTCAGCAGATCCAGTGCGGCCTCGCCTTGCGGCCTGCGTCCCGGATGAATGTTGCACACCAGGGCCTTGGTCTCCATAATGCGGACGTTCGGCTCCTGCGAGATCGCCAGGAGATCGTTGGCGACGTCCCCTTTAACAATGCCTCGGTACCCCCAGTGATAAGGCAGCCCGATCTGATGGACGGTCTTGCCTTCCACCGTGATGGGCCTCATGCGCGGCGTGACCATGACCCGGGCCTCCACTAATCCTCGGGGAGAGATAATCGTGGCATATTCTCCATGGACAAGCTGCACTGCCTCGGCCAGCTCCGGAGAGACTTCGCAGAAGAGTTCAGGCTGCAACTCCGCAAGGTGAGAGAGCGTGCGCGACATGCCTCCGGCGGTATGGTGCTCGGTGAGGCGATAGGTGGTGAGCACAAAAGGATAGCGCGCGTCTCCGCTGGGATAGGCATAAGCATTGTCTGGCCGCTCTTTCTTCAGCGCTGCCGGATTGGTATCGTGCGCCGGGTAAAGCGGGTTGTGGAAGAGGGACTCCAATGGTTCGTAGTGGGCCGGAAGCGGACCATCCTTGAGGCCGCTGGAGACAAAGAGCCAGCCCACGCCATCGGGATGCATGATGAAGGGCTGGTCGCCGGCCAGTCCGTCCATGCCTTTGGCACCCGGCTGGGGTCGATACTCCGGCGCTTTGTCGAGCACGAAATCAGGCACATCGTTCCCGGTCCACTGCTTCTTCGCTTCGTCCCACCAAACCAGCTTCTTCCGCTCGCTCCAGGGCTTGCCGTCCGGACGGGCGGAGGCGCGGTTATAAAGAATGCGGCGGTCGGATGGCCATGAAAAACCCCAGCCATGCCCCAGATAATCGGTGGGCTCCCTTTTATTCGCCCGATTTTCATTTTCCCTGGGCATCACTCCGGAATAAATCCAGCAGCCGCAGGCGGTAGAGCCATCGTTTTGCAGCTCTTTGTAGTCTTTCACCAGGACGCGGTCCGCAACCCTGTAGCCGTTGATTTCTTTTACGATCTCTTCTACCTTTGGCTCGCGAATCGCGCCTTCCAGCGTGTAGTTCCAAGTCAAGGCGTTGAGTCCCGCATTACGCGGGGAGGGCTCCGCCTTGGCTTTTTCCTTCAGCCGCCGTCCCAGGTGATAGATGAACCAGGTCTCGCTGCGGCAATCTCCCGGCGGATCGACGGCTTTTTCATGGAACTGGAGCAGGCGTTGCGTATTGGTGAACGATCCATCTTTTTCGGCATGGCCAGCGGCCGGCATCAAAAAGACCTCGGTGGCGTTCTCTTCCGGACGCAGCTCGCCGCGTTCGACTTCAGGAGAGTCATACCAGAACGAGGCGGTCTCGGTTTCTACAAAGTCGCGCACCACCAGCCACTTCAGCTTGGACAGTGCAGAGCGCTGCAAGCGGGCGTTGGGCGCCCCGACCGCGGGGTTCTGGCCCATAACGAAGAGGCCCTGCATTTTGCCGTCCTGCATATCCAGCCAGTAGCCAAGCTCGGAATGGTCGCCGGTGACGCGCGGCAGCCAGTTGAAGCCGAAGTCGTTCTCTTTGGTCGCGGCATCGCCGTAGTAAGCCTTCAATAGGCTAACGATGTACTTGTCAAAGTTCGACCACCACCCGGTCGGAGAACGATGCTTCTTCACGTACTCTGGCAGCGTGTACTCCCCTCGGGCCACAAAAGGCATCGGCAAATAGCCCGGCAGGATGTCGTAAAGGGTGGGAACGTCCGTCGAGCCCTGGATGGTGGCGTGTCCGCGCAGCGCCAGGATGCCGCCGCCGGGACGGCCAATGTTGCCTAAGAGCTGCTGCAGGATGGCCGCGGCGCGGATGATCTGCACGCCTTTCGAGTGCTGCGTCCAGCCTACGGCATAACACATCGCAGCGGTTTTTTCCGGCCCGGATGCGAAGGTGTAGATGTCCGCGATTTTCAGGAACTTTTCTTTCGGGACTCCGCAGGCGCTTTCCACCAGCTCCGGGGTATAGCGCGCGAAATGTCGCTTGAGCACCTGGAAGACGCAGCGGGGATGCTGCAGCGTGGGATCGGAATGATGCTCCGATAAATCTCCCGCCTCTCCGCCGCGGTCTTTTCCGTGGCCGCCACTGGCGACATCGTGTCCTGGCAGTTCGGTTTTCTTCTTCGACGCATCTTCGTAGAGCCAGGTCTCCGGACTATATTGCTTCGATTCTTCTACCCAGCCGGAGAAAAGTCCGCCAAGATCTTCGGTATCTTTGAAATCCTCGCGCAGAATAGTGGCCGCGTTGGTGTAATGAACGACGTATTCGCGGAACTCCCTGCCTCCCTGCAGCACATAATTAATCAGCGCTCCCAGGAAAATGATGTCGGTCCCTGCCCTCAGCGGCACCCAGTAATCCGCCATCGCGGAGGTGCGGGAAAAGCGCGGATCGACGTGGATGATCTTCGCCCCCCGTTTGCGCGCCTCCATCACCCACTGGAAGCCGACGGGATGGTTTTCCGCCATATTCGATCCCATAATCAGGATCGCATCGGCGTTGGCAAGGTCCTGCTGTGCCGTGGTGGCGCCGCCGCGCCCAAACGAAGTGCCCAGACCGGGCACAGTAGAGCTATGTCATATTCGTGCCTGGTTGCTGATGCAGACCATGCCCAAGCCGGCGCAGAAGAGCTTCTTGATCACGTAATTTTCTTCGTTGTCCAGCGTGGCGCCGCCGAGATGGGCAATGGCCTTGGTGTGCATCACGGAGTGGCCGTCGTCTTCTTCTTCAAAGGTCTCGTTGCGGCTTTGCCAGACGCGATCGGCAATCATATCCATCGCAGTTTCCAGCTCCAGCTCTTCCCATTGCCTGGAATAAGGCCGCCGGTATTTCACCTTGAGCTCGCGTCCGGCATGGGTGAGCAACTCGAAGCTGTCCGCGCCTTTGGGACAGAGACGTCCGCGGGAGATGGGCGACTGCGGGTCTCCCTCGATGCTGACCAGCTTGCCGTCTTTGTGAAAGATCAGTTGTCCGCAGCCGACGCCGCAATAAGGACAGATGGAGCGGGCCACCTCTGCCCCATTGGTTTTAGGCGCAAGATTGCGGGTCCGTTCGCTCATCGCTTCCGGACCGGTGCCATCTTTGCCTTCTCGAATCTGTTTTAAGAGGGGCCACTCGGAGAGAAATTCCTTGAGCATGAAAACTCCTAGGGGGAAGAAACATGCCTAACCTAAGTCAGAAACTTAAGTTTGAATTCAGGTTGCCTTTATACCGCCTACCGCTAGGTCGCCTGCTCCCTGGCCTTGCGGCGGCTGGGATGGACAAACCATGCAATCCCGATGCTGAGAAGATACAACACCACCATCGGCGCCGCAAATAGGCACATATTGAGGATGTCGGTTGTGGGGGTCACAATCGCGGCGATAAAAAATATGATCAGGATTGAATAGCGAAGGTTGCGCCACAGCCATTTCGCGGAGACCACCCCCATAAGCGCGAGGAAGAAGATCAATATGGGGAGCTCAAAGACCGCTCCCAGCCCGATAATCAAGGTGAGGAAGAGGTCGGTGTACTCGCCGATGGTGATCATCGGTTTGAACTGCTGCCCGTAGCCGATTAAAAAATCGAGCGCCGCCGGGTAAACCATCTTGTAGCCGAACCACCCGCCGGCCAGAAACAGCCCTACGGTGGCAAACATAAAAGGGACCACGTAGCGCTTCTCATGGCGATAGAGTCCCGGGGAAATAAAGAGCCATACCTGGTAAAGAATGAATGGAGAGGCGAAGAAAATGCCCCCCAGGAAACCGATCTTCAGGTACATGTTGAACGGTTCAGTGGGGTTGGTATAGACGAGTTGCTCGTCCAGGTGGTGGCTGCGCAGCGCGGTGACGATAGGCTGCTGCATATAAGCAAAGATCTTGTCGGCAAAATACCAGGCAATGCCGAAGCAGGCGGCCACGCTCAAGGCCGACCAGATGATCCGCTTGCGAAGCTCTTCGAGATGCTCCAGCAGGCTCATCCCGGGAAGATCGGCCCGGGAGGTGATATTTGCGCGCGCCTGTTCGACTACGCTTTCAATGTCCTTAGGCATCGGCCCGGTTTCTAGAATCCCCAGCGGCGCCCGCTGATATGGTCTTTTCCGGCGTTGGTATTGAAGCCGTTTCTACAGAAGCAGATTGTTCCGCTCCATCTGTCAAAGCATTCCCATCGAGGGTGGGAGGCTCGACCGAAGCCGTTTCCGGATCGGAGTCAATGGAGCTTTGTGGGCTATAAGCCACGGTGTTGTGCAGGGGAGAGAGGGTGTTTTGCACTGAAGGAGGAGCAATCGTCTTCTTCAGGTCGGCTTCCAGCTCGAGTTTGCGGACCTCGTCATGAATTTGCGCCTGGAACTCGCTGCTCGCGCGCTTAAACTCTGCCAACCCCTTCCCTATCTGGCGGCCAATCTCGGGAAGCCTCTTGGGCCCAAAGATAATCAGGGCCAGAATGAAGAGGAAAATCATTTCAGGAAAGCCAAGATTCATAAAACAATATTAACCTCTACACGGTAAGCCCAGCAATTCCAACAAGCGCTTTATTGCAGCGGCCTTGCAGCTGAAACCTTTCCGGGTCTCCTGCGTCTAAAAAATGTGGCCTTCGTGCATATTGCGGCAATCCAAAACAGCTGCCGGATTGGCCGAAAATTAACGCCGGCAGGGCTGAAGCTCTAGACATCAATGGTATACTCTTACGAGGTTGCTGGACAGTGAAGCTGTGGGCGGCCTCTATTCCAAATCAATTCCTCTGTTCCGCATTCGGAGCACCGGATAAAGGCCATCAAAGGACCGTACATGGCTCGTAGTTCTCGTCGTTCTCTCTTCCTCGTTCTAGTCTTAGTTCTCGCCTGCGGATTTCTGGGGGCGGTATTCGCCCAGCGCAGCGGCGTCAATGCCGGCGATAATGACAGCGAAATCCGCGATAATTTGCGTCAGTTCACCCAGGTATATGAACTGATCGAGCAAAACTATGCGGAGCCGGTAAAGCCCGACAAGGCGATTTATAACGGCGCAATCCCAGGGATGCTGCGGGTGCTCGATCCGCACTCGAACTTTTTCGATCCCAAATCTTACGCTTTGCTGCGGGAAGACCAGCGCGGAAAATACTACGGCGTGGGCATGCAGGTCGGTCCCAGAAACAACAAAGTCATTGTGATTGCCCCGTTTGTGGGCACTCCGGCATATAAGGCCGGAATCCGCCCCGGCGATATCATTATCGCCGTCGATGGCAAGCCCACCGACAACATGACGGTGAGCGAGGTCGCGGACCTTCTGAAGGGCCCCAAGAACACGACGGTACACATCACCATGATTCGTGAGGGCTCGGAGAAGCCGCTGGAGTTCAGCGTTACCCGTGATGAGATCCCACGCAATAGCGTCGATGTGGCGTTTGAGATCCGCCCGGGAATTGGCTACATCCACGTGAATGGCTTCCAGGAGACCACCGATCATGAGGTGCAGCAAGCTCTGGACAGCTTTGGCGATATGAAAGGCCTCATCCTCGATCTGCGCCACAATCCTGGCGGCTTGTTAAGTGAAGGCGTCGGGGTCGCGGACAAGTTCCTGCATAAGGGAGCGGTCATCGTTTCGCATCGGGGACGCAATTCCCCCGAGAAGATCTATCGCGCCTCGCATGGAAACGGCGGCAAGGACTATCCGTTGGTCGTGCTGGTGGATAGAGGCACGGCTTCCGCAGCCGAAATCGTGGCTGGGGCCATCCAGGACCATGATCGCGGATTGATTGTCGGTGAAACCACCTTTGGCAAAGGCCTGGTGCAGACCGTCTATCCGTTGTCGGAGAACACTGGCCTCGCCCTTACCACCGCCCACTATTACACCCCCAGCGGCCGATTGATCCAGCGTGAATATACCGGGGTTTCACTCTACGACTATTACTACAATCCCGACCGGGACAAGGAGACCAATACCGGCAAGGAAGTGAAGCTGACGGACAGCGGACGCACGGTTTACGGCGGCGGCGGCATTACTCCCGACGAGAAGCTGACCCAGCCCAAGCTGAACCATTTCGAAGAAGACCTGCTGCTGCACTACGCTTTCTTCAATTTCGCCAGGCATTATCTGATCAACCATCAGGTCGGCAAGGATTTTCAGGTCAACGATCAGGTATTGAGCGACTTCCGCAAATTCCTGGACGACGAAAAGGTCCCTTATACCGAAGCTGCGATCAGCGATAATCTGGATTGGGTCAAGACCAATATCGAAAGCGAAATTTTCACCTCGCAATATGGCCAGCAGGAAGGGCTTAAGGTCCAGTACCAATATGACCCGCAGGTGGCCAAGGCCCTGGATCTGCTGCCCAAAGCCAAGGAGCTAGCCAGCAATGCGCGAAAAGTTGTGGCCGAGCGGAATACCGCCCGCTCCATGGCGCAATCGCAATAGCAAAACTCTACTTTTTAAGAGCCCGACCAAGGTCGGGCTCTTTTCGTTGCTGGAAGTGGATTATCGTCGTGGCCTCGTTTTCACGTTGTCATCTCTTGAGCGAGCGCAGGGATAGCAAGACACCGAGAAAGCAAGCAGCATGGATGCGGTCCCAGGCTTTCTGGCGATGCACTGGCGCTTTTGAAACTCGAAACCCGAAACTTGAAACTGCCTTTCTAACTGCAGGTCCTTCGACTTGCGCTTGGCTCGCAAGCTCGCCGCGCGCGGCGCTCAGGATGACGTTTCAATTCCCTGTGTAAACTTCAGAAGCAAAGCTGATACTATTCCTCCATTCAAATCGCTGCATTCAAATGCAAGCTCAAAAATCCCAAGACGAGATTCTGTCCAAATGACGACGCTTACTGTGCTTGATTGGTGTGTAATAGCCGGCTATCTGCTGATCACTATCGTGATGGGGCTGTACTTCCGCGGGCGTTCGGGGAAGAACATGGAAGAATATTTTGCCTCTGGACGGAACGTCTCGTGGTGGCTCGCCGGCACCTCGATGGTGGCGACCACTTTTTCTGCGGACACTCCGCTGGTGGTCACGGGATTGGTCTACACCCAGGGGATCGCCGGCAATTGGCTGTGGTGGGCCTCCCTCTTATCGGGGATGATGACCGTCTTCCTCTTTGCGCGGCTCTGGCGGCGCTCCTGCCTGCTGACTGACGTGCAGTTCGCCGAGATCCGCTATGCCGGAAAACCGGCGGCATTCCTGCGGGGCTTTCGCGCCATTTACATCGGATTGATGATGAACTGCCTGATCCTCGGCTGGGTCACAAAGGCGATGGTCGGGATCGTGAGCGTGGTGTTGAACGTGAATCCGCACGCCGCCCTCGCTATCTGCATCTTCTTCATCATCCCCTTTACCGGCTTGTACGTTGCCCTGGGCGGACTCTGGGGAGTGCTTTGGACCGACCTCTTCCAGTTTGTCCTGAAGATGGGCGTGGTCATTGCCCTGGCATACTATGCGGTCAGGGCCTGCGGCGGCATGCATACCATGATGGAGAGGCTGCGCGCAGCGGCGCCGCCCAATGGTTCTCCGACGCACGGCGATCCCACCGCATTTTTCCCCGATTTTTCCAGTGGCATCACCGCCTCCGGCTGGTGGATGCTGCCGGTCATCACCTTCATTGTGAACCTTGGGATCCAATGGTGGGCAGCATGGTATCCGGGAGCGGAGCCGGGCGGCGGCGGATATATTGCGCAGCGCATCTTCAGCGCCAAGAATGAGCGCCACGGCCTGCTCTCCGTGCTGTGGTTCAATATCGCGCATTACGCGGTGCGTCCATGGCCATGGATCCTGACCGCGCTGGCGACGATCCTTTTATATCCGCATCTCGATCAGCCGGAGAACGGTTACATGATGGTGCTGATGCAATATCTGCCACGGGCCTTTCGCGGCCTGGCGGTAGCCGGCTTCCTCGCGGCCTTTATGTCGACGGTCGCGACCCAGCTGAATTGGGGCGCATCGTACCTGGTCTCCGATTTTTATAAGCGCTTTTTCCGCCGCGAGGCCTCCGATTCCCATTACGTGAACGTGGGACGCATCGCGACCGTGGTCCTGGTGCTCGTCTCCTGCTTCGTCGCCTCCCAACTTACCTCCATCCGCTCAGGATGGCAGGTGGTGCTCGAAATCGGGGCCGGCACGGGAGGAGTCTACCTGCTGCGCTGGTACTGGTGGCGGATCAATGCATGGAGCGAAATTTCGGCGATGTTGACCTCACTGGTGGTGGTCGCCTGCCTGCACATCTTTCATCTGTTCAGCGGCAGCAGTCCGGTGGATTTCGCCAAGACCGCCCTCACCAGCACCGGCATCACTACCCTGGTTTGGGTGCTGGTCACGTTCTTAACTCAGCCTGAACCCCAGGAGGTGCTGGTCAGCTTCTATCGCAAGGTGTATCCCGATGTGCGCGGATGGAGGCCGGTCGCCGCCCTCGCCCCTGAGGTCCCACAGGTCCGCGACCTGGGGCGCAATCTTGGAACCTGGGTAGTTGGGTGCTGCCTGGTCTATTCGGTCCTTTTCTCCACCGGCTATTTCATTATGGGCAATATCGCGCGAGGAGTGATTCTGGCGGTCATAGCCTTGGGAAGCACCTTGATTCTAAAAGCTCAACTGGCCAGGAGCTGGGGAGAAGCGGAGATCGATAAAAACCGGCTGGAAGCCGCTCCCACTCGATAACCGGATCGTCCGCGCCCGGGCGTCTTTATGCGACTTTGAGATGCCCCGGCGCGGTGTATCTTCCCTCGCAGTCCTTCCTGTGCTGGGGGGTTGGTTACGAAGGTGCATTGTTTTCATCTAAGTATCTGGCCTGATTGTGCCGCCTGCGGTACCGTGCTACTTTGCAGCATAAATTATCCAAGATCTTGCAGAGCGCAAATGGCTCGGCCAGCAGGAATAACCCATGACGATTGACGATTTGCTCCGAATTGCAATGGAGCGCAAGGCCTCCGACCTTCACCTGAAAGTGGGCAACTACCCGCATCTCCGCATAGATGGCGAGTTGATGCCGCTTAGCGACCAGCCGCGCATCTCCGCCGAGGACATGCTGAATATGGCATTCAGCATGATGTCCAACCGGCAGAAGCAAAAATTCAAAGAAGCTGCGGAGCTGGACATGGCCTATGGCGTGGCCGGCCTGGGACGTTTTCGCGTCAACGTCTTCCAGCAGCGCGGCAATGTGGGACTGGTGCTGCGCGTGATCCCAACCAAGATTCGCGCGCTTGAAGAACTCTACCTGCCCAAAATTATCGAACGAATCTGCGACGAGGCGCGCGGGCTGGTGCTGGTGACCGGCATCACCGGTTCCGGCAAATCCACCACCCTGGCGGCGATGATCGATCGCATCAACTCCAGCCGCCCGGAGCACATTATCACCATCGAAGATCCCATCGAATTTCTGCATCGCGATAAAAAGGGTTTTGTAAACCAGCGCGAGGTAGAAGTAGACACTCCATCGTTCGGCGCGGCGCTGCGCGCCAGCTTGCGTCAGGACCCGGATGTGATTCTGGTCGGCGAAATGCGCGATTTGGAGACGATCAGCACCGCGCTTCATGCGGCCGAAACCGGTCACATGGTCTTCTCTACCCTGCACACCCTGGATGCGGTAGAAACCATTAACCGCGTGATCTCGGTCTTCCCGCCCCCGGAGCAGAAGCAGGTCCGCATGCAGCTGGCGGCGACGGTAAAGGCGGTCATCAGCCAGCGGCTGGTAAAAAAGGCCGATGGCGATGGTCGCGTGCCCGCAGTCGAAGTGCTGCTCTCAACCGCATTTATCCGGGAGTGCATCATGACCCCGGAAAAGACCCGCATGATCCACGAAGCGCTGGCCGCCGGCACCTCGCAGTACGGCATGCAGACCTTCGATCAATCGCTCTATGATCTGTTCCAGCAGGGATTGATCACCTTTGAGACCGCGATTGAGAACGCAACCAATCCCGACGACCTCAAGCTCAAGGTGCAGGGCATCGGGTCCACCGCCGATGCGGCCCGCGAACAGATGGAGAGCGCAGGCTTCGGACGGTAAAAATAAATATTCTTTCAAAGGCGCGTCATTTGGGCGCGCCTTTTTCGGCTTGCGCTTGGCTCGCCAGCTCGCCTCACGCGGCGCTCAGAATGACAAAGTAATAATCTAGAATCCCCGAGATTAGTTGTAGCAATAGGGATTCCTCGCTCCGCCCGGAATGACAAGTCCGAGTTGCTTTTGAAACTCGAAACTGCTTTTTAATGCTTCAACGCGGCGGGTTCAGGGGCGGCCTTCAATTTTCCGGTTGCGCCCGGCGGAAGCGGGGCCAGCAGCTGCTCCTTGCGATAGACCA
>CAZONJ010000026.1:0-37386 GCA_964581225.1 uncultured Terriglobales bacterium | reverse complement strand
GCGCCGCAGCGCCGCATTCACCAGTTCGACGGCGGCCTGGGAATCGGCGACTTCGACGACCAGCTCGTTGTAGCGCTCGTCGCGCAGATCGATGACGACGGTATTTTCCGGATTGTGGACGTCCCAGAAGACCCGCTTGCCGTCCTGGTAGAAGGTGCCAGCGGTAAGAACGCCGGGAAGGTTGGTCCCGGGAAGCCTTATCCCGTGATACCAGCCGCGGGCGACGCTCGCGTCGGCGCGAATCCCGGCAACATGCTCCAGCCGGATTTCAAGCGAACTCTTGAAGGCCCACAGCTTGTCCGCCCCTCGCACGCGTATGTGCAGCTTGTTCTCGGAAATCTCCAGGTCGACCATATCTAAACCTCCGCACGTTCCACACTATCGCATAAAAGCGGCCCACCACAGAGACACAGAGCCACAGAGAAATAAAGAAAAATAAGGCAAAACACAAAAGACAACAAAGACAAACGCAAGAATCAAAAAAGACAGAGAGGCAAAAGAGCGTAAAAGACCAAGACGCAAAAGTCAAAAAACGGAAATCAAAAAGCCGAAAACAAAAACGGGCAAATCCCCTGGGACAAAAGAGGAACGATCGGGGACATCCTGGCGGAGATCGCGGCGGACCAGGCGTCCTCCTGCAAAATATCGCGATGAGATATACTGCGAGCGCAATATACAGCGAGTGCAGGGAGGATTTCTGTGGATCGAAGGAACTTTATTGCGGGCGCAGTTGCGGGTCTGAGCGGTTTAGGATTGATGGGCAAACTACCGGAGACGGGCCTGATCCCCGAACTGGAGGCTGCAGAGCAACTGGAGCCAACTGCCCGGACCGTTCTTTCCATGAACCGCGGTTGGCGTTATGGCGGCAAAAGCGTTCCCGGCGCGGAGCGCCCCGACTTCGACGACAGCAAGTTTGAAACCGTCACCATTCCTCACGCCAATAAGGTTTTTCCCTGGCACAGCTTCGATGAAAAGGATTTCCAGTTTGTATCCATCTATCGCCGGCACTTCCGCTTGCCGCAGGAGCTGCGCGGGCGGCGCGTCTTCGTCGATTTTGCCGGAGTGATGACTGCCGCGACGGTCACGCTGAATGGACAGCTCCTGGGCGAATATAAAGGCGGATATACGCCTTTCTCTTTTGAACTTAGCAAAGCGCTGAACTGGAGCGGCGATAACGTGCTGGCGGTCCAGGTGGATTCCACGGAGCGGGCCGACATTCCTCCATTCGGGAAGAATATCGATTACCTCACCTTCGGGGGCATCTACCGCGAAGTGACGCTGCGCGCGGTCGCGGACACTTATTTCGACAATGTCTTTGCCAAACCGGTAAATGTGCTCTCCGATGGGCGCCGGGTGGATGTGCAGTATTTCTTTGGCCGTCCGGAGCACGCGGCAAAACATCTTCTGCTGAAAATAGAACTCCGCGATGGCGACAAGGTACTTGCAACCAAATCGCAGAGCGTCGATGTGCCGATGGAAGGCGGGGCGCATACTCTGTCGCTGAATGATTTGAAGGGCATCGAGTTGTGGGACCTCGAACATCCTAAGCTGTACCAGGTAGTCGCCCAGCTGCAAGAAAAAGGCAAGCTGGTGGACGAATACCAGCTCCGCATCGGCTTCCGCGAGGCGCGTTTTACGCCCGAAGGCTTCAAGCTGAATGGCAAGACGGTAAAGCTGCGCGGCCTGAACCGGCACCAGACTTTTCCCTATGTGGGTGGAGCGATGCCCTCGCGGGTGCAGCGGCGGGATGCGCTGGTCCTGCGCAAAGAGCTGAAATGCAATATTGTGCGCACCTCGCACTATCCGCAGTCACCGCATTTTCTGGACTGCTGCGATGA
Organism: uncultured Terriglobales bacterium; assembly: GCA_964581225.1. Lineage (GTDB taxonomy): Bacteria > Acidobacteriota > Terriglobia > Terriglobales > Acidobacteriaceae > CAYTQA01. The sequence goes on along the minus strand of CAZONJ010000026.1, from coordinate 35,548 downwards.
GGTCGGACTGCTGGTCCTGGAAGAGATTCCGGGATGGCAAAATATCGGCGACCAGGCATGGCAGGACCTCGCGGTCCGCAATGTGGGAGAGATGATTCGCCGCGACTGGAACCATCCCTCGATCGTGCTGTGGGGGGTGCGCATCAACGAGTCCCACGATAACCACGACTTATATACGCGGACGAATGCGCTCGCCCATCAGCTCGACGATTCGCGGCAGACCGGCGGCATCCGCTATCTGGAGAACTCGGAGCTGCTGGAAGACGTTTATACCCGCAACGATTTCGGATTTCCGCTGAAGCCGCCCAGCCATCCGCTTTATTTGAATACCGAATTCAACGGGCACATGTTTCCCACCAAGAGATATGACAACGTCGACCGGGTGATGGAACATGCGCGCCGCCATGCCCGCGTCCACGATCAACTGGCGTCGAACCCGCAATACGCGGGCGGCATCGGATGGTGCGCCTTTGATTACAACACCCACTTCAATTTCGGCTCCGGCGACCGCATCTGCTATCACGGCGTGAGCGACATCTTCCGCATCCCCAAGCCCGCCGCCTTCTTCTATCGCTCACAATGCGATCCGCAGGAGGATATCGTGCTGGAGCCGTGCTTCAACTGGTCGCAGGGAGACCAGTCGCAGGGCGGCGGCATTCGCCAGGCAACCATCTGCTCCAACTGCGAGCGCCTCAAGATTTATGTGGGAGATAAGTTGAAGTGGGAGGGCGGTCCCGATCGCAAGACGTATCCCAGCCTGAAGTATCCTCCATTTATCATGGACCTGGTCGGGATCCATCTGGAAGACTGGGCCGATCTGCGGATCGATGGCTATATTGGGGACAAGATGGTGCTCTCGAAGACGCTTCCCGGCAATGATAAGGACGAAGAGCTGCGGGTCGAGCCGGACGACAATGAACTCGACGGCGACGGCATCGATGCTACGCGCGTCGTGCTGAAGGTGGTGAATTCGCAGGGCGGCTGGCGTCCATTCTCCAGCGGCGCAGTGACTCTCCAAATCGAAGGTCCGGGAGAGATTGTTGGGGAAAACCCGTTTGCCCTGAGCGGCGGAGTGGGCGCGGTCTGGGTGAAATCTAAGATAGGCTCAGGGGTGATTCGCCTGCGCGCGCAACATCCGGTGCTGGGCGTGAAGACGGTCCAGATCAATGTGAAGGGTGCCGCGCCGGAGCGGATCTGAATGCAGTCCCGACAATGAGCAGTTAGAGCTGCGCCACGTGGTGTCCGCTGCGCAATCTCACGTTTCGCCAGATAATGCGTAGCGTTGCCATGAGGGGGATGGAGAGGAATACTCCGACCACGCCCCCAATCTCTCCTCCGGCAAGCACTCCAAAGATGGCGGCCAGCGGGTGCAGCTCAAGCTCTTTTCCCATGATGCGAGGGCTGTTCACATAATCCTGCAGCAGCCGCCATACCCCGAAAAACAGGGCCAGCAGAAGCAGATGAGGGTAGTTAGTGAGAAAGGCGATCAGCAAAATGCAGGCCGCACCGAGCAACGGGCCGACCACCGGAATAAATTCCAGAATGCCGGCGGCCGGGCCAAGAGCCAGCGCATATTGCACGCCCATAATTTCGAGAACAACGGTATAGACGACCACGGACAGCGCGGCGAGTATAAGCTGTGCGCGAATATAGGCGCCAAGCATCAGGTTCACATCGGCGAGCAGACGGCGCACCAGGTCCTGGTTTGGGCCGCGGTCGGCAATCTGCACCAGCGCATTGCCAAAGGTCTTTCCGTCCTTGAGGAAGAAAAGCGCCAGGATGGGTATGAGAATGAGCCACCAGATGTTGGTCGCAAGCTCCGCCACTCGCTTTCCCGCCCGTTCCGCATAATCTGTGATGGCGCCGCGATACTTCGCCAATGCCTGCTGAAGCTGTATGCGCCGCTCATAGCTCCAGCCCCGTTGCGCCCCGACCTGCTGGACCAGCTCCCCTGACCCAATCCTTTCTGAGAGGCTGGGCAGGGCATTCGAAAGTTTGCGCCCCTGATCCACGACTTTTGGCCCGACCAGGAAAAAGAAGATTGTCACCGCAATCAGCAACGCGCAATAGACTGCGGTAATGGAGCGTCCCCTGGTCTTGAGAAATCTCTGGAGATAATCGACCACAGGTTCCAGCAGATAGGCGAAAAAGATCGCGAAGGTGAAGGCGATCAGCGTGCTTCGCGCGGCATAGATGAATCCGAGAACAACGGCGAAGAGAAGGCAGGTGTTGAGGATCCGGATGGTGCGTTGATCGAAGATGTCCATTCCGCTCCGAATGCTGCAAAGTTTGTCACAGCTAAAAGGCCAGGGCTGAAGCCCATTTTGGTTGCGTCTTAACGTGGGCCTAAAGGCCCACTCTTCCACCAAAAAGGCGTGCTCTTGCAATGCTAAAGGCCCAGTCTTCCACCAGATTCAGCAATTCAGTATACCGGCTCGCGCTGCTAGGCTGCTTTCAATTCCTGCTCAAATTGCCGATCGAGCATGCGCTGGCGTTCGTCCTGCTTCTCTTTCTCAACTTCCGCATGCTTGATTTCGGCGTTGACTTCACCGCCGATCAGGATCGCAGCTCCGGTGAGGTAAAGCCATAGCATAAGGATAATAACCGCCCCCAATGAACCATAGGTGGCACTGTAGGAATTGAAGAAATGCAGATAAATACGCAGGGCAACGGAGGCGATTACCCAGAGCGCAAATCCAATCACGGCGCCGGGCGTCACCCAAGCCCATTTCGGCTCGTCCAGATTAGGGGCGAAGTAGTAGATGAGCGCATAGCCAACCAGCATGAAGGCAACGACGATCGGCCACTGCAGCACTAACCACGCAATCTTGAAGGGAGCGCCCAGCCCGAAATGCTGGACCATCAAATCGGCGATCTTTCCGCCATAGAGAACCAACGTGAGCGCAATGGTCACCAGAATCGAGAGCGCGACGGTCAAGCCCACGGAGACGACATGCTTTTTGAACCAGCTGCGGGTTTCCTTCACGTGATAGGCGATGTTCAGGCTCTCCATTACCGCGCTGACCCCGTTTGAGGCCGCCCACAATGCAGCCAGCAGCCCAAAGGTAAGCTTGCCGCCACCGCTGTTCTTCGTGACCTCGTCTATGGTCTTGTAGATAAGCTGGGAGGCCGATGCTGGGATCGCGCGGGCCAGCAACTGGAGCAGGTTCGCGCGCAGCTCGCTGCCCGGTCCGGCAAGCAATCCAAAGAGCGAGAGCAGAAACAGCAGCAAAGGAAAAAGCGCCAGCATAAAGTAGTACGAGAGACCTGCTGCGCGCCCGAATACATCATCCTCATTAATCGATTTCCAGGAACGCACAGCAAGACGCAGGGGAGTGAGTCCGGCCCTTGTAAGAGAGTCCAATACAGCACCTCAGATTTTTGGGGGATGCTTGCTTTCCATCTTCCGATGACGAGAGATTGCAGTAGGTTTGCCAACTTCTTTGAAGCGTTGATGGGCATTGATGTGAATCGTTTCAAGATGGGATGGAATCAGCAGGTCCGCCGTAAACGAACGAATGTTGCAGCCTGGGGTAAGAAGAGGGACGGGAGCATTCCGCCTTCTAGTTAATTGCCTGGTTCAGGAGCAGCCATCGGTTTTGAACATATGCTTGATTCCGCGCAATGCCTGCCGGGTCCGCTCCTCGTTTTCTATCAGCGAAAAGCGCACATGGTCATCCCCATACTCGCCAAATCCGACCCCCGGGCTCACCGCTACTTTTGCCTGCATCAGGAGCTTTTTAGAGAACTCCAGTGATCCAATGCCCTTGTAAGCAGCCGGAATCGGCGCCCACGCGAACATGGTTGCTTTCGGAAGGTCCACGGGCCATCCCAGCTTGTTCAGCCCTTGTACCAGGACGTCGCGGCGCCTGCGATAGTTTTCGCAGATCTCGTGGACGCACTCCTGCGGCCCTTCGAGGGCCAGGATCGATGCCACCTGGATCGGAGTGAAGGTGCCGTAATCGCAATAGCTTTTGATGCGGCTCAGCGCGGCCACCAGCCTGGAGTTGCCGGTCATGAATCCCACGCGCCATCCCGGCATGTTGTAGCTCTTGGAGAGCGTGAAGAACTCGACCGCAATCTCTTTGGCCCCGGGCACCTGCAGGATCGAAGGCGCGCGGTATCCGTCGAAGACAATGTCGGCGTAGGCGATATCGTGCACCACATAGAGCTTGTATTCCCGGCAGAGCGCCACCACGCGTTCAAAGAAGGCCAGATCGACGCATTGCGTGGTGGGGTTGGCGGGAAAATTCAAAATCAGGATCTTGGGCCGGGGATAGGTCAGGCGCAGCGCCTGTTCCAGCTCCGCCAAAAAGTCAATGCCGGCACGCATCGGGACGCTGCGGATGTCCGCCCCGGCAATCACCGGCCCATAAATATGGATGGGATAACTCGGATTGGGGACGAGGACGGTGTCGCCACGGTCCAGAGTGGCCACGCACAGATGAAAGATCCCTTCTTTGGAGCCGATGGTGACAATGGCCTCGGTCTCCGGATCGAGTTCCACGCTGAAGCGTCGCTGGTACCAGTCGCAGATCGCCTTGCGCAGGCGCGGAATACCGCGAGAGACCGAATAGCGATGGGTGGCGGCGCGCCGCGAGGCCTCAATCATTTTGTCCACGATGGGCTTGGGCGTGGCCCCATCGGGATTACCCATGCCAAAGTCGATGATGTCTTCTCCACGCTTGCGCGCGGCGCTCTTCAGCTCTCCGGTGATGTTGAAGACATACGGAGGGAGACGCTTGATTCGGGAAAAATCTTCCATGGGTTGGTTAAGGGAGTGCAGATGCCATGCTACTTGAAGCTGCCGCGCGCCTGCAATGGAAGCCAAGGGCGCAAATGGTTTCATCATGGCCTGCGGAAGCGGACACCCATTCGCTACTGTCTCCTTGCTACCCTGTATTAAAGCAAGGTATGATGCAGCAACTTTCATGAAAGAGCTCAACTTCCTCATATCGCTTACCACACAGGACAGTGACTTTCAGCGCGAACAGGCATCTTCCGCCGAGGAGACTGCGCGCCGTCTGGGAATCAAAGCCCAGATACTCTATGCGGGCAACGAGACGATCACTCAAAGCCAGCAACTGCTGACCGCAATACAAGCCTCTTCCGGGCGGCCCGACGCGATCATTTTTGAGCCGGTGGGAGGAACAGCGATGCCCCAGGTGGCGCAGGCGGCCGCAGCCGCGGAAATTGGCTGGGCGGTCCTCAACCGCGAGGCGGATTACGTGCTGCAGCTGCGCAAGACGGCCAAGGCGCCCATCTTCTGCATTACCTCAAATCATGAAGAGATTGGGCGTATTCAAGGACGGCAATTCGCCGCGCTTCTGCCGAATGGTGGAAGCCTGTTGTACGTTGAGGGTCCGGGTGACAATTCTGCGGCGGTCCAACGGACCTACGGCATGAACGAGACCAAGCCTGCGAACATAGAGATGCGAGCTTTGCGGGGCCGCTGGACCGAACTTAGCGCTTATCAGGCGGTCTCCTCATGGATGCGTCTTTCCACTGCTCATAGTATGCAAATCGATGTAGTGGGATGCCAAAACGATCTTATGGCCCTGGGAGTGCGAAAAGCATTTCAGGAAATCCAGGACGAGCAGAAGCGCGAGCAGCGTCTCAAGGCGCCGTTTACCGGCTGCGACGGTCTTCCTAAGGGAGGACAGGCATGGGTCCGCAGCGGCACTCTTGCCGCCACCATCGTGGTACCCCCAAACACAGGTACGGCGATCGAGATGATGGCGCATGCGATCCAAAATGGTTCCCTGCCGCCGGAACGCACCTTCACCGTTCCTGTCTCCTACCCGCCGATTGAATCGTTGGCCGCGAAGGCGCAAAACAAGCATTGAAGGCGAGAATTCCGCCCGCCTGAAATCATGCCATCAGCTTCAGGCTACTGGAGTTGAGGCTTTTTATGAAAAACCTTGCGCTGGATGTCCGGCCAGAACTCTTCGAGTAAGCCGCCGGAGCTGCCATACAACAGAGCGATGCCAGAGCGGCTCAAGTCCATGAGAGATTTTAGCCCGGAACGGAAGGCTTTCTCTATACCGGGTTGGGTCCGGCATAAACTTTAGTGACATAGAAGTACGGGTTCCATTTATAAGGAAGGTGCGATGGGGCGGCCTCTCGACAAAAGCGCCTATGTGCTGATGGCCGGACTGCCGGGCACGGGGAAAACCACGCTTGCAAATGCATTGGCCGCAAGGTTGAACGGCATCGTGTTGAACAAGGACCTGATACGGGCAGCATTGTTTCCCGCGCATCTGATCGATTACACCCGCGAGCAGGATGATCTTTGCATGGACGCGCTTTTAAGCGCGGCAGAATACATTTCCCAGCGACAATCCCTCTTCATATTTCTGGATGGAAGGACCTTCTCCCGCGAATATCAGGTAGAGCAGGCGGCGCAAGCGGCGAGGAAGAACGGTTGCGAGTGGAAGATACTGCATCTCTTCTCTCCGGATTCGGTGGCCGAAGAGCGATTGCGCAGTGCAGAGGGCCGGGAGCACGTGGCCGGCAACCGCAGCTTCGATCTGTATCGGGAGCTGAAGGCGAAGTCCGAACCTATCCGCCGCCCCAAGCTGGAGGTCGATACTTCACAAGATCTGCAATTTTGCATCGAGCTTTGCCGTAAATATCTGGTGGGAGATTGATTGTTAATCCCGCGCGCGCTGCCGCACACTCCGCAGCGGTACACTGAGGCGCATGCACTTTTTCCTGTTTTTCTGTGGCGGGATGGCCGCGCTTGCCTGGCTCTATCTGCTCGTCGTCCATGGCGGCTTCTGGCAGGTGAGCAAATCGCTCTCCTCTCCACAGGCAGCAAAAACGCCAGCGGGGGTGGTGGCTGTTGTTCCCGCCCGAAACGAGGCAGATGTAATCGCCCGCAGCATCCCATCGCTGCTCACGCAGAGGGACCTGCTGCACGTTTTTTTGGTGGACGATGGCAGCACCGATGGCACTGCCCAGATCGCGCGGGAGGCGGCACAGAAGACCGGAAGGCCCGCATCGCTGACCATTATCGAAGGCCGGCCACTTCCGCCGGGTTGGTCGGGAAAACTCTGGGCGGTGCAGCAGGGACTGGAACAGGCGCGTGCTCTGGCCCCCGATTTTTTTCTGCTGACAGATGCGGACACTTTTCACGCGCCGGAGAATGTTTCCACGCTGGCGGCGATCGCGGAATCTGGAAATTTCGATCTTGTCTCGCTAATGGTAAAGTTGCATTGCGGAAATTTTGCCGAGAAGCTGCTGCTACCGGCCTTTGTTTTCTTCTTTTTCAAGCTTTATCCGCCATCGTGGATCGCCGATCCCCGCCGTAGCACTGCCGGAGCGGCCGGAGGATGTATTCTCGTTCGTCCTCAGGCGCTGGCGCAGGCAGGCGGGATCGAGGCGATTCGCAATGAGATCATTGACGACTGCGCTCTTGCACGAAGCGTAAAGCGCGCCGGTCGAAGGGTATGGCTGGGCCTTGCCTCTTCGGCCTCGAGCCTTCGTCCGTATGGATCGTTCCGTGAGATCGGGCGCATGATCTCTCGCACCGCGTTTAACCAGCTCAGGCATTCGGCGGCTTTGCTGGCTATGGCTCTGCTGGGACTTACCCTGATTTACATCGCTCCGGTGGCGCTTTTGTTTTCGGGCTATCCGCCAGCAATCGCTTTGGGCGCAGTAGCCTGGCTGATGATGGTCCTTGCCTACCTCCCCGTGGTCCGCTTCTATGGCCTCGGTCCCGGATGGGCGCTTTTACTGCCTATGGCCGCGCTTTTTTATATGGGTGCAACGCTGCACTCGGCGGTGAAGTTCTGGTCGGGCAAAGGCGGCGAGTGGAAGGGCAGGATACAGGACCCGTTTCGCCACCACAGCTAATCGCGTCTACGCGCGGCGTCAGTACCGCCGGCAACTTGGTTTTTTTCGTTTCTATCGTTTAAAATTCAAGTTGAATACCATGAGCATCGAACTTTTCCTGAATGTGTGCTGGCTGGTTGCCGCAATCGCGGCGGTCGGATACTGGTGTATTCAGGCAAAGCGTTCGGACGAGAAATCGATTAAAGGGCTGCGCTCGTTTGTGGCGCTGGCCTGCGCCCTGGTGGTGTTATTTCCCGCCATCTCGCTTACGGACGATCTCTACGTTTGCCAGATGATGGCGAACCCTCATCAGGGCGATCTGATCAGCCTGATTGAATTTACCAAATCGAAGTTAATCCTGTTCGCGGTGGCAGTCGTCAATTCCCTGATGCTGCTGCTCTTCGCCCGCGTGATCTGGCTGATAAGGCCACAATTGCTGCGGACGGTCCCCTCGGTTATCTGGCTTCGCGAGTTCACCAATCGTCCTCCTCCCGCCGCCGCGCTCTCGCTGCGCTTCGTTTAGTCTCCTTAAAATTTTTTCTTACCTTCGAGCGTAAAAAGATGCGTGTACGTTTGGCCTGCTATCTATTTATAGGCCTTTGGCCGCTCTCCATGGCGGCGCAAATGCCAGATCACCCGATCACACTGCGGGAAGCGCTGGAGCTGCTTCGCGCCAATAATCCATCTCTGGCTGCGGGGCGGCTTCATCTCCAGGCCACGGCTGCCAATGAGATCACCGCGCGTTTGCGTCCCAATCCGGTACTCTCTTCGGCGAATGAGGATTTCAACGTCTTCGATATGCCGAAGCTGGACCCGGTCAACGGACAGGAATATACAGAGAATATTTCGGAGCTGATCGAGCGGGGGGGGAAGCGCAGATACCGCATCCAAAGCGCGCGGCTGGGCACGACGGTAGCGCAACACGGCTATCAGGATTCGCAACGGCAGCTTGAGTTTCAGGCCAAGCAGGCATTTGTGGGCATGCTGCTGGCCAAGAGCAATCTCGAGCTTGCCCGCCAAAACCTCGACGATTACAAGCAGGTAGTGGAGTTGAACAAATTCCGCGCGCAGGCTGGGGACATCAGCCAAACCGATTTCAGCCGCATCCGTTTACAACAGGCGCGATTTGAAAGCGACTTGCTGGCCGCCCAGCTCGCGCTTGAGCAGGCCCGCATTCAGCTCCAGTTACTGCTGGGCTTCCGGCAGCTCCTGCCGTCATTCGACATCACTGGATCGCTGGCCAATCCCGAGCTCTCCCTGGATCTAGAGCAATTGCAGAATATAGCGCTACAAAACCGGCCGGATTATCTGGGCGCGAAGGCGGCCTCTCAAAAGGCAGTGGCCGACCTGAATCTTGCCCAGGCAGGCGGCGCGACCGACGTGACCGTTGGCACCGAATACAAGCGAAATGGTCCGGCCAACACCCTGGGAGTAACGTTTTCCGTGCCCCTAAGGATTTTCGACCGGAACCAGGGAGAGAAACTGCGCACATCGCGGGAATTCGAAGCCAGTAAAGCCAATGAAATTGCGGCCCGGAACCAGGTGCTTTCGGAGGTCTCCCAGGCTTATACCGCTTATAAGGACGCTTTGTCGCTGGCCCAGATTTACTCGCGTGACTACCTGCAGCAGGCCCGCGATGTCCGTGACCGTATCGAATTCAGCTATCGCAATGGGGGCGCTTCACTGCTGGAATTTCTGGACGCGGTCCGCGATTACCGTGACATCTATCTTGCCTCGGCTGCGGCTTCGGCCCAGGTATTGAATGCCGCCCACCAATTAAGTTTCGCCACCGCTACGGAGCTGCTGCCATGACCAGGAAAATTCTCGCCGCACTTACGGCCACGACACTCATCGCGCTCTGCGGATGCGACAAATCCAACGCTCGCCCATCCGCGCCGTCAGCCGCCGCGAGCGCCAATCCTGTAATCAAGACCGTCCAAGTCAGTGAGCAGGCGATCTCGGATGTCCTGCAGGTTCCCGCAAAAGTCCAGCCCGATCCGGCCAAAGTAATCCGGATTTTCCCGCCTGCCAGCGGAAAGGTGATCTCCTTGCAGGTCCGCCCGGGAGACCACGTACGGGCCGGACAGACGATTGCCATCCTCGAAAGCAGCGATATCGCCTCCGCGCGCTCCGATTTCGAGAAGGCAAAGGTTGAAGAAGAACGCTCCTCGCAGGCGGAAAAGCGGGCCTTACTGCTTTACCAGCATCAGGTCCTTGCCGGAAAGGATTTTGAGGACGCAAAGGCGCATGCCGCTCAGGCCCGCAGCGAAGAGGAACGGGCAGGCGAACGGCTGCAGATGCTCGGCGTTTCCGAAACGGGGACCTCCGATCGCATCCGCTTGACCGCCCCTCGCTCCGGGGTGGTGCTCGACGTCAGCGCCTCTCCGGGCGAACTCTCCAAGTCCCTCGATAACGCTTCCCAGATATGCACCATCGCCGATCTCAGTACGGTTTGGGTCCTGGGAGATGTTCTCGAAAAAGATGTGGCGAGCGCGGTCGAAGGGACGCCGGTCAGCGTCACCCTGAGCGCATATCCCAATGCCCGGTGGAGAGGGAGGATCTCATCGGTGGGCGAGACCCTGGACCCGACAACGCGCACGCTCAAGGTGCGGGTTGTGCTGCAAAATACCGGTCACCGCCTTAAGCCGGAGATGTTCGGCGCCATTGAGATCGCGCGGCCGGCACACGGGGGGGTGGTTGTGCCCGCTTCGGCGGTCATCCACGAGAACGGCTCAGATAGTGTGTTTGTGCAGCAGCGAGATGGGAAATACGAGCGCCGCACCGTCCAGACAGGCGATTCAAAGAACAACACGGTAGAGATAAAACAAGGGGTTTCGCCCGGGGAATCGGTTGTAAGCGAAGGCGCCGAATTGTTGCGGGGAGGTACGACCGAACCATGAAGGCCTTAGTCAGGTTGTTACTGCGCTATCGTGCTTTGGTCCTGATTGCCCTCGCGGCATGGATTGCCGCCGGAATCTACGCATTTCTGCAATTGGATATCGAGGCCTATCCCGACCCTTCTCCGCCGCTGGTGGAGCTGATCACGCAGAACCCATCGTGGTCGGCGGAGGAGATCGAGCAGCAGATCACGGTGCCGGTCGAAACCGTGCTCAACGGAATGCCGCGCCTGGAGTATATCCGCTCCATCAGCATCTTTGGGTTGAGCGATATCAAGCTATATTTCAGCTTTGACAGCGACTACTTTTACGATCGCCAGGAGGTCCTGAACCGTCTTCAGACCATCGCCCTTCCCAACGGCCTCTCCCCCCAGCTTTCGCCCTGGTCGCCTATTGGCGAGATCTACCGCTATCGGCTCGAAGGACCTGCCTATACCCTGAACCAGATCACCGCCGAACAGAACTGGACGGTGCGCCGCGAGCTGAAGCAGGTACCCGGCATTATCGACATCACTACATTCGGAGGCGCCACCAAGCAGTATCAGGTCGAAGTAGACCCGCAGAGGCTTCTGCAATACAACATCACTTTGCCGCAGGCGCTCACCGCGCTCAACTCCGCCAACGCGAACGCAGGCGGGAACTACCTGAGCCTTGGCAGCCAGAACGTGAATGTCCGCGGCATTGGCTTGCTGAAAAATCTTGAGGACATCTCCTCCGTAGTCATCACACAGCGGAACGGTGTTCCGGTATTGCTGCGGGACATCGCGCAGGTGCGGGAAGGGTACCAGTCACGTCTCGGACAAGTCGGGGTGAACAAGCTCAACGATGTAGTCCAAGGCATCGTGCTTCTGCAGCGAGGAGAGCAATCCCTGCCTGCATTGGGGGCGCTGCGCAAGAAAATCGAGGAGCTGAATCATGGGCTCCTGCCGCCCGGCATGCACATCAAGCCGCTGTATGACCGCACCGACCTGATCGGCCTCACCACCCACACCGTCCGCCACATCGTGATCACCGGGCTCGTGCTGCTGACCGTCCTATTGCTGGTAATGCTGGGGGACGTTCGTTTTACCCTGATCACGGCGCTCACCATCCCGGTCTCCATCCTCTTTGCGTTTGGCTTGATGGTGCTGACGGGGCGCTCCGCCAACCTGATTTCGATTGGCGCAATCGACTTCGGCATCCTGGTGGACGCGGCGATTGTGGTGCTCGAAAGCATCTTCCGGCGCTTGCAATCCCGGCTGGAGCACGAGTCCGTTTTCGAGGTCATCGTTCATGCCACCGCGCAATCTTCGCGGGCGGTCCTTTTCTCTACCCTGATCATCCTGGTCGCCTTTATTCCTCTCTTCACCATGCATGGGGTGCCGGGAAAGATATTCGCTCCGATGTCTATCACTTACGGCTTTGCCCTGACCGGCGCGCTGATGTTCGCTTTGCTTTTCGCTCCGGTGCTGGCCTCTTATGAGCGCCCCCAGGGCCAAAGCGCTTTACGGGAGACGCGGGTAGCAGCGTGGTTTCGCCGCCATTATGAGCGGTCCCTGGATTGGAGCCTTGCCCGTCCCAAATGGACCGCGATCATTGCATTCGCAAGTTTGCTGGGGGCGGTGCTGGTGCTGCCATTTGTCGGCGGAGAATTCATGCCAGCTCTGGAAGAGGGGAACCTCTGGATTCGCGCCACCCTGCCGCAGGACATTTCGTTCGAGCAGTCCAGCGCGATTGCGGATAAATTGCGGGAGACGCTCTCCCAATTTCCCGAGGTCCGGCAACTCGTCTCTCAAGTAGGGCGCCCGGACGATGGGACCGATCCCAGCACCTTCAACAACATTGAAATTTCGGTTGCGCTTCTGCCGCAGAGCCGGTGGCCGGGGCACATCGATAAGGAAGAGCTGATCCATCAGATGGACGAACGCCTGGAAAAATTTCCCGGGATCGCCTTCAACTTCTCCCAGAACATCCAGGACAACGTCGAGGAAGCCATGTCCGGGGTAAAGGGTGAAAACTCTTTGAAGCTGTTTGGCGACAACATCGATACCCTCGCCAGCAAGGCGTCGGAGATCCAGAAAGTAATGGAGAGCGTTCCCGGCGTTTCCGATGTTGGGGTCTTTCGGGTAACCGGGCAACCGGACCTCCTGATCTCTATCGATCGCGCGCGCGCGGCACGTTATGGGGTTATGGCCGCGGATGTAAATGGTGTGGTGCAGGCGGCCATTGGCGGCAGCGCAGCCACCCAGATATTGGAAGGTGACCGCCGCTTCGATCTGGTGGTGCGGTACCTGCCGCAATACCGGAACACTCCAGAGCAAATCCGTAACCTGCTGGTGCCTACATCGGATGGCAGCAAGGTGCCGCTGGCCAGTGTCGCCAATGTAGAGCTGCGCGAAGGCTCTTTCATGATCTATCGCGAAAATAACCGGCGCTACATCCCGATCAAATTCAGCGTTCGCGGGCGCGACCTGGCTACCACGATCCGCGAGCTGCAGGAGAAGCTGCAAAGGCAGGTCCAGCTGCCTAATGGATATAAATATGAATGGGCAGGAGAATACGACAGCTTGCAGAAAGAGCTGCACCGGCTTGCGATCATCATTCCCATCAGCATTCTTATTATCCTGGTGCTGCTCTATGTCTCCTTCCACAATTGGCGCGATGCGCTGATTGTCCTGGCGGTCCTTCCCTTTGGGGCGGTAGGCGGCGTGCTTTCACTGTTCCTGACCGGAACTCCGTTCAGCATCTCTGCCGCAGTCGGGTTCACCTCGGTTCTTGGGGTTGGGACGCTGGGGGCGGTGGTCTTTCTTTCCGGGGTCCGGCGCAATCAGCGGGAAGAGGGCTGGCAAGCCGGCATACGCGATGGCAGCGTGGAAGAGATGCGTCCGGTGCTTATGGCCTGCCTGGCGGCCGGACTCGGATTGCTCCCTGCCGCGCTTTCAAGCGGCATAGGGGCGCAGGCGCAGCAGCCGCTGGCGCGTGTGGTGGTTGGGGGGATGATTACGACGATCCCGGCCATTACTTTCCTCCTCCCCTTGCTGAGCGGATTTGCTCCCCATGGGCTGGACCGTCCGCAAGACGAGCAGTCCCATGACATGGAAGAGATCCACGAATCGGAGCTGAATCGGCAGGGGTGAAATCCTCGGGCGATCCCCGAAGCCCGCAGTGGCCAGTAGATGCACAGACGCCGGCTGCTGGGGTAGCATCTGTAAATCTCGGGAAGAAAGGAACTTATGGCAGGCGGATTCAACCCGCTGGCAGGCCGATGTTCCCTTTTAGAGATTAAAATTAAGCAGCTCCTGAATCTCAGGCAGCAATCCGTCATATAATAAGGTGACTTCCAGCTTGGCTGGCACGTCTAAACTGTAGTAGAGAATCGCATGCCCAAACATCTAAAGGTTTTTGTCCTCTCTTTTTCCGCTCTCATTGTCCTTTTCGTCATCGCCGGTGGATTTGGGGTCCACGCCTCCAGCAATGATGGCGCCTATCGCCAGCTAGGGGTCTATACCGAAGTCCTGCAGCGCATCCGCACCGACTATGTTGAAGAGCCCAATTTCCAGGCCGTTACCCAGGGCGCCCTGCATGGTTTGCTGGAGTCCCTCGACGCGGAGTCCAGCTATCTGAGCCCAGCCGAGTACAAGGAATTGAAGCAGCATCGCACCGATGCCAAGGCATGGATCGGGGCCAGCACTTCCAAACGTTTTGGATATGGCGTCATCGTATCCGTGCTTCCGAACAGCCCGGCGGAAAAGGCAGGACTGCAAAGCGGCGACGTTCTTGAATCGATTGAGGGAAAGAGCTCCCTGCAAATGTCACTGGCGGAGATCCACAATTATCTGTATGGACCGGTCGGCTCCACGCTGCATTTGGATGTCGTGCGTCCTCGGGTAAAGGCGGAGCCGCAGAAAGTTGCCGTCCAGCGCGAGATCATCAATATTCCTGCAGTCTCCGACAAGATGCTGGAAGCGAATATCGGATACTTGCAGCCGGCGGCGCTTAACAAAGGGAAAGCGGCTGAGCTGGCCAGCGATATCAAGCAGCTCCAGAAATCGGGCGCGAAAAAGCTTTTGCTGGATTTGCGCAATGTCGCCGAAGGCGATCCGCAGGAAGGGGTGGCCGTGGCCAACCTGTTCCTCAATCATGGGACGATTACCTATCTGCAAGGGCAGAAGTTTCCGCGGGAAAATTTTAATGCCGAGCCGCAGCGCGCCATCACCAACCTTCCTTTGGTGGTAATCGTGAACCGTGGCACCTCAGGAGCGGCTGAAATCCTGGCCGCCGCGATCCTCGAAAATGCCCGGGGAGATGTGCTGGGCGACAAGACCTTCGGCTCCGGATCCGTGCAAAAGACCCTCGAGATTCCCGACGGCTCCGCTTTGATTCTTTCGGTTGCGAAGTATTACTCGCCCAGCGGAAAGGCGATCGACGAGAATGCGGTGACGCCAAATATCCTTGTGGCCGATGCGACGGAAGATGCCGCTCTGCCGGAAGATACCGACGAAAGCATCGCCGCCGCCCCGCCCAGCCAGCCAAAAACGCAACAGAATGACGAGCAACTGCGGCGCGCCATTGCGGTCTTGAAGAACCGCACCTAGCTCCTTCACATTCCCTCGTTGTCACTAAAGACGAATTCATAAGCGCGGACTTTCAGAGTTCGCGCTTCTTTTTGGGCTGATGGGTCTGAAAGCGGACGTGCTATGCTGGGCCTCAGGAAATCCCAGAACCAGCCATTGCAATGACCTCTGTCATAACCGACGAGCAACAACAAACCGCTACTCCTCATAAATTGGCGGGCAGAGTAGGGTTTGGTTTGCTGATGTTGCTTGCCGCCGCCGCCGGCGCGCTGGTCGGCTTCCTCCTGATTTATACGACCGACCTGCCCCAGATCGGGGAGCTCGAACGTTACCGTCCCAGCACCATCACCGAAGTGTATGACGATCAGGACAAGGTCATTGGCTCCTTCGCCCTGCAACGCCGCGTCATTGCGTCTTATGAAGATTTTCCCGGAATGCTGCGCGACGCCGTGATCTCGATCGAAGACAAGGATTTTGAAAGCCATTGGGGAGTGAATCTATGGAGGATCATGGGCGCGGCATATCGCGACATGAGCTCCAAGAGCCGCGCTCAAGGGGCCTCTACACTCACTATGCAACTCTCGCGCAATCTTTTTCTTTCTTCGGACCGCACTTGGGGAAGAAAGATCCAGGAGATTGTGCTTGCGCTTCAAATCGAGCGCCGCTTTACCAAGCCGCAAATCTTCACTTTGTATGCCAACCAGATCTTTCTCGGACGCGGTATCTACGGCTTCGAGGCAGGCGCAGAATACTATTTCAGCAAACACGCGCGCGATCTCACGCTGGAAGAGGCTGCGACTTTAGCGGCGCTGCCTAAGGGACCTTCGTTTTATTCTCCAATCCTCTATCCCGACCGCTGCCTGCGCCGGCGCAATATGGTGATCAATTCCATGCTGGAAGATGGCAAAATCACCGCCGACGAGGCGACCCGCGCCAAGGCTGCCCCGCTCAAGCTGAGCATACAGCCCTCCGCAGACCCGGAGGCCGCTTATTTCGTGGAAGAGGTCCGGCGATATCTGGAAAAAAAATACGGAACGGATGAAGTGCATCAGGCCGGCCTTCGGGTTTACACCACATTAAACACCGAATATCAGAAGGCGGCTACGCGCGCTGTGCTGGATGGGCTGGCCGCGTACGAGCGCCGCCACGGCTGGAAGAATACTTTAGAGCACATTGACGTTCAGCAGATGGAGAGCTATGAGCATTCCGACTGGTCGCGTCCGATTGAAGTTGGAAGCTACCTGCATGGCTTCGTGACCCAAGTTTTGCCATTTGCCGTGGTAGTGAAATTGGGGCGCATCTCCGGGACGATTGTTCCCGCCGACATGAGCTGGGCGGGCCAGACCGACTCTCAGCCGCTTTTGCATCCGGGCGATATCGTCTATGTGCGCGTGATCTCGTTTATGGCTGGGGCAGGCTCCGGCGGGGTGATCGCGGTAAGGCTTTCGCTGGAACAGGAGTCCGGCGTTCAGGCATCGTTGCTGGCGGTGGATAACGGCACCGGAGACATTGAAGCCATGGTAGGCGGTCGTGACTTCGATGAGTCCAAGTACAATCGCGCCACCCAGGCGATGCGCCAGGTGGGCTCTTCTTTTAAGCCTTATGTATACACGGCGGCAGTGGAGGCGGGCGCCAAACCCGATGACCTGGTCCTCGATGCGCCCACCACCTTCAAAACTCCTTCCGGCCCCTATACCCCGCATAATTATGATGGCAAGTTTGAAGGCAACATCAGCTTGCGCCGCGCCTTTGCCGAGTCCCGCAATATTCCTGCATTAAAGCTGGCGGAGAAAACAGGGATCGGCTCGGTCATCAATTATGCCCACCGCTTTGGGGTTACCTCGAAGCTCGATCCCATACTTCCGCTAGCGCTGGGGTCGGGGGAAATCACGCTGGAAGAGCAGGTGGCGGCATTCACCACCTTTCCCAATGACGGTGTGCGCGTGACCCCACGTTACATCCGCAAGGTGGTGGACTACGATGGGCATGTGCTGGAAGAGAATTATCCTGAGGTGAAGGACGTTATCAGCCAGCAGACGGCGCGCACTATGACCGCTTTGCTGCAGGATGTGGTCAGGCATGGCACCGCCGCGGCCGCCAATCTGAAGCTGGACCATCATCCGCTCGGCGGCAAAACCGGGACAACCAACGACTTCACCGACGCCTGGTTCATAGGGTTTTCTCCTTCGACCACCTGCGGGGTCTGGGTGGGCTTCGATGAAAAAAAATCCTTGGGCAGCCCGGAGACCGGAGGACAAGCGGCCCTGCCGATCTGGACCGATTTCATGAAGAAAGCGCTGGCCGGCAGAGAAGACGAGGAGTTTCCCGGCGAGGATAAAGACGCGTCTTCCGCGAAAGTTGCCAAAGCGCAGGTCAAAGACGTTCCGGCAATCTCCGGCGATACGGAAGCGCATTAGATGCTATGAAATATTTGCGGGCGGTAATTCGCGCTCTGGTGCTGGTCCTGATCGCCTTGTCATCGGCCGTGACCGCGATGCGCTTTGCCATCCACGGGCGGGAGGTGCGCGTGCCGCAGCTGGTTGGTTTAACGATGGCGCAGGCCGACCAGGTCGCGCTCTCCCAGGGATTGGTTCTCAGCTCTGAAGGCAAATTCTATTCGCCACAGGCGGCGCCTGGCACCATCATGTCGCAGATGCCTGAGAAGGGCAGCAAGGTGCGGCGGGGCTTGCGTATTCGCGTCGCGGAGAGCCTTGGGCCGCAGCGAGCAGTGGTCCCCAATGTGGTGGGGGAAAGCCTGCGCGCTGCCGAAATCAATTTGAACCGCCGCGGGCTGGAGCTGGGAACGGCGGCCCAGGCCAGGCTTCCCGATGTGGACATGGGAAGCGTAATCGCGCAGAGCCCTTCTCCGCAGGCCCAGAGCGTGCTCTCGCCTCGGGTGGGACTTCTCAGCGCCTTGCCGCCGGAGGCGCCCACGTATGTGATGCCGGAGCTGGTGGGAAAACGCGCCGCTCCGATAGTGAGGAAAATCGTGCAGGCAGGTTTTCCGCCGCCGAAAGTGCAAGTTGAGGCCCCTATGCTGGAATCCCCGGCTGCCGACGTACAAACTGCCGCGCCCATGCCTGCCATCTCTTCCGCCAGATTTCACTCGCGAGGAATGATCGTCCATCAGACGCCCGCAGCCGGGACGCGAATCTCCAAAGAAACTCAGATCACGCTGGAAGTGGCTCAATAGCTCTCAGCGCTTCTCCAGTAGGGCGGCGAAGAAGCCGTCACATGGGTGGACGCCGGGCAGGGTGCGAAGAAAATCTCCTTGCACAATGGAGTCCAGGTCTTTCCATGCCAGCATTTTTTCATCCTGCAATCGGGCAAGCTCCCCGCGCATGGGCAGCACCTTCAGATCGGGATTCACGGCTAATACCGCCTCAACCACCGCCTCCGCTTCCTCCACCTCAAGGGAGCAGGTGGAGAAGAGTAGCCGGCCTGCCGGCGCAAGATGATGTAAAGCGGATTTCAAAATCTCAATTTGGCGAAGCTGAAGGTCATGGATATCTTCCGGGCGCAGCTTCCATTTAATTTCAGGATTGCGGGCCAGCGTCCCCGTTCCCGAACATGGCAAGTCGGCGAGGATGCGATCGAACTGCATTGCAAATGGCAGTCGCCGCGCGTCGGCGGCAACAATGTGAATCGGGTAATCGGTCGTCAGTCTGGACATGAGGCGGGCGCGATGCGGGTGCAGTTCGGTGGCAACGATGAGCGCATCGGGATTGCGGGCTGCTATCGCAGCGCTCTTGCCGCCAGGAGCGGCGCAGCAATCCAATATCTTTCTGCCGCTTCCAACCAGCAGGGCGACCAGTTGCGAGGCCTCGTCCTGCACGAAGACTTTTCGCTGCGACCAGATCTTGGTTCCGGTTACATCGCCGATGACGACCCGTCGCGCGCTTGCCAGTAAATTCCCCGGCGCGAGTTCGATGCCTTCTTCGCGGAGGCGTCTCTCTACATCCTCGCTGGCCAGCCGGATTGTGGTCGCCGGGCGCTGCTGATTGAAGCGGCAAATCAATTCCGCTTTGACCCTGCCATAGTGGTCGATCCAACGCGTGACCAGCCATTCAGGATGAGCATACTCAAGGGCCAGGGCGGACGAAGTTTTCGATCGATCAAAATTATCGCTATCCGACGCCTGACCGGGTACTACCTTCCGCAATACCGCATTTACAAATGGAGCTGCGGAGCGTTTGCGCGCCGCCTTTACCAGCTCGACGCTTTGGTGCACCGCCGCGCGCGCCGGCACCCGCTCCAGATACAAAATCTGGTACGCTCCCAGACGCAGCGCGATGCGGACCTCCGCATCCGTTTTTGCAATTGCCCGGCCCGCTGCGACGCTCAAGGTTGCGTCCAGCGCCGATTGCCAGCGCAACGCGCCCATCACCAGTTCGGTTGCCAGCGCTTTATCGGCGGCGGAGAGGCCTTTGAGCAAATCCGAGTGCAGCAGCTCGGCTGCGTAGGAGTCGCGCGTCTCCACCCGCAGCAGCACCTGGAAGGCCGCCATGCGCGCCGGAGAGACGCCTGCCTTCTTCGCCCTGCCGGATTGTGGGCTAGCCATTCTTTTCCTTGTGCATTCCTTCTCTTTTGGGGCCCCAGCGCTAAAGCGCCAGAGTAATCGCGCTTATTCGCAGGCCTCAAGGCCTGCGCTTCCACCTTGCTTTGGTCCCCCTTCCGCGTTTGCATGATGGCCTGCGCTACCACGTTTGTCTCGGATGTCCGGCTTCCACCTGCCGCACAGTCTGGAAACTCGAAACTGGAAACTCTCTTTACGGCGTCTCCCCCAGCCGTTCGCCGGCCTGGATCCGGTATCCGCGGGCGAAATCGGCGGCAGCGCTTCGGCGCTTGCCCTCAAGCTGTACCTCTACCAACTCCAGCGTTGAGTTGTCTCCGCAGCCGGCCAGCAGGTGATCGTTGTGAACCACCACCTCTCCCGGAGAGAGCCTCGCGCCGTCAGCCGCTACCCGGGCCGCCATCACGGAGAGCTTCTTTCCCCGAAAGAATGTGTAAGCCCCGGGCCAGGGCTGGAATCCGCGCAGGCGATTGACAATGACCCGGGCTGCGCGGGAGAAGTCAATCAACCCGTCTTCTCGCTTCAAAATTGGGGCGAGCGTGGCCTGAGCGTCGTCCTGAGGGACAGGAGTAATCTTTTGCGCCTCCAGCAGGCGAAGCGTTTCCAGCATCAGGTCAGCCCCGATTGCCGCCAGGCGAGGCGCCAGCGTGACCGCCGTATCTTCCGCAGCAACCGGTACGACGCGTTGCAGAAGGATGTCGCCGGTGTCGAGCCCCTCGTCGAGCTGCATAGTCGTGACCCCGGTAAGCTCCTCCCCCTCGGCAATGGCCCACTGGATGGGAGCAGCGCCACGATATTTGGGCAGCAGCGATGCATGGAGATTCAAATTGCCGTAAGCCGGAAGCTGGAGCATCCAGGGTGGAATCAGCCGGCCATAGCCAACAACGATGATGACCTCGGGCGCGATCTGTTCCAACTGAGCGCGGAATTCGGCATTGGTCTTGATGCGCTCCGGCTGGACAATAGAGAAGCCATGCCGCAAGGCAGATTGCTTTACCGGGGAAGCCGTCAATTCCAGGCCGCGACCCTGCGGGCGGTCTGGCTGCGTAACCACCAGCGCCACGTCATGGGTAGAGCAGAGCTTCTCCAGTGTGGGGACCGCGAATTGCGGGGTGCCGCAGAAGACCAGCTTCATATCTCCATGCTACTTGAATGGCCGGTTGCATCGCTTGCAGGCTCGAAGCTTCTTCAGTCCCGCCCGGAGCTGCGCAGGCAAGCGGCTTCGGCGGCCTTTCGCGCCGCTTCAAGAGAAGATTGCAGACGCGCCAACACCTGCTCCGGCTCGGAATCGGACGACACGCTGACCGGAGGTCCCCATACCAGATGGATGCGCGAAAAAGGTTTTGGAATCAGCAGCCGGTCCCAGCTGTTCAGCGCCCAGGCGCGCTCGGGAGCGAGATAAAAGGGAACAATGTCAATGCCGGTATTGCGCGCAAGAAATACCGGCCCGGGCTTGGCGACATACTGCGGCCCGCGCGGCCCATCGATGGTGAAGGCGATCTTGTGCCCGGCTTCAAGCGCGCGCTGCATTCCCCGCAGCGCTCCGACGGCCCCACGGGAGCTGGAGCCGCGCACCGGCAGATATCCCAGCTTCTGGATGATCCGGGCAATGTATTCGCCATCGAAGCTGCGGCTGGTCATGACCGCAATCCGACGATTGCGGAACAGATAAGTTGCGGAGAGGATGCAGCGATGCCAGAAGCAATAAATAAAAGGTCCGGGACGCGGTTCGCCTTCCGCTCCCGGCACATGGCCGCTGGAAAAACGCAGTGTGAAGCCGATGAGATGAAGCACCAGCCATCCTGCCCAGGAGATGAGAAACAGTTGCGCGCGTTGCCGCAAGCTGAAGCGCAGCGCAGCGCTTTCCTGCGCCGGCCCTTCCGCGTCCTCAGGCTTCCGCTGCCCTGGTCCCATATATGCCGATTTTAACTGCATATCCGTAATCGCTGGGACGATGGTAATGCAGCGCACTCCGCCCGTGCTTTACAATAATTTTGCGAATATCCGATCGGATTGGACTGCAATGGTTACCTTCACAGAGCACACATACAATTCGGGCGCAGCTTTGCGCCAAAAAAATCCTAAGCCTGACGCCTGGTTCACGCGCCTGGGACTGCCGGTCCGCATCGAGTTGAACTGGCCCTTTCATCCTTCCACCTCGGGCGCCGATTTCTTCGTTTTGCATGGAGACATGAAGCTTGAGGCCGAGGTGAAAGATGGAACTCCGCTGCACGCATTGCTCTCCGTCCACCTCTCGCAGACGGTAAAAGAGGCGCTGCCGTCGCTGGAACCCGAGGCATGTGAGTCGCTGGTCGTGAACTCGCTGCGCAAAGAGGTAGACGTGAAGCAGCTCGAGTTTCTAAAGACAAGCAAGCGGCAGCCCGTCCCGGTTTCCAGCCGCTTCTTCAATTTCAAGACCGGCAAATTCGCTTACACGCCGTATTCGGAAGAGAAGATCTCAGACTTCATCCTGAAAAAAGTCTTTTGGCTGGGACACAAAATGGGCGCGGGCCCGGCGATGGTCTGGATCGCCGATCCTTACGATGCTGAATACCTGGTGACCACTCCCGATAAGCTGGCGCAGGCGGCGCAGTCGCTGGCGAGAGAAGGCTCCATCCATCTCGATGGCGAGTTCGCCGGAGCGACCGAGCGCCTGATCTCAAAATCAGCACAACTGGTTGAGCAGATGAAGCAGGCCTATGCCGCGTTCGAGGCCAAACACGAGTTTGAGCGCGGATAACCTTCCAAGGCCGCCGGCCCAGTCGCTGACGGCAAGTCGCTCCCGATGATGGCCATCTCGCCTTTAGAGGGCGGCGCCTTGGGCCCAATTGGGAAATGGCGTCCGGCTGGAGCTACGAAATGCGGTAATCAGGTCGCGCACCAGGGCGCGTCGCGCAATCAGCTGCTCGACTAACGCTTCCAGCTCGTCCGCATCTCCACCGTACCATTCCGGAGGGATGGTTTCGGCGTATTCCCAGATTGTGCGCGGAGCAAACGATTCGATGGCCGAAAGCCAGGGCTCGAAGGATTGCCAGCCGTTGATTCGGGAATACACGGAATTGCGGGCATAGACGCCGCGCAGCGGAGAGTCCGGGAAGGTCCACTCTCCGGCATTGAAGCAGTATCCCTGGTCGATGAAGGTGACCGCGTATTTGCGCTCGCGGCCCCGCTTCCAAAACACCGCCTGCCGTCCATTGGCATTGCCAGTCCATTTATCGAAGGCCAGCATGCCGGCAAATTCATGCAGGTTGCGCACCCGGTCCAGCATCGATTCCGGCAAGTAGTCGAATACCTGTCCTTCGAGCGGGTCCACTACATAGCGCGAGCCAAACTGAAGTCCGGGCAGGCATTGTATGCTGCTGCCGCCAAGCGCTATGCCCAGTTCAGGCGTGTTCTCCGTGATCCATGGACTTACTTCCACCACCTCCGAAGCGGGCACCGGGAGACCGATTTTTTCCGCCAGCTTGCCGGCGAACAATTCATTGGCAAGGACGCGCAGATGCTGTGGGTTATTTTGGAATTTGATGACGTAGAAGTGTCCATCCGATGCGCGCATCAGATGAGATTGCGCTCCGCCCCGCATGCGCCGCACGTGTTGTACCGCAGTGATCGCCAATGCAGTCCGCCTATGGCAGCAGGAAAGGCCGTCGTGAGGAGCGGCCGTTTTAACTATCGCTGCTGCATCTCCCGCTCATAATCCTGGATAAACTCTTCTACGCTGTTGACATATACATCCGCCAGGTCGACCACCGGGCGTCGCGACCGCAACAGCTGCTTCGCGTCTTCCAGCTCCCATCCCATGGCCCGCAGCACGGCCAGCGTCATCATAGGGGCGCGATGGACGCCGGCCGCACAGTGGATAAATACTTTGGCCTCAGGCCCGTCGAGGGCCTGCAGCGCAAAATCCACGCCACGCCGCAGCAGCTCTGGCGGCTTGGGCTGGAAGTCGTCTTCCGTGGCGTTCCACAAGACGCTTACTCCGTAAGGTTCCGCCAGCGGAGTATCGTCAAACTCGATTTGCATATCGATCACATGCGTTACGCCTGCGCGCACCACATCGATCATCTTGCTTTCGGTCCAGATACCGCCCCCTACGGCGATCCGGTCAGTGATCCAGGTCATATCCATCGGCGCGAACTTAACACCTTTCCATAAATATCGATTACCTTCATCATAAGTTTATCGGATGCGGAAGTGGACGATTAGCGCTGGCCCTCTCATAATTTCATTACTAGGAGCCGGGAGATTATAGATTTCTTGGTTATACTTTTCTATTAAGCTCATGCGCAGACTTTCTTCTATAGCTCTCGTCTTTTCAGCTTTCATTCTTTGCGGCTCGTTGACCGGGTGCCTCTTTCGCACCCGCCAAGCGGAGCATACCGTCCCCAAAAATGTGGTCTTGCAGCAGGCCACCTTAGACCAATTGGTCCAGCAGATCGATGCGGCGGCGGCCAAAATCAAGACCCTCAATGCCACTGTGGATATTGCTACCTCGCTGGGCGGACCGAAAAAGGGCAAAGTCACCGAGCTTACGGAGATTCGGGGATACATCCTCATGCGCAACCCGGACATGTTGCGGATGTACGGCATCTTTCCCGTGGTCCGCAATCGCGCCTTTGACATGGCCAGCGACGGAAAAACCTTTCGCTTGTGGCTCCCCACAAAAAACAAATTTGTGGTCGGCTCGACCGAGTCCGGGAAGCCATCGTCCAACACCCTGGAGAACCTGCGCCCGCACGTCTTTTTCGATTCTCTGTTGCTTCACGAGATCCATCCCGACGAAATTCCGGTCCTGGAGCAAGACAAGGAAAGCGTGCGCAATGCCAAGACCAAAAAGATAGAAGATTACCCCGATTATGTGGTGGACGTGATCAAGAAAGAGAATGATCGCTGGCTGCTCTCCCGCAAGATCATATTCAGCCGCGTGGACCTCAAGCCTCATCGCCAGCTCATTTACGATAAGACCGGCCAGCTTGCCACGGAGGCTGTCTATCAGAACTTTACGGATTATGACGGCATCAGTTTCCCTTCGCAGGTGACCATTAACCGTCCCCAGGAAGAGTATTCGATCCTGCTCACCATCGTGAAACTGCGGCTGAACGAACCGCTGACCGGCGAGCAGTTCGATTTGAAGCAACCGGAAGGCAGCCAATTACAGGTGCTCAAGTAGAGGAATGCAATGAATCGAATGATTGTCGCCAACCTGGCGCACCGGCCGGTGCGTTCTTTCATCAGCATTTTTGCCATTGCCATCGAGGTCACGCTGATCCTGGTGATCGTGGGCCTCTCCCTGGGCATGCTGAATGACAACAAGGAGCGGCAAAAGGGCGTGGGCGCGGACGCGATGGTGCGCCCGCCGGGATCCTCCAACATTATCGGAATGAGCGGCGCCCCGGTCTCGATTAAAGTCGCCGACGTGTTACGCAAGCTGCCGCATGTGAAGGCGGTGGCCCCGGTCGTGCTGCAGGCCAATACCAATGGCGTGGAGATCATCTTCGGGATCGATCTCGATAGCTACAACTCTCTGGGAAACCCTTTCCGCTACATCGAGGGAGGACCTTTTCAAAAGCCCGACGACATAATCGTCGACGATTACTTTGCGAAGTCGAAACATATCCATGTGGGAGAGCGCACCGAGGTCCTGAATCACAGCTTTCGCATCTGTGGGATTGTGGAGCATGGCAAGGGCGGCAGGAAGTTCCTGCCTGTCGGCACATTGCAGGGGCTGATCGGCGCAAGGGACAAGGCCTCGATTTTTTACGTAAAGCTGGACGATCCGAACAACTACGCCGCGTTCAAAAATGAGGCGCTGCAGGTCCCGGGCATGCAGAATTACGTGGTCACTTCCATGAGCGAGTGGCTCAGCCTGATGACTCCGGAAGCATTGCCGGGCTTTTCAGTTTTTATTTATACCGTGATCGGCGTCTCCGTAGGCATTGGATTTATCGTGATCTTCCAGGCAATGTATACCGCGGTGATGGAGCGCACACGAGAGATCGGGATTTTGAAATCGCTCGGGGCATCCAAGTTTTACATCGTAAATGTAATCCTGCGCGAGACCGGGCTGCTGGCTGTGGTGGGAATCCTGGTGGGAATCCTCATCAGTTATGCGACCCAGCAGGGGCTGCTGCAGGCATTCCCGACGTTACGCGTGGCCTTCGATCCCCATTGGGTGGTCCGCGCGTCGATTATCGCCCTGGTGGGAGCGATCCTGGGCGCGATCTACCCCGCATATAAAGCCTCCCAGAAGGACCCGATTGACGCTCTTGCCTACGAGTAGCTTTTTGCGCTGCGCTCCTGCCCTACACTCATGCTGCGCGGATGTGCCGTAGAATAAAGCTACATGCCTGAGAGCAGGACAATTCGCCTTACCGAGCATGTAAAGGCCGCGGGTTGAGCGAGCAAGCTGAGTCCGGCGGTGCTGGACGCGGTGCTTGGGAAATTAGCCCGGCAACAGGACCCTCGCGTGCTGGTCGGCTTTGACACCGCCGATGACGCCGGAGTGTACAAAATCTCCGACGACACTGCGCTGGTGCAGACAGTGGATTTCTTTACCCCTGTAGTGGACGATCCGTACACCTTTGGCCAGATTGCGGCGGTGAACTCGTTGAGCGATGTGTATGCCATGGGAGGACGTCCGCTGACCTCTCTTGCCCTGGTTTGTTTTCCTGAGCAAGGCGATATAGAGGTGCTGGAGCGAATTCTCGCCGGCGGCCTTTCCAAAATGGCCGAAGCGGGATGCACCGTGATCGGCGGACACAGCGTGCGCGACCCGGAGATCAAGTTTGGATACAGCGTTACCGGCAGCGTCCATCCGCAGAAATTCTGGTCAAATTCGGGAGCAAAGCCGGGAGACGCGCTGCTTCTTACCAAAGCGCTCGGTACAGGGGTGATCTCCACCGCGATCAAGGCCAATCGGGCGCAGCCGGCTTGGATCGATGGCGCTATCGCTTCTATGACGATGCTTCACCAAAGGGCTGTGGAAGTGATTCATCAGGGAGATTTCCCCATCCATGCGGCCACCGACATCACTGGCTTTGGCCTTATCGGACATGCCCGGGAGATGGCGATGGGAAGCAAGGTCGCTCTACGGATCCAGGCAAATCTTGTGCCCTCGATGGCGGGAGCGTTGGAGTGTGTTCGCGCAGGCTTCATTCCCGGCGGACTCAAATCCAACCGTTCGTTTGCCGAATGCGCGGTGCAATACGCCTCAGGCGTGGAAGAGGAGACAAAAACTTTGCTCTATGATCCGCAAACCGCTGGAGGGCTGCTGCTTTCCGTGCCCCAGGCAACGGCGACCCCGCTGGCCGCGGCATTGGAATTAGCGGGAGTGCTCGCAGCGCGCATAGGAGAAGTAGAGGCAGCGCAAAAAATATTGATAGAAATTCTCTGATCGCCTGAATGGACTCCAACTCCGATCTCCGCCCTTTAGAATCTCCACTCATAGCTGCAATTCCACCGGCCCCGGCAAGCGGCAATCTGCAGCCGTGGCTGCGCTGGCGTCTCATAATTTTTATCGGATTGCCGCTTCTCGGCCTCGCCCTGGCGGCGATCACCTATTTCTGGAACCGCTCTTTTGAAGCCAAAAAACTGGAGCTGGCGATTGAGTGGCGCGACCGTGGCGACGCTGCGCTCAAAGACCGCGATCAGGAAGAAGCCATAGCCGATCTGCGCACCGCATTGTTCTACGATCGTGACAATACGCAATACCGTTTGCGGCTGGCGCAGGCGCTGCTCGCCGCCGGTCACCTGGACGAAGCGCGCGCCCATCTGCTTAGCCTGTGGGAGACCGGGCCGGGAGATGGCCTGCTTAATCTTGAGCTTGCCCGAGTGGAGGCGCTCCAGCACCATCTGTACGAGGCCTCGCGCTTTTATCATGCCGCCATTTATGGGGTCTGGGAGCAGGACCCCGAAACTCAGCGCCGTCAAGCCCGGCTGGAATTGATCAATCTGCTGCTGCAACAGGGCGAGAAGACACAGGCCCGCGCCGAACTGATCGCCCTCTCCGCCGCCCTTCCTAATACCATCGCCTGGAAAAACCAGCTTGCGGGGCTGCTCATGAACATCCAGGATTACGAAGGCGCGCTGGCGGAATATGAGCGGGCACTGCGGCAAAACGGAAATAATCCAACTGCATTGGCAGGAGCAGGAGAGGCCGCCTACCAGCTTGGACGATATCGCCTGGCCAACCGCTATTTGCGGGCTGCGGATGCAAACCAGGCGAGCCCCCAGTTAAATGGCCTGCTGCAGACCACGGAGATGGTGCTGAAGCTCAGTCCTTACGAGCCGAATCTTTCCCTGAATGAGCAGTATCAGCGGGCCCTCTCGGACTTTGAGTGGGCCGGCCTCCGCCTCCAGCAGTGCGCCCAGGCCACAAACCAGGACCTGACCGCTGCCAGCCCCACGACCCCGCTGCAGCAGGAATATTCCCGCTGGTCGCAGCTCAAGCGCTCACTAAACTTGCGCGCCATGGACCGCGATCCGGAGCTGATGGACCGGGCCATGCAACTGGTCTTCGAAGCGGAAGGGCAAGTACAAAATCGATGCTCGCCAGCCCTGCCGGAAGATACCGCGCTGCTTTCGATTGCCAATCAGGAGGAAGCGGAAAAGTGATATCTTCCCAACCTTCCTTAGAGGCAACGGCAAGCTCGGAATCCCGCTCCTCCCGATATCGCCGGAAATTGTCCCCGCGAAGCTGGTTCAACGAAGAGCGGTTCTTTCTGATGCTGGCGATCTTCATCGGCATCTTCTCCGGCTTTGCGGTTGTATGTTTTCGCATTGCGATTGAATGGGGCCGGCTTCTGCTGCTGGGCTCCAGTCTTGTCCCGACGCACAAGCGGATGCTGCTTGCGCCCACTCTGGCTGGCCTGGTTGTGGCCGCGCTGGTGGTTTGGGTATTTCCTGCGGTGCGCGGCAGTGGAGTGAACCAGACCAAATCCGCGCTGTACATTTATGACGGATATATCCCTTTCCGCACCGCCATTGGGAAGTTCATCACCTCGGCGCTGGCCATCGGCGCCGGCCACTCGCTTGGCCCCGAGGACCCGTCCTTACAGATTGGCGCGTCGCTGGCCTCCGCTTTAGGGCGGCTGCTGCGGCTTTCGCGTGAGAAGCTGCGGCTGATCGCTCCGGTAGGAGCGGCCGCCGGACTGGCCGCCGCCTTCAATGCCCCTATTTCCGCAGTGCTGTTCGTGATCGAAGAGGTGGTCGGCAAATGGAGCGCCGGCATCTTCGGTGCGGTGGTGCTATCGGCGGTCTCCAGCGTTGTAGTGGCGCGCTGGTTTCTCGGCTCAGAGCCTATGTTCCGTATTCCGTCGGTACAGTTCATCAGCCCGGAGGAGCTACTGGCTTATGCCATGCTCGGAGTGGTGGGCGGCGTGGCTTCCGTCGTATTCGCCAACCTCATCCGCCTTCTACGTCCCCCATTGAAGGCGCTTCCCCGATGGACACAATTTTTACAGCCGGCCATCGCCGGGCTGTTGATCGGGATCATTGGCTATGTGGGCGCTCCGCAGGTCATGGGGGCCGGATATAATTCGATCGACCAGGCCATGCACGATCAGTTCACCTGGAAGATGCTGGGGATCTTTGCCGGGCTCAAAATCCTCGCCACCACTTTGTCTTTTGTGAGCGGCACTCCTGGGGGAATGTTTGCCCCTACGCTTTTCATCGGCGCCATGCTGGGCGGAGCGGTGGGAGGCTTCGAGCGCGCATTTTTCCCTCACCTCACAGGCTCCATCGCGACCTATGCTCTGGTGGGCATGGGCGTCCTCTTTGCAGGCTTCCTGCGAGTTCCAATGACCTCGGTTTTCATGGTGCTGGAGGTGAGCGGGAATTACAGCATTATTCTTCCTGTCATGGTGGCCAATACCCTCTCTTACCTGCTCTCGCGCAATCTGCAACCCACACCCATCTTTGAAATCCTTAACCGGCAGGATGGCCTGGAGCTGCCCTCGATGGAAGAGCAACGGGAGGAGTTGGTGCTGAGAATTGAAGAGGCCATGCGACCGTTGCAGGCGCCGCCGCTCCTTCCCGAGGAAAGTCTATCAGCGGCCCTGGCCCGCACCTCCACCCTGCCCGCCGAAGCGATTGTGCTGGTCGACGGCCGTCCGTCCGGCTGGACGGTATTTGGAAGAAAAGAGCTGGAAGATCTCGCTGCAAAGGCGGGGGGCGCGACGGAATTGCGGGCCGTTGTCTCTTCCCGCCATATCCCCAATGTCTATCCCGACCAGCCTTTGGAGGTGGCATTAAAAGAAATCGCCGACTGGCCGGTTTTGCCTGTCGTTCATCGCGCCTCCCCGCAGCAGCTCATCGGCACCATCGCCTTACAGGACATATTAGAGCTGTACCGGAGATCGGGGTCCGCAGAAAAGGCCTCTGGCAGCGCAGGATAAGCGCATCTCCGCGCCAGAGACAAAGACGGGTAGCAGGCCAGTTTGGAACTGAGACACTACAGAGATTGTTCAAGCGAAATCGTGAGAAGCCGCCGCAAAAAATAAGTCGAAGGGGCCCTCAGCAGGCTCCTTCGACTCGCATTACGCTAGCTACGGGCGACCAGCCCAAACCAGAGTGAATTCTGGAGGAGTACTAAATGGGGCTGTCCGTACCCTGTACGCAGGTCGAGGCAGTCGCATTGAAGTAGATCACAGCCGACTGGTCGGAGCAGAATTCACGCTGTCCGGTCTGGCCCTGGGTGATCGCATATGCGGTCGATGTATAGGTGGAGTTGCCGGTACCAGCCGGAGTGGCCGAAAAGACGTAGCCGCTCTTGGTGCCTGCAGTGAGGACCCGGTCAATCAGGCAGGCATTAGCGGAAGAAGCGGTGCAACCGCCGCTGGCCGGAGTACCGATCTGGGCCAAAGTGCCAAATCCCACGTTGTAGGTTGAGAAGTAAGTGACTTCAGCGGTATTGATGGTACGCAGTCCGCCTACGGCTGAAGCCTCGTTAGCTGCCATACGCGCGCGCAGCAGGTTCGGAATGGCGATCGCGGCGATGATCAGGATGATCGCCACTACGATCAACAGTTCGATTAGAGAAAAGCCCTTCTGTTTCTTCATAATATATTCCCTCCAGGAATGAACAATTCAGAGACTGTTCGCCCGAATACGTATATATCGTAATCCGACGTAGTTTTTATCTGCCAGTATCTTTAGGCCAGCAAGTCCGCATTGTCCTTATGTAACCTCCCGGCGCTCCCCGGCAAAACAGCACCGGAAGCTCGCCCGCTGTGGGTCCCAGCCCTGATGCGCTACCGCAAGCGATGAACTCGAAGTAGCGGCATGAAAGCAAATGTTACTTGACTCATCTGCATTCCAGCCCCATTGTCCGCCGGAAAACTGCTAAGCGCTTTTATAATCTTCTAAGAATTTTCTTATTTATTTCTAATCCGCTTTGCTCATGCGCCGCAATACAAGTCGGGGGGGCCGCTCGGTTACACTGGTCCGGCAGCATTCAAGGCAGGGACCCCACCAGCTTACTTCGTCCTGGCGATACCCTCGCTCCTGGAGGCGAATAATGGTGGCCAGCGGGGAGGATTAGGAAAGCTCAATGCTAATTTACTTCTCCCTTCCCATTTATTGCGCAGAAGTTGTCTACCGCCGGAGTGTTCTTATTTTCTTAATCCCTCCATCGCAGAAAACCTCGCAATTTGCAAGAGCGGCAAGCGAGATATTGCAGGCACGTTGGTAATCTGCATGACGGCGATGAATGCCTCCCGAGTCTCTTGCCTGGTCTAAAGTAAAAAGGCTGCATTACTAGTGACACTTTTATAAGTAAGCAAACCTTTAATCCAAGGCAGGGACATGGGAACCACACCGGCTGTTGCTCAAAGTGAATCGGCTGTCCAATCTTCCCCAGGCACAAATGGTTCAACACCTCCGAAAGCTCCGGCCCAGACTCCGCCGACTATCGCCACTCCTGCGCTTATTACGGCCATGGCAGGCGCGGGACCGAATATCAGCGACTTGATCATCTCTCCCAACCGGGTCCCCCAAGTGGAGTTGGGAGGAGATCTGACTGCCGTCCAGGGCTTGCCGGTGCTGACCCCGGCGGACACCGCGCGCATCGCCGGAGATCTAATCGGCGGCAATAAACATTCGTTCGAACTCTTAAAGAATGAAGGCTCTTGCGATCTTTCCTATGCCCTGCCCAAGGTGGGGCGGTTTCGAGTGAACATCTTCCGCCAAAGAGGCTCGTACGCCATTGTGATGCGGGTAATCTCGAACTATGTTCCTACGTTTGAAAAGCTGAACCTGCCGCCGCAGCTGGCGGACATCGTAAACGTAAAGAACGGGATCGTTCTGGTGACCGGCCCCACCGGCTCCGGCAAGTCTTCCACCCTGGCGGCGATCATCGACCGCATCAATCGCGAAAAGGCCTACCACATCATTACCATTGAAGACCCGGTGGAATTTCTTCATCCCATATTGAAGGCCACGATCCATCAGCGCGAGCTGCACAGCGATAGTCCGAGCTTTGCCCTGGCGATGCGCGCCGCCCTGCGCCAGGCCCCGAAGGTGATTCTGGTAGGAGAGATGCGGGACAAAGAAACCATTGAGATTGCCATGACCGCAGCGGAAACCGGTCACCTGGTGTTTTCCACGCTGCACACCATCGATGCCGCAAAGACGGTGGAACGGGTGATCGGCGAATTTCCCATGGCCGAGCAGCAAGCCATTCGCAATCGGCTGGCGCAATCGTTTCGCTACATCATCTCCCAGCGGCTGCTTCCGCGCAGGGAAGGCAAAGGCAGGGTGGCGGCCATTGAAATCCTGAAATCCACCATGCGGACCCGTGAATACATTGCTAAAGGCGAGGGAGAAGGCAAATCGTTGCTCGATGCCATGCGCGACGGCACGCTCGATGGCATGCAACACTTCGACGGAGAAATTGAGCGGATGATCCGGGAGAAAATCATATCCAGGGAAACCGGCCTCGCCTACGCTACCAATCGAGGCAATCTTGCTCTCTCTTTGGCTGATTTACCGGCCCAGGAGAGCGAAGAAGAAATGGCTGCAGCGGCCCCATAGGTACTGGCTCAAAGGTCCGGGTTGCAAGTCTCGCTTCGGGCACAGACTTTCGTGTATTGCCTCAGGCAGACTCCTGTCCTATGGTTAGATTACCCCGACATTTGCTTCGAGGTGGTCCTGCCAAATTTTTTAGATGGGAATCCTTCATGGGCTTAAAAACAGAAATCACGCAGAGCGCTCCACACGCTAACCACGACCGCCGCCATGAATACCGGGAGCTGACCCATGATTCACTCACGGTCTTTGCTGCGGAACCGGACGGAGAAGCGGAATTCCAAGCCATTCTGGTGGATTCCAGCCGTTCGGGACTATGCATCCGGCACTGGCGCAAAGGGCTTGCAGTCGGCCAGTATCTCCGCATCTGCTCCACCTCCTCGGGAGAGATTTGCGCCCAGATAATGTGGAATTGGAGCGTTGGTCCGGTAGTGATGTCGGGTCTTAAAATAGTGAATTCCAGCCCATCGCTGCACTGTAATGTCTCCGGGAGCGCCGCTTCTAAAATCTTCCGCAAATCCCTCATCCTGGGCGCTGCCGCAACCTTGCTGGTGCTGATTACCTGGTTTGCCGCGCGCTGGTAGAGGCCCTCCTCCTCACTCCACGTTCATCCCAAACGCAAGCGTTCCACCTGAGACTTCGTGGAAAAGCCGCAATTTGCCACCATCATTTAGGATGGATGCATGAGCAAGTCGCCTTCGCCGCTGGTCGGCGTCATCATGGGGAGCAAGAGCGACTACGAAACCCTGCTGCCGGGGATCGAGCTGTTGCGTGAGCTGCAGGTGCCGCACGAGGTGCGCGTCGTCTCCGCGCATCGCACCCCCGACTGGATGTTCGAATATGCCTCTACCGCCGAGTCGCGCGGCCTTCATGTGATCATCGCCGCTGCCGGAGGCGCCGCTCATTTGCCGGGCATGGTCGCGGCCAAAACCCTGCTGCCGGTGCTGGGTGTGCCCATCCCGGCAACCATGCTCAATGGCGTGGACTCCCTGCTTTCGATTGTGCAGATGCCGAAAGGAATTCCCGTAGGAACGCTGGCCATCGGCAAGCCCGGCGCGGCCAACGCTGCACTGCTGGCTGCGGCCATTGTAAGCATTAAGCATCCCGAGGTCCGCGAGCGCTTGCGCGCCTGGCGCGCGGCCCGCTCCGAAGAGGTGCGCCAGCAGGAGCTGCCTTCTTGAGCGCAATCCTTCCCGGCGCAACTATCGGAATCCTGGGCGGGGGCCAGCTCGGCCGCATGACGGCCATGGCCGCCCGCTCCTTCGGCTATCGCGTGCAGGTGCTCGATCCTGATCCTTCATGCCCGGCGCGCTTTGTTGTCGATAGCTGCTTCTCCGCCGGATGGGATGACGCGCACGCCGCCGCGGATCTGGCCCGCGGCAGCGATGTAGTCACGCTGGAGATCGAGCAGATTCCTATCGCCACTATGGAAGCCGCAGCGCGCCATGCTCCAGTGCGTCCCGGCGCCCACGTGCTTGAAATTGTGCAGGACCGCATTCGCCAGAAGGACTGGCTCGCCCAGCACGGCTTTCCCGTGGGCGACTATCGCGCAGTGCGCTCGCAGGAAGAGCTGGCGGTTGCGATGAAGGCCTTCGGCGATGATTGCTTTATAAAATCCGCGCGTGGCGGCTATGACGGGCGTGGTCAGGTGCGGGTGCAGCCCAACGCGCCGGCCGAGTCAATTAATCCCGAGTCGGTGTGGAACTCTTTGGGAAAGCGTCCATGTCTGGCAGAGAAGGCGCTGCAGCTCGAGGCCGAAATCTCCGTGCTGGTAGCGCGGCGGCCCAGTGGAGAATGCGTCTCGTACGATCCGGCGTTTAATTACCATGAAAACCAGATCCTCTCCTGGTCGGCGATTCCCGCATCGCTCTCGCCCGAACTGAAGCGGCAGGCCCATGAGATCGCCCATGGTCTTGCCGAGCAGATGAATGTGGTCGGGCTGCTGGTGGCGGAGCTGTTTCTGCTTAAGGACGGCAAACTGCTGGTGAATGAACTCGCGCCTCGTCCCCACAATAGTTATCACGCCAGCGAACGGGCCTGCGCCACCAGCCAGTTCGAGCAGTGCGTGCGGGCGGTGTGCGATCTCCCGCTGGGAGACCCTTCGGTGCTGCGTCCGGCCGCGATTGTGAATTTATTGGGCGATGTGTGGCTGGGAGCGCAGCCGCCAGCCTTCGACCGGGCGCTGGCTGTGCCCGGAGTGCGCCTTCATCTTTACGAAAAAAGCCTGCCTCGCCCCGGACGCAAGATGGGGCATCTCTCCGCAATCGGCGACACCCCGCAGGATGCAGTGGAACGCGTGCTGCGCGCCAAAGCCAGCTTGTAAAAAAATGCGGTGTGCTGCCGCAGAGGCCTTCTGCAATGGATGGAACCTGGGCCGGCAGGATTACTCTTTGGCCCAAGGAAACTTCGCTACTTCTTGGCTTCCGTGCTGTCCGCCTCGGCCCCTGCCTCGCCTTGCTTCAGCGAATCCTTAAATGAACGGATCCCCTCGCCTAAGCCCTTGCCCAACTCCGGCAATTTCTTAGGACCAAAGACGAGAAGAGAGATGACGAGCAGCACCAGCAGGTGCATTGGTTGAAAAAGTCCTTCAAACATGTATAACTCCCAAAATCGATTGTGGCAGCTTCTGGTGTTTAGTATAAACCCTGCGGCGTGGCCAAAGTCGC
>CAZONJ010000025.1:0-37535 GCA_964581225.1 uncultured Terriglobales bacterium | reverse complement strand
TGAAGCCGATTCCTTTTTGCGACCTGCGGCATGACTGAAGTCATGCCCTGACACGCAATGTGTGCGCCGCAAAGAAGACATGCTTAACCCAAATGGCCCAATTCTGCTCTGCGTCTCTGTTGGTGAATCGTTCTGCCTTAGTGCAGCTTGGAGGTGTAGTATCCCCGGCGATGACGGACGATGAGCTTGTTATCCGACGGAAGATGCGCCTTAACTTCTATTTCGCGATAGTCGGAAGCCGCAAGCCGCCGGTTCGAATAATAGGCCAGCAGATATTGCGTGCGCAGCTCATCGCTGATCTGGGTGAAGGCCTTTCGGATCTCCGGCAGGTTGGCGGTATAGTAATACTTGCCTCCGGTATCCGCCGCCAATTGGATGAGCGCATGCTCTCCCCCGGTATTGCGGCCTGCGCTGGACTCCACCGGCACCACGATGATGCTGTAGACCAGCGCTTCCGACTGCTGGGCGGCGCGCAATGCCTCGGCATAACTGGTGCTGCTGACGGTGTCGCCGCCATCGGTAATCAGGACCAGCACCTTTCTTCCCTGCCGGGCGAGCAGCGCGTCTGCGCCCAGATAGATGGCGTCGTAGAGCGCGGTCGCCCCACCGACGGTGATGTTGTGAATGCCGCGGTCGATCCGATTCAGATCGGAGGTGAAGGAGACCACTTCGGTGACCGCCTGGTCGAACTGGTAGAGCGCCAGCGAGTCCTGCTTGCGCAAAATCGCATGGGTAAAATCCCGCGCGGCATCGAGTTCCAGGCGGATTTCACGCCGCGTACTCGAACTTGTGTCCACCGCCAGCACAATCGAAAGCGGCAATTGTGACTCGCGGCTGAAGACCGATATCTTTTGCGGCACTCCGTCTTCAAATACCTCAAACTGGTCTTTGGTCAAACCTCCGATGGGCGTCCCACGCTCGTCGGTCACGGTGGTAAAGACGTTTACCAGGTGAACATCGACTTTGAAGGTCGTCTCCGGGCTGGCCTGCTCCGGAGCTGGGTTTTGCGCCAATAGAGCTAGCCCCGTCAGCAGCAGGAGCGCAAGCGGAAGAAATTGTAGTCTCAAACTCAATTCCGGCCCCTGTCCTCTGAGTTGGGAACGTCCGGGCCGGTGGCCCTTGCAAGGATTTCTTCCGGAAATGGCTCCCCATCCGCCCAGACCGCGCCATCGACAAAGTACTCTTTCTTCCAGATGGGGACCGTCCGCTTCAGGGTATCGATAGCAAAGCGGCAGGCATCAAAGGCCGCGCCGCGATGGGCGGAGGCCACCGCGATGAGCACGCTGGTTTCGCCGATCTCAATGCGACCCAGGCGGTGGACAATTACAATCTCGCGGACCTGGTAATTGCTCAGGACCTTTTCCGCCAGCGCATTCATTTGTGCAAGCGCCATCGGCTCATAGGCTTCGTAATCGAGATAGATCGTCTGGCGTCGGCGCGTGTTGTTGCGCACAATGCCTTCGAAAACCACTATCGCGCCGTCTTCCCCGTGCTTCAGGTGGGCAATCCTATCGGTGGAGATGCGCTCGCGGACGATTTCACAGCGGAAGCTGGAATCGGGCTGAGCGCCCGATCCTCCACTGACCGGCGGCAATAATGCCACCTCATCGCCCTCGGTGAGCGGATGGGCCAGCTGGACATATTGCTGGTTTACCGATAGAGCTAAAACTGGGAAGAGCGTCTTCTGCTCGGGGGCCTCGCGCCGGTAGACCTCAATCACATCGGCCACCGTGGCCCCGGAATTAAGTTCCAACTCCTCCGAGCCGCGCCGGTAAATGTCCTTGAGTACCCCGAAAAGCAACACCCGCACACGCATGTACATAGGATACGCGAGAGGGCAATCCAACGCTGCAACGTAAAAAGCGGCATCCCTCAATGGAATGCCGCTCTTTAAAAGCACGGGCTCAGTTCATCCGACTTGCTGCAGCACCTGTTCGCGCTCCGCCTCGTTCTGCCGCTTCTCAATCTCATCCTGCGGCAGGGCGATGGTAAGCACTTCATCGATGCTGGTCACATAATGGACGTTCAGGCCGTCGAGCTGGTCGGCGGTGAGGTCCTCATCCACGTTCTGACGGTTTTCAGCGGGAAGAATTACATCTCGGACACTCGCCCGCTTGGCCGCCAGCACCTTCTCCTTGATGCCCCCAACGGGAAGTACATTGCCGCTCAACGTGATCTCCCCGGTCATCGCCAGCAGGGGACGGATCTGCTTGTTGGTCAGCAGCGATGCCAGCGCGGTGGCCATGGTTACGCCAGCCGAAGGGCCGTCCTTAGGAATGGCCCCGGCAGGGACGTGGATGTGGATGTCGCTTTCTTTGAGAAAGTCTTCATCCAATCCCAGGCTCCTGGCATTCGAGCGCACCCAGGTCAGCGCCGCCTGCATGGATTCCTGCATCACCTGGCCGAGCTGCCCGGTCATGGTGAAGCTTCCCTTGCCTTTCATGCGATTGGCTTCGACAAAGAGCACGTCGCCGCCAGCCGGGGTCCAGGCCAAGCCCACCGCAACGCCGGCCCGCTTGGTGCGCTCGGCGATCTCGGTATCCACATGGACCTTGATTCCACCCAGAAACTCCTTCACGATCTCCCGGCTAAGAACAAGCTTGCCGGTTTTGCCCTCGGCGATCCGGCGGGCCTGCTTGCGGCACATGGTCCCAATATTGCGTTCCAGGCTGCGTACGCCTGCCTCACGGGTGTAATGGCGCACGATATGGCGCACGATCTCCTCGGGAAACTCGATCTGCTCCGCCTTAAGGCCATTTTCCTCGATCTGCCTGGGGATCAGGTAGCGGAAGGCAATGTGCACCTTCTCGTCTTCCGTATAGCCCTGCAGTTCGATGATTTCCATACGGTCGCGCAGCGGCTCAGGGATCGGGTCGAGCTGGTTCGCGGTACAGATAAACAGCACTTTGGACAAATCGAACGGAACGTCCAGATAATTGTCGCGGAAGGTAGAGTTCTGCTCCGGATCGAGGGTCTCCAGCAGCGCCGAAGCCGGATCGCCACGAAAATCGCGTCCCAGCTTGTCTACCTCATCGAGCATGAAGACCGGATCGTTGGTCTCGGTCCGGCGCAGTCCCTGGATGATCTGCCCCGGCAAGGCCCCGATATAGGTGCGGCGATGTCCGCGAATTTCGGCCTCGTCGTGCATTCCTCCCAGCGAGATGCGGGCGAACTTGCGCCCCAGCGCCCGGGCGATGCTGCGTCCCAGCGAGGTCTTCCCTACTCCGGGAGGCCCGACAAAGCAAAGGATCGGCCCCTTCATGGTCGGCTTCAGGCGACGCACAGAGAGGTAGTCCAGAATGCGGTCTTTTACCTTCTGTAAGTCGTAATGGTCCTCGTCAAGGATCTCCTTGGCCTTGGTGATATCGACCTCGACCCCGGACGACTTTGCCCATGGCAGTACCGCCAGCCACTCGATGTAGTTACGGGTGACCGAGTAATCGGCGGCCATGGGGGACATACGCGAAAGGCGGTTCAACTCCTTCATCGCCTCTTTTTTCACGTCTTCGGGCATGCCCGCGGCTTCGACCTTTTGCTTCAGCTCCTCCACATCGCGCTGGTTCTCGTCCTGTTCGCCCAGCTCTTTCTGGATCGCCTTCATCTGCTCGCGCAGGTAATACTCGCGCTGCGATTGCTGCACCTGGTCCTGCACTTCGCTCTGGATCTTGTTGCGAAGCTGCTGCACCTCCAGTTCCTTCGCCAGATGACGATTGACCTTCTGCAAGCGCAGGATTACGTCCGTGATCTCCAAAAGCTCCTGCTTGTCGGTGGTCGAGAGCGAGGGCAGCGAAGAGGCCACAAAATCCACCAGTCTTCCCGGCTCTTCGATGTTGATTGCCACAGTTTGCAGCTCGTCAGAAAGGGTGGAAGAACCCGCCACAATCTGCTGGAAGAGGGTCAGGACGTTGCGCTGAAGCGCCTCAATCTCCGGGCTTTTCGGGGGCACAACCTCGCCCAGCGTGGTGTATTGGGCCTTCATGAACGGGGTAAGCTGGACGTACTCACTCAAGCGCACCCGTTCCGTGCCCTCGGTAAAGACAAAGAGGCTCTGGTTCGGCATCTTCACTACTTTGTGGATGGTAGCCAGTGTGCCGATACCGAACAGGTCAGCGGGCTGCGGAGCGTCGATTCGCGCCTCGCGCTGCGCCACCACGATGATCTGTTTTTCCTCTCCTAGCGAATTAATTAGCTGTACCGAACTCTCCCGCCCAACGGTCAAGGGCAAGACCGCGTGGGGAAACAACACGGTATCTCGGACCGGAAGCACAGGCAGAGGCCGGCCTGCCGCCGCTTGAGGTTCGTTCACCTCACCCGCGCGTTCAGTACTTGTATTGCGTGTTTCAGTTGCCATGATTCCTTCTTTCGAACTTATCCCATTGGATTACCCAGGGGGAGCAAAAGATGCAGGATGCGTCCATTCTTGTCATGAAAGCTGAGTGTAGCATTGTAAAATTTTCGATCTCCCAGATGCAAAGGCCTGGGAGTTTCAACGGATTCTTCAGGCTGAGCGGTAGATGCCCAGAATCTTCACAAATTCGCAAATCTCCTTGAGATGGCGCAGGGCATTGGCGGCATCCTGGTCGTCCCCGCGCATGATGTCCACATAGAAAACATACTCCCAGGGACGGCCTTTCACCGGACGCGATTCGATTTTGCTGAGCGAGATATCTCGCAAGGCAAAGACGCTGAGGGCCTTGAACAAAGCTCCCGGCTGGTTCCCGATGGAAAAGGCCAGGGAGGTCTTGTTTGCATTGGCGGCGATACGCCGCTGGCGCGAAATAAAGAAGAAGCGGGTAAAGTTCTGCTTGTTGTCCTCCAGGCCGCTCTTGAGTATCTTGCCGCCATACTCCAGGGCAGCTTGGCGGCTGGCGATGGCCGCCGCGTCCTTGAGCTTTTGCTTGATGACGTGCTTCACGCTTCCCGCGGTATCGTAGAAGCTTATCGCCTCCACTCCCTTGGAATTGCGGAAAAAATCCAGGCATTGGGCCAGGGCCACGGGATGGGAGAAGACCCGGCGCACATCTTTCAACCGGACGCTGGGAGCGGCGATGAGGTTATGCCGAATCCGCAGGTGAAACTCCCGCAGGATGTGTACCGGATTTGCGAGCAGCAGGTCGAAGTGCTCCGTCACCGGACCGGCGAGAGAATTCTCGATCGGGATCACCGCCCCAGTGACCTCTCGATCCAGCAGCTTACGAAAGACCTCAGAAGAGATCGCGCATGGAACAACGGAGCAGCCAGGCAGCATCTTCAAAGCTGCTTCGTGGCTGAAGGAGCCAAATTCCCCCTGAACCGCAACTTTCATCTTTCCTGCTTTCTTTTCATGGCCAGGAGCTCAGGAGGCGACTCCTGAAACTCACATTTGCGCTCAGCAACTCTGCCTGAGAGTTCCTGGTCCTGCTGCTTTCGATTTTTTACAACCAGCCTCGGGAAATATGCACCCCACTATCAGCATAACCAAAAAGCTCAGGAAAGGAGGAGAACCAAATGTTATGGACACTCTTTGTCATCCTACTCGTTCTGTGGCTCGTGGGAGTGGTTAGCAGCTACACCTTGGGGGGATTCATCCATCTGTTGCTGGTCCTGGCGCTGGTTGCACTTGTATTCCAGTTGCTGACTGGGCGTCAGACGGTGGCCTGAGCTTGAGCAGTGAACAATTTCTACAGGGGGAACAAATTCTATGGACCGCGATAATGTGAAGGGAAAGATGGACGACGTCAAAGGCCGCATCAAACGCCAGGCAGGCGAGTGGACCGGAGACGATAATCTGCAGGCTGAAGGGGCCGCCGATCAGCTTAAGGGCAAGGCTGAAAATGCCTGGGGCAAGGTGAAGGACGGAGCTCGCAATCTGGCGGACGATGTGCGTCAGGGCAGCGAGAAGATGAAAAACAAGGTTGAGCGCAAATCAGACGAAGCGCAAGCCGATGACGTGAAACGGCGCAACGAACGCGACGTCGCATAGACGCAGCTCTTTATAGTGAACGGGAACGCGCCTTTGGGCGCGTTTCTTTATTTTGTGAGCAACCGGCTGCGGATTACAGATTTCTCAACAAATGTTGGTTGAAACTGCAAACCTGAAACTTTGAAACTGCCTCAATGATTTAAAGAGTGCCGGGAAAGAATGTCCGCCGCGATAAAGAAAAGAAACACCACGGAGATTACCCCATTCATAGTAAAGAATGCGGCGTTGAGGCGGCTCAAGTCTGCGGCGCTCACCAGCGAATGCTCGTAAATCAACAGCAATGCCACTGCCAGCACGCCGAGCGCCGCCAGTTTTCCCAATCCAAATACCGAAATCAATGCCAATAACAGCAACAGCATAAGCACATGCATGCTGCGGGCAATCCACAAAGCGGCTGGGATCCCGAAGGCGCGGGGGACGGAGAAGAGTCCCGCCTGACAATCAAAATCGTAATCCTGGCAGGCATAGAGCACATCGAAGCCGCCGACCCAGAATGTGACCGCCCCGGTCAACAAGAGGATTCGAGGATCCAGGCTGCCGCGCACCGCAATCCATGCAGCGGCAGGCGCGATCCCCAGAGCTAAGCCGAGCACCAGATGGGACCAGCGTGTGAAGCGTTTGGCGTAGGAGTAAAGCAGCACGATTGCCAGGGCCACCGGGGCGAGGGCGAGGGTAAGCCGGTTCAGCATTGCCGCTCCCAGCAGAAAGACCATGCAGGAGACGACCACAAATCCGGCTACAAAAGAGCGGGTAAGCAAACCTGCAGGAAGGGCGCGGCTGCGGGTGCGTGGGTTGGCGGCATCGATTTTGGAATCCGCCAGACGATTAAAGGCCATCGCCGCCGAACGGGCGCTCACCATGCACACCACAATCCATACCAGCTGATGGGCAGAGGGCCAGCCGCGCGCTGCCAGCATCGCTCCGCAAAGAGCGAACGGGAGGGCAAAAATCGAATGCTCCCATTTGATCATCTCGAATGAAAGGTGGAGGTTGCGAAAGAGGGACACAGGTCATTGTAAATGCAGCAGAATCAGGAACTGTGATTTTTATGATTGTCCCGTACCCCTGAAGCCCTCGGCCCCGACTAAGGGGACAAAGCGGCACCCCTCCAATCTGCGCACCAGTGTCCCTTGCGGGGTGCGGGTAATAAGGTGCAATTGTTGGGCCTCTACGTCGCCAATCGGGATGACCATGCGCCCGCCCAATGCGAGCTGCCCGATTAAAGCAGGCGGGGAATGGGGCGCAGCCGCCGATACAAAAATCACATCATAAGGCGCTTGCGGCGGATAACCCAGCGTACCGTCCAGCACATGGATTTCGAAATTCCCATAACTTAATTTTGTCAGCCGATCAAAAGCCAGCTGCGCGAGCTCCGAATAACGCTCCAGGCTGACAACCATGCGGGCCAGCTCCGCCAGCAGGGCCGTCGCGTAGCCCGATCCCGCGCCGATCTCCAGCACCAGATCGTCTTTATGGATCTCCGCGGCTTGCAGCATGTAAGCCACGATGTAAGGCTGGGAGATGGTTTGCTGATTGCCGATTTCCAGTGGACGGTCCGCATAGGCGTCGTTTTGCAAGGACGGCGGGACAAATTGGTGGCGCGGCACCTTCAACATCGCATTCAGCACATTGGGAGCGCGAATGCCCCGCGACTTGATCTGCTGTTCCACCATGACCTGCCGCTGGTGGGCAAAGGCTTGTTCTGTTGCAGCGTCCATGACCTCAGCGCTTTCGTTGACGGATGCGCAGGTCCATACCGAAGATGCCGTTCTGGTCCCGTATCGCCAATATGGAGATATTGGGATTGATGTTGTATTCGACTGAGATGACCTGCTGTCCCGTCTGGTTCAGGTTGGGACTATAAGTGACTGTAACTTTGTTCGAGATTTGCTGCTCGACGGTCAGCAGGCGGGCATTCGGGTTCTCCGCCGTATTGGCCGCGGGATCGATCTTTACCTTGCTGATCCCAAAAAGGTTCTGCACGCGATTGCTGACCACGGTATTCAGGGCCTCTCCGAGAATGGCATTGGAAGCGGTCTCGCTGAAGCTCTGTTGCGCGGTCTGCTGCTGGTTCTGAGTATTGGTTTGCCCAAAGGCGAGCAGGGCGAGGATGTCCGGGGTGGGAAGCGGGGGCTCGGAGCGGTAACTGGTATTCAGGTTTTCCGGCGTGCCATGGAAGCCCAACGTGATGTCGTAATCCCGCACCCGGGTAGAGGCGTCCAGGTTGATAATCGGCTGGATCTGCACCGGATTCGAAAATGTTACGTCTCCGCGTTCCAGGTGATAGCGCGTAGTGTTGAAAAACACGTCACCATCGGCGATATTGACGCGGCCCAGCACCGACGGATTCGCGACCGTTCCCTTCAGCCGCAGATCCACATCTCCGGAAAGCTTGGCCAGCGAAGTTTCCACCTGAAGTTCGGGAGTAGAGGTCACATGCAGATCGAGGCGGATATTGTCGACCACGGAGTTGGGATTGGCCGGCACCGGCGGCTTTTTGGTCCGCGCTAAATACTGGGTGAGGTCAAAATGCGAGGACATGCCGAACTTGACGATGAGAATGTCCCCGGAGAGCAGCGCATTTTGCGTGGTGCCGAGAAAATGCAGCCTTGCATCCGCCTGCGAGCTCATGCCCTGAGGATAGCGGATGCGCACCTCCCGGCTGGTGCCGGTGAGATCGAAAAATAATCCATTGTCATAGCGGACAAAGCCGGTCAGGTCCAGATTGCCGCCCCCGGTCCTGGCGGTAAGGGTCTCGACGCGAAGATGGTCCTGCTCGAAAATCAGGGTACCGTTCATCTCGGTGAGCCCATTGGGGGCATCCACAATCGAGATCCCCGCATTATGGATATTGATCTTTCCATTCAGCTCCGGATGGCTGAAGGTGCCGTTGGCGTCCAACTCGAAATCGGTGGAACCATAAGAGAGGATATTCGGGTCCAGGGTCTGCAGCACTTTAAGATTCACGCGCCCGTTGGCCCTCATCTTCATGGC
The DNA here is from genome assembly GCA_964581225.1 of uncultured Terriglobales bacterium. Classification (GTDB taxonomy): domain Bacteria; phylum Acidobacteriota; class Terriglobia; order Terriglobales; family Acidobacteriaceae; genus CAYTQA01. The sequence continues at coordinate 28,579 of CAZONJ010000025.1, read as the reverse complement.
GAGAGCGTTACCCAGATCCACATTCCCGACAGCGTAGAGGTCGGTATCGGTTCCCACGATATGAAATTGCTCGATCGTCAACGCACGATCGCGGACCGAGAAACGCACCGGCCCATCGTTATGGATATTCAGGTTTTCTACCGTGGCAGAAAGCTGCGGAATATTCACTTCCGCATGTAAGAGCCTGGGGCGCTTCAGCGGACCGTCGAGGGCCACGCTGCCGGTGATCAGCGAATGCAGCGGCGGAGTGCCGGGCATATACCCTGCAATCAACGGCTGTATATCAAGGTTCTGGACGGTCAACTTTACGTTGGCAGGAAAATCGTCGCGCAGATGGACGTCTCCATCCATGGCGAATGCGGGGTTTTCCAGAGAGCTCCTGCCGGTTAAATGTAAATGGTCTCCGGCGGTAGCTGCAGCGATGGTGATCTCTCCCGCCGGCTGCTGGTTGAGTTTGACTCCATGCAGCACGGCGTTGGCGTTGATCGTTGGCTGGTCCAGGGTCCCAGAGCCATTCAGCCGGAAGTCGCCCGTCCCGGAGATATCCACGGCGCTGTTGGCAGGGACAAAATCCGCGAGGTTGAAGTGGTCTCCCCGTAAATCCAGGCCGAAGGCTTTGGTCTCAAGGTTATAGCCCGCGCCGCCGCGCACCGAGCCTTCTTTCATCTTAAGCAGCAGATTTGTAAACTGAAAATTTTGCCTCTGCACCGTGAAATGCGATTGCAGGCTCTGGTAAGGGCGGCCATAAATCTCGCCTCCCGTGGCCTGCAAATTCCCAAAACCCCACAAATTGTCCATGGTGCCCGTGATTACGGCGTCGGCGGTGATCGCGCCGGTTGCCGGAGAATTCCTTCCGGTAAGGAGCTGGAGGTTCTTTATCTCCGCGTTGGCGATCTTGATTTGGGCGTTGATAGGGGAAGCGCCGGTAAATTTGCTCTGGTCAAATCCGGCGGAGCCGTTCACCGTAATTTGTGCAGCCCCCTGGCGCAGCACGCCATTCTTTATGGCCAGCATCAGCGGCGAGTAAAGGACGTTGGCGGTGAACGAATCCCAATGGATGCGCTCCGGGTTAGCGGGATTCGGAGCTGGGCTCGAGGAAGACGCAGGGACAACCGCTGCATTCGCCGGAGGCGGAAGGAGGGTATCGAAATCAGAGATTTCCAGGCGTCCGGTGAGAGAGGGCGTCCTGAGCTGACCGGTCACATTGCCGGAAAAAGAGGCATGGCCGTGAATGTCGATGGCAGGCAGCTTGATTCCTCCCGCGGCCTGCAGCACTGGCCCGAGTTCCGACCAATTCGTGGTGTTTACGTTGACTCGCAGCGCGGCATTAGGATGGGAGGTCGCGCCTAAGGCCCCGACCGCGTCGAGGCGGATCTCGCGGGACGCAAGATTGAGCTTGCGCACGTCGATGCGTTGAGTTGAACCGTGATAAGTAAGGTCCACCGAGCCATGCAGGGGCAGCGCCGCTCGCGGCGGGTTTGTGGGCGCGGTGAGGTCGAGCATCAGTTTTGCATCCGCATTGGCGGGAGGGCCGCTCCATTGCAGCTCTACTTTGCCGTTCACATCGGAGGCCAGCTTCACCTGCGGATTCAGGGGCGAGTTGCGGGCCATCGCATTCACAGCCTGGGCAAGCTGCAAGCCGGCAACATCAAATGAAGCGCTCCCCTGTGGAGATCCTTTCTTCTTCGCGGCGCGGGTCCAGCCTACGACTTGCGCATTGCCGGAGAGCGTCCCTCCTAATGCGTGGGCAACGATATGCGACGCGACCGCCCGGTTGGGATTAAGCGAAAAGTCCGCGCTCCCATCCACTCCGGCAACATGGGCGGAAGGGCCGCTCCATTCCAGGTTCTTAAGCTGAAGCCTTCCAGTGGAGAGGAAATTCTCCGGCGAGATAAGGTTGATTTGCCCATTCAGGTCAAGCGTGCCCCGGCGCAGCGCGGGGAGGCGGAGCAGCCGGGCGGCCTCAATCAAATCCAGTGATGCGCGATATTTTGCGTTGACCTTGGGATTGTGAAAATCCGCAATGCTTCCGCTGGCTTCCATGGAAGACGAGGCCGTGGCCCAGTGCAGTTGCGGTACCTCGATCGAGCCGGAGCGCAGGCGAAGATTGGCTTCTACGTGCGAATTAATATTGGGAGGGCCTAAATAATTCAGGGTTAGCTTGCCAATCTTGACCTTGCTATCGTAGCTTTTTCCGGTTGCGCGATACTGCATTCCCGCCGCAACATCGTCAGCAACAAAGTTCAGCGGCGCTTTGCTATCGTTCCAGATGAATAGCCCATTGACTGCCTCCAAATGGCCTAATCGCAGATTAAATAATTCATTCAATTCACCATGGTTGGCCTGCTGCGAAATTTTTGGATTTGGCTGGTTGGTGCTCCCATCGGGATAGGTAACGATGTGTATGACCGGATTTTCAACCCGGACATATCGCAGTCCAATATCTCGCTGCAACACGCTCAATATCTTGGCGCGGACCACCAGATGGTCCACATGCGCATAGGGGATCTCGCCCGGCTTCTCCAGACCATGGATCGTCAGATTGTCGGCGACAATTTCCAGCCGGGAAAGGTTCCAATGAAAGCCCTGCAGTTCCACCCGCCCGCCGGTGGTCGCTTCGAGTTCGCTGATCACCTTGAAACGCACTCTGTCACGGAAGCTGTTGCTGGTCAGGTATAAACCGAGCGCCATGATAAGAGCGAGCAAGGTGACGCCGAGCACCGCTTGGGGCAGTCTCCTTCTCTTCCGCCTGGGCTCTTTTGTTGCATTCGGATCTTCCAGCAAGGTGGCCATGGAAACCTACACTACTACTGCGGGACAGGGGTCGAAGGCGCGGGGGCGCCAGCTTTGATTGCCGGCTTGAGGGGCCGATCTTCCGAGATGCGCAATGGCAAAAAATTCATGCCGGCGAGGGCGGATGGAGACTCCAGTCCCGGAAGTTTTATGCTGGGATCCAGCACGCGGATAGTCGCTTGTGTGCGCAGATTTTTCATCCAGTCCGTAAACAGATCGTTGACAGCCTGTTCGGTCAAAACTTCCTGGATTTGGTCGCTGACCTGGCGAAGCGGCGGCTCGGGCGCTCCTCGTTTGCGTACTTCAGTAAGAAAACTCTGCTGATAATAATTGCGGATGGCAGCATTGTTAATGTGGATGCGCGGCCGGAAGCGGGCTTCAATAAATAAGTTCGCGCTCAATTCGCTGGCCACCCGTTCGAGCACCTCCTGCTCGCCAAGTCCAGCAGCGGCGAGCATGTTCCGCCAGCCTTCGTCGCTTTCGGCCCCTTTGATCTGCGCGCGCGCCGCTTTGAGGCGCTCGGTGATTTTAGGATCGGAGGCGGAAACAAGGTCCAGGCCCTCCATCTCATGCTGGAGCAGGACGCGGTCCATCAGCCGCTGCAGGGCGGCGTCCCGGTCCGCCTGCGTGATAGGAGCATTCGGCGTCCCGGCCATGATCTTCTGGAGCTGGACTTCGCTTTGCAGCTCGCTCTCCAGAATGATGTGCGAATTCACCGTAACGATAACGCGGTCGAGCAGATCGGAGGCGAACGCAACCCCGGTAAACAGCAAAACCAACAGCAGGACGATTTTTCTGTGCGCATTCATTAGAATGTCTGCCCGATGCTGAAATAAAAGTTTATCCGCGGGCGGACGTGGTCCACATGCGGTGGCTCAATTATGGCATTCCCTTTACTTTTCCCTACAAATACCGGCTCATTGATGGGAAACACCGTTGGATTCAGGTTATAGCCCACATCCAGGCGCACTGGTCCAATCGGCGTACGATAGCGTACACCGCCCCCGACCGCGTGGGAAAGGTAATTAAAGTCACATTTCCCGGTGGAACCTACATTGCACTGGGCTGTCCGCTGGGTAAAGCGGAAGAGGCTGGGAACAATGTCCCCGGCAGAGGTAAAGACATTCCCGGCATCATGAAACAGAACACCGCTCAGGTTATCAGCCGTGAAGGGAAAGGGCAGAGGTGGTGTTCGCAGCTCAAAATTGTTCAAAAACATACCTTCGCCGCCGATTGGAAAGCCAGTCTCGAGATCACGTGGGCCGGCCTGATTGAGAGGGAAGCCGCGATGGGTATTGTTGCCTCCTAAAAAAAAACGTTCCGGCAAGGGGACCGAGCCTTGCACGGTATTCGATCTCGCCCCAAAAGGCTCTTCCACCCCCAGCCGCGTAGAGCGGGCAAAGGTCCATCTCCGGTTCAGTCCAAAGCTGTAATAACTGGAATTCTGGAAGAGAAGACGGCTGAAGTTCGCCTCAGAACCAAAGGCCCCGGCAGCTACCCCAAAATCCAGGGTATTGTAAGTACCCTTATGCGAATCCAGAGGGTTGTCCCGGTGGTCGCGTATATAAGTAAAACTTGGCAGTCCTACACGCACCGGGCGCAATGCCAGTTGAAGCACATCGATGCTCACAGTCCCTACCAGTCCTTCGGTTTCCACCCGGCGATAGGTGAAACGGTATATAAGCTTAATGCTGGGACTCCAGTCCTGCGCTGCCTGAACCGTCCCTTCCAGGGTCCGGGCGGTGAAAGTGAGCACCTGCTGGCTTTTCGTATAAGAGGTGGTAAAGGTAAGCGTAAGATCGTCGCGGTTCAGCCAGTGTGGCTGCTGATAACTCAGCAGCGCAAGGCTCTCCAGAGATCCAAGGCGGGACCTGAAGGTCAGGGTATGGTCGCGTCCGCGAAAGTTAATGCGGGTAGCGTCGAAAGACAGTCGAGGGCTGAATCCGGTCGTGCCCTGCGGGTTGCAGGAAAGAGGTATCTGGGAGATAGGGATGTTGGGGGGTATGGCGCAGCTGCTTTTTACCCCTCCGGTCTGTACTTCAAAGCCGACTCCATAATTGAAGGTGTATCGTTTGGCCTCCTCCACCTGAAACAGCAGGTCCTTGCGGGTAGCGTCTCCATTGGGGTCCTGCACTGCCATATCCACCTGGTTGAAAATTGAGAGATCGTAGAGCTTGCGCTGCGTATCCACCATCGCAGTCTGGCTCAGCGGGTCCCCATTATGGATCTGAAATTCACGGCTCACGACAAAGGGTTTCGTGCTCTGTAGGCCGCTGACCACCACCTTATCTACGAAGACCTGCTTTCCCTCATCGATCTTAAACACCACATCGCGCCTGGAAGTCTCTCCCGGAGCGAATTGCGTAGACGCCTGTATGGTCACCTTGGGGAAGCCCTGATCGTAATAAAAATTAACCAGCGCCTGGCGATCGTTGCCAACGTTGAAGTCCGAATAGGGCTGCCCTTTGAGGGTGCTCATCAAGGAGCGCAGGCGGTCATCGTTAAAAGCATAGTTCCCCTCCAGGCGCATGGAATTGACCAGGGACTGCGGCCCTTCTTGAATGTCGATGGCCACATATAAGCGGCCTATGTGTCCCTGATAATCGTCGATCACCTGGGGAAGAACGTTCACCTTCTCGAAACCGTTGGCATGATAAAGGGTTTCGATCTGCTTTACGTCTTCGGCCAACTGCGTCTGGCTGAAGCGTCCATGACGCAGCAGGATGTTCGCCTCCTGGACCCCCATCCGCTCGCGAATGGCCTCGGCAGGGAAATAATGATTGCCTCTGATCTCCACCTCGGGCAATTTGTGCCGTTTGCCCTTATCGATCTCGTAGGTCACTACCGTGAGATCGTTGGCGGGATGGGTTTGCTGGAAATCGATTTTCACGTCGAAAAAACCTGCAAGCTGGAAATAATCGCGCAGATTGCGCTTGCCCTCATTGAGCAGATCGTCGTCGACCGCGTTCTCTTCATAGATGGGGATGTTTTTCTTCAGCACCCCTTTCCGCAGATGCGCTCCCTCCACTTTGATCTCTACCTTGGGGCCGCGCTCTACTTTGAAGGTGTAATCCAGGGTATTGGTGCGGGGATGGTAGTTGCGGTCGATCAGCGATACCTGGGCTTCCAGGCGGTCGCGGGTCTGGTATTTTTTGCGCAATCTGCTTAAGGCGCGGTTCAGGTGAGCGGCGGTCACATTCTTTCCGGGATGCAATTTTGCGATCCCGCGGATCTCTCCCGGCGAATACCCCGGATCTCCTTCGACAGCCACCTCTCCCACCCGGGCATGGAGACCGCGGCGCACGATGAAATTGATTTCGATCCCCTGGTTTTCCGGGTTTACGGCTTTCTGCACCTGCACATCGGCGCGTAAATAGCCGTTTTCCGCCATCACTCGCTTCACCCGGTCCACCGCCATTTGCAACTTCTCGTCCGTCAGCTCCTCACCCAACTGCAGCTTGGTCGCATTTACCAGCTGATTCGCGGCTGGCGGGCGCGGCGCCCCATACACCCGCAAAGCGTTGATAAAGAGGTTTTCTTCGACCACAAAGACCAGGATAATGCCCTTGTCCGGCTGCGGCTCGGCCTCTACTTGTATGGTCTTGAAGCGGCCGGTCGCATAGAGCATTTGCAGGCTCTCCCGCAACTTCACGCGCCGCAGATGCTGGTGCGACTGCTGCGGAATCTGGGTGAGCAGGTCGGATTGACCGCTGCGGAGCGCGCCGCGAAAGCGCACATCATCGACCATGACCCCTTCATAAGCGGCAATCCGGCTATTGGACGTCGAGGCTTGCGCTTCCGTTGGGGCTTGCGTAGCTGGATTTTGCCGGCTGGGAGGGCCAGCCGGGCCGCCGGTCTGCGCATTCCGGGCAAAAACCAGCGACGCCAGTCCGGGCAAAAGCGCCAGCAGCACCAGAATAAGCCGATTACGCAAAAGGGAATGTCCTCTCCAAAAATTCAACCGGGCGCTCCGGAAGTTTAAGAACAGTAGCGGCTTCCCTACCCAGCAGTTCGCAGGTCCTATTCAAGATTACGCAGCAAGACCGATGATTTTCCCATAGAGCCATCTCTGCGCTTCTATAATAGTCTGCGGAGCACTCTCACTTTGCGCCTGGAAACAGAAATCTCTCCTTCGGAGCGGTACTCCCGTCAAATCCTATTTGCGGGCATCGGCGAAGAGGGACAAAAAAGACTCGCGGCATCACGGGTGACAATAGTGGGCTGCGGCGCGATTGGGGCGGCGCTGTCCAGCCTATTGGCCCGGGCGGGGATAGGCCATCTGCGGCTTATCGATCGCGATTATGTTGAAGCCAGCAACCTGCAGCGCCAGGTGCTTTTTGACGAGGAAGACGCGCGCGAAAGCCTGCCTAAGGCCGAAGCAGCCGCCCGAAAGATCGCCTTGTTCAACTCTGAAATTCGGGTGCAGGCGGAGGTCTCCGACCTGACCCCCCAAACCATCGCCCTGCTTGATTCCAGTGACGTGGTTCTCGATGCCACTGACAATTTTGAGACACGTTACCTCATCAACGACTACGCCGTGAAAAATGACCTCCCCTGGATCTACGGCGCCGCGCTCGGCGCGTACGGGGCAACCATGAATGTGCTTCCGGGAGAGACCGCCTGCCTTGCCTGCGTCTTTCCGGAGCAGCCGTCCGGGACGGTCCAGACCTGCGATACTGCAGGAATTCTTAATTCAGCGGTGAATGCAGTCGCCTCCATTCAGGCCACCGAAGCCCTTAAGCTCCTGGTAGGCGCCCGGGGGAAGCTGCGCCGCACCCTGATCTCTTTTGACCTGTGGAGCAATGAGCACTCGGAGATCGGCACTCAAAGGCCAAGGGCTGACTGCACGGTCTGTGGACAAAGGATATTCAATCACCTGGCCGGCAAAAGCAGGCCACACATCACTCTTTGCGGACGGAATTCGGTGCAGATTCACGAACAGAACCGTCCAGTCGACTTTGTCACGATGAGCACTCGCCTCTCTCCCCATGGCCGGGTCAAGTACAACGATATGGTCCTGAAGTTCTGGCGCGAGGCTTACGAGATGACGCTTTTCCCGGATGGCCGCGCCATAATCAAAGGAACCAGCGATCCGGCGGTAGCGCGCACTCTTTATGCCCGATTTGTAGGGATGTAGACCCGCTTCATCCAGTCTTACGCAATAAACTCCCGGGAAGTGGCATCCCCTCTTTACTAACTGGTAATCAAACACTCTGAATGCCGGTGTACCAACTTGGGTCAAAGTAGCTCACTGCACCGCGTCAAAATCTGACATGCTCTCTTTCCGCCCGAGTGGGGTTTTGAGAGGGTGCGGGGTGTGTATGGTAAAAAACAAATTTCTTTTCGCGATACTGACTTTCTCGCTCAGCTGTTTTGCGCAGAATTCATCTACCGCTGGGGTCTCGACCAGCGCTCAGCCAGTCGGGGCGGATGGGAGGTACGCAAGGTCGCCCTTCACTCCTATTGTTGTTCCCGGTGAGGTGACACTGCCGGGGAGCGGGCCGCCGGTGGGGGCGCCAATCGGCAATGAAAATTCCAATGATGCCCGCACCGGAGGCGCTGTCCAGGTCTATAACCCGACTACGGTGACCGACAATGGGACAGCCGGGGCTGAAGTAAATAACGGAGCCGCTATTAGCTCCGCTGCGCTGCCGGTCAACACCGGAATGCAGAATTTTGCAGGCGAACTGCCCTCGGAAGAAGACGGCGCGGCCAGCCTGGGCGAGATCGCGCGCCAATACCGCGCCCAATCTCATCAGGTAGCGCGGGTGATTACCAACGAGGCGATCAACAAGATGAACGCCGCCCAGCCGATCAGCGTGGCAACTCCGCAACGCGACATGCAGCGCGAGATGGCGATGGCCTCGGCCCTGCCTCCGGTCACGGCTGAAAGCGCGGAATCCGCCCTGCCGCAAAATGATGGAGGGATGGCCGGCTCCGCCAGCCAGAATTCCTCTCAGGCATCTGCCATCGACCAGCAGCGCCGCAGCCGAAGCGCTCGCGCCAGATCTACAGATCAAACGCCTGCAAACTCCAACGCGGAGAGCGCAGCCAGCCAGCCTGAGCAAAACGAAGCGAATGGGACATCGGACCATTTGCCGGCAAGCAGCTCCTCTCTTCCTTTGCTTGGGTTAGTGGGATTTCTGGTGCTCGGAGGAGGCACAGTTTATCTGCTGCGCCGGTAAATAAAAATCTGGTAGTCTTGCACACGCGGTACGGATTGTTCCCGATCGGGCAGTTTGTACCGCGTTCATTTTGGCGGGAATACCGTTTTGTCTACATCCCACGATCAAACCAATCCGCAATTGCGCCGCGAGATGGGACTATGGGACGTCCTTCTCTTCAACATCGCCGCCGTATTAGGTCCGCGCTGGATCGCCGCCGCCGCGCACAACGGACCGTCCTCATTGAGCTTGTGGGCCTTGGCAGCGGTTTTCTTCTTCGTTCCCACCTCCTTCGTTGTTGTAGAGCTCTCAACACGATATCCCGATGAAGGCGGCCTTTATATCTGGACCAAAGAGGCCTTCGGGGATTTCCATGGTTTCGTCGCGGGCTGGGCTTATTGGGTCTACACCCTCTTTTATTTTCCGGGATTATTAATGGCCAGCGCCGCTATGGCTGCCTATGTGGGAGGAGAGCGTTTTGCTTACCTGGCCAATAACCGGCAGTTTCTTGTAACTGGATCTCTCCTTCTGCTGGCGGTAGCGGTAGGGATGAATATTGTCGGCCTGAATATAGGGAAATGGCTCCAGAATGCAGGCGGAATCGGGACTTACGTTCCGCTCGTGCTGCTGGTGGCGGTGGGAATGATTTTCTATGGACGCCATGGCACGCATACGGTCATCACCCTGCACAGCGCCCTGCCCCGATGGAACCTGGACACCGTAAACTTCTGGTCGCAGATCGCATTTGCATTTACCGGGCTGGAGATGGTGTGCACCATGGCGGAGGAGGTCAAAAATCCCCACAAGACATTCCCCCGGGCAGTGCTGGGCTCCGCCATCCTGATCGCGACCATTTATATGCTGGGCACAATCGCCATCCTGGTCATGCTGCCCGCCGTCAACGTCGATCCTAAAAGCGGCGTCTTCCAGGCAATCACCTCCGGCTCTGTGCTGATGGGAATCGGCTTTGTCGGGATCGTCGCTGCCCTGCTGGTAACGGCGGGCAATGCCGGAGGCGTAGGCGCTACCGTCGCCGCCGCTGCCCGAGTTCCCTTTGCGGTCGGGATTGACCGTTATCTGCCCGAGTTCTTTGGCAAGATCCATCCGCGCTGGCGGACCCCGCATGTTTCCATGCTCATTCAGGCAGTGATCTCGGCGGTGGTCCTGCTCATTTCCCAGATCAACGAAACTACCGCGGGCGCTTACCAACTGGTGATCGATGCCGCGATTATCCTGTATTTCCTTCCCTTCCTCTATATGTATGCCGCAGTGATTAAGCTTGCGTATAAAGCAGACCGCAGGGAAAACCCTAAAGCGGTGCTGATCCCGGGGGGTAAATTCGGGGTTTGGGTGATGGGAACGCTGGGATTTGCGGTCACCGCCCTCTCTATCGTGCTCTCGATGGTCCCCCCGGGAGACGTAGTGAGCAAAGGAATATTCGAGTTGAAGCTGGTCGGGACCACTACCCTGGCAATCCTGATTGGATTCGTGCTGCACTGGTGGGCGGGGCGTAATTCATGAATTTCAGGTATGCTGGACAACCAAACTGTTCTGGTTTGTTTCTAAGTAGCAGTCACGAGGCCGGAGCTTCCCGGGCGATGCAGGATTTCATGCAGAGTCTTTCCGGCTTAATGTTTTCTTGCAGATACAACGGAGAGCTGCTCTGCTTGCATCCAAACAGGCATACGGAAGCCGTACTCAGACAAAACTAAATTGACGACCAAAACACAGGCAAAAAAAACTCTTGTTCCCGGCCTTAGCGAAGCGGAGGCGATTGAACGGGCCAAGGCAGGCGATGCCTCATCCTTCGAGGCCTTGTATGCCATGCATAAACGTCGGGTTTATTCCCTGTGTTTGCGCATGACGGGAAATACCGCCGAAGCGGAAGACCTGACCCAGGAGGCATTTCTGCAGCTCTATCGCAAGATTGCCACCTTCCGCGGCGAGTCGGCGTTTTCCACCTGGCTGCACCGGCTTTCGGTGAATGTGGTGCTGATGCACCTGCGCAAGAAAGGGCTTCCGGAAGTCTCTCTGGAAGAGAGCATGGAGCCGCAGCAGGAGGACGGTCCGAAGAAGGACATTGGAGCACGGGACAACGTGCTTGCCGGCTCCATCGATCGCGTGAATCTGGAGCGGGCCATCGAGAGCCTGCCTCCGGGATACCGGATTATTTTCGTCTTGCACGATATAGAGGGCTACGAGCATAACGAGATTGCGGAGATGATGGGCTGTTCCATTGGCAACAGCAAGAGTCAGCTGCATAAAGCCCGGATGAAACTACGAGACCTGCTCAAAGTAAGCAGGGCGGAAAGGGCGGTGCGCCGATGAACAACTCAGGGGCAAAACCTCGCGAAAGTGGCAAAGATATGACCTGTGCGGAATTTCAGAAGGTCCTGCCGGAAATTTTTGAGAGCGGCGGGAATGCGAAGGAGCATCAGCATCTGAAGGGCTGCGAAGTGTGCTCGGACCTGGTCGCAGATCTGAACTATATTGCGGAGCAGGCGAAGCTGCTTTTGCCGCTTCGCGATCCCGGTCCACGAGTGTGGAACGGTATTCAAAACTCCCTGGAGCAGGAGGGGTTGATTAAACAGGGCTCCCGGGCCCATCAGGCCTCCGCCAAAAAGAAATTCTGAACGTAAAGACCGCTCAGCCGCGGAAGGTGTCCTCGGCCTTCTGTGTTGGGCGTTAGCGGGATAGACATTTCAAAATCCTGGGTTGATTTCGTGCTGGTCAGCCCCGCTCCGCTCCGCGCAACGAGATTCCTCTTCAATAAAAGTCTCCGGCTTGCTTCTCCCGTCCCGGGACGTTCCTCCGCAGGTACCTCCAGTTTTGCCGCATCTTCGGTCCTGCCACAAACATTCAGTGATAAAATCCGCCTCAAGAAGCATTAAAAACAGTGCATCTTTGCAATCCGTTGGCTTACGACTATGGCAGAGGTAGTGGAACCGACAATCATTTTTCTGGTGGGCTTTATGGGCGCCGGGAAGACAACTGTTGGCCGCGAGCTTGCGCGGGTTTTAGGCTGGAGCTTCGTGGACCTCGACGCGCGGATCGAGGCGAAACAAGGGAAAAACATCGCGCAGATCTTTGCCCACCAGGGCGAAATCGAGTTCCGCAAATTGGAGACCCATGCTTTACGCGAGCTGCTGGGATCGAGCGATCCTGAGGACCCGGAAGAAGAGCCGGAGCCGATGGTGGTGGCGCTGGGCGGAGGGGCGTTTCCCCAGGAGATCAATCGGCAATTGATTCGTGAGCGTGGCGGCCGCGTCGTCTATCTGGAAGTGGAATTGAAGGAAGCGATGCGCCGATGCGAGCAAACCAAGTTGACCCGCCCGCTTTTGAGCGATGAAAAACTCACCGCCGAGCTGATGGAGACGCGCCGCCCGTTTTATGAAATCGCGGACCTGAGGGTCAGGACCGACGGGCAGCTTGTGGATGAGATCGTACAGAAGATATGTTTGCAATTGGGCTTAACTCCATGCCGTCAGGAGGCCGAGTGAAAAAGAAAGTTGTAACCACCCTCACATCACTGAGTTTTGTCCTGCTCTTTGTGACCGCGACTCTGGCAGGAAAAAGTAATGTGAAAGTCGTAGATGCGGGCAGTTTCGGAATTTTTATCGGTGGAAAACGGGTAGCGACCGAGACGTTCAAGGTGGAGCAGGGGCCAATGTTGAGTGTGGCCCACTCGGAAATTCGAGTGATCGGCGCTCCAGGCTCGCAGCTCTCCAACATGGAACTGGAATCGAATGGAGACCTGCACCGGTACAGCTGGGAATCCCGTCCACAAAAGGCCGAGCTGACCATCGAGCCCCAGGATGAGTTCTTAGTGGAGCATATCGTGGCCAGCCCCGGAAGCAGGGAGAAGCCGCGTGACCTGCCTCACCTTCTTCCTCACTCGACGGTCATTCTGGACGATAATTTTTTCTCGCAGCGCGAGATCCTGGCATGGCGATATCTGGCTGCAGGATGTCATACCGGCAACAATGGGACCAAGTGCAATCTGACGCCCATGGAATATGGCGTCCTTATCCCCAACCAGCACTCCGCAACCACGGTTTCCATGGAATACGAAGGAATGAAAAAGATGACCGTGAAGGGCGAGGAAAAGCAATTAGGGGCATTTCGTCTTGCCACCGAATCCGGGGACTGGACACTTTTTCTCGATGAAAACCAGAAGCTGGTGCGCATTTCCATTCCTGCAGAGAATACCGAGGTAGTGCGCGACTGATGTGCCAAATGTATGGGGCCAATCCAAACGACGCCAACGCGCATGGTAAATCCCGGCCCTAAGCGCCGGTCCGATATTATTTTTACTCTGGCAGCACTGGGCCTCATCTACCTGGCGTGGAATGTGCGGGACGTGCTGCTGATCATCTATGTCAGCGCACTGTTTGCGGTCGTCATCTCTCCGGCAATCCGTTTCGTGCAACGCTTTCGGATGCGCGGGTGGAGTCCGCAAAAAGGACTCGCCTTCTGCGTGGTACTGCTCGGCTTCTTCGCAATTGCAACGGCGTTTCTGACGATCGTTGTTCCTCCTCTTTTCCAGAACATAAAAGAGTTTGCCCAGGAATGGCCCTCGCGCATGGCGGAATTATCGCCTCTGATCAGAAAACTGCCCTTCATGAGCAAGTTCCAGCCCCCGAATCTTGACCGCTATAGCAGCACCATCTTCTCCAATACCTTTGGGGTCTTTAAAGGACTGGCGGGAGGCATTTTTGGCCTGTTCAGCGGGGCGATTCTTACCGCCTACTTCATCTTTGAAGGCGACCGCGTGTTTGATTGGGGAATCTCCATGGTCGCCATCGAGCATCGCGACCGGTTGGGCAATACCTTTATCAGGGCCGAGAAGCGCATGCGACATTGGCTGGTAGGCCAGTTGGGGCTAATGGTGCTGCTGGGAGTTTCCAGCGGGATCGTCTTTGGGCTATTGCATGTGCGTTATTTCTATGCCCTCGCGGTCTTTGCCGGCATGGCCAATATCGTGCCTTTTGTCGGCCCGGTCAGCTCGGCGCTGCTCGCTTGTCTGGTCGCCGGCATGGACTCCTGGCAAAAACTTTTAGGAGTGGTGATCTTCTATATTTTTTATCAGCAGTTTGAAAGCGCCTTCTTTACTCCCCGGATCATGAAGAGCACGGTGGATTTGCCACCGCTGGCAGTGATCATTGCTTTGCTCCTGGGCGGCTCATTGGCGGGAATCCTAGGCGCTCTGGTCGCGGTGCCCACGGCCGCTCTTATCGCGGAATTTATGGACGAATACCTGGTCAAACACCAGGTACTGATGACGCCTGAACTCCAGGCCGAGCATGAAGCCGCGCGCGAATGGTGAAATCCTCATTGGGGGCAAGCGTAGGCCTCACGTCCATGCCACTGTTGGGACCGTAAGCCTCAGGCCCATGCCATCGGTGGGAAGCGTAGGCCTTCAGGCCTACGAACCATCCCTTTTAGAGATTGCGCTTTCGCGCTGGCGCCACTGGAGCGTAGCTTTGAGCCCTGACATGCCGCAGCGCAAATCCAGCATAGTGTAAAATTTCTTTTTACATCTCCCACTCATACGATCGATGACAAAAAAGAAAATTCCAGTTGGTATTCTTGGCGCTACCGGCATGGTAGGGCAGCGCTTTATTCAACTGCTCGAGCACCATCCCTGGTTTGAAATAAGCTGGTTGGCCGCCTCCGAGCGTTCTGCCGGCTTGAACTATGGAGAAGCCGCAAAGTGGAAGCTGAACACACAGCTTCCCGAGCATATTGCTCAAATGAAAGTTTCGCCCGCTTCGCCAGAGGGCGTGCCTCGGGTGATTTTCGCCGCATTAGACGCAGGTATCGCCGCTGAACTTGAGCCTGCCTTTGCCAAGGCCGGATGCGCCGTAGTTAGCAACTCCAGCGCCTTTCGCATGACCGAGGACGTGCCGCTGGTAATACCTGAGGTCAATGCCGATCACCTGAAAATTCTGGAATGGCAGCAGACCTTCAGGGCGAACCGGGGCTTCATCGTCACCAATCCGAACTGCTCTGCCATTGGATTGGTAATGGCGTTGAGTCCGCTGGCCAGCCGCTTCGGTCTTGAGAACATATTTGTCAGCACCATGCAGGCGGTGAGTGGCGCAGGATATCCCGGCGTGCCTTCCCTCGATATTTTGGGTAACGTGATTCCTTATATCGCCAAGGAAGAAGAAAAACTGCAGGAAGAGACCAGGAAGCTTCTCGGCAATCTCCATGGAAGCAAGGTCCAGCCGGGCGACTTCGGCATTACCGCCCACTGCAACCGGGTCGCAGTCGAGGATGGACACACCGAGTCGGTCTCGCTGAAGCTCAGGAAAAAGGCGAGCAAGGAGGAGATTATCCAGTGCTGGAGCGCATTTCGCAGCGCTCCGCAGGAGCTCTCGTTGCCCAGCGCGCCGGAAAAGCCGCTGTTCTACGATCCCGCTCCGGACCGCCCGCAGCCCCGCCTGGATGTAAACCGCGGGCGCGGGATGACGGCCAGCATCGGCAGATTGCGCCCTTGCAGCCTGCTCGATTGGAAGTTCACCGTACTCTCGCATAACACCATTCGCGGGGCGGCAGGCGCTGCCCTGCTCAATGCGGAACTACTCTCAGTGCAGGGATACCTCGCTTGAGTCCTGCCCGGGTGCTGCCATGATCGTGATGAAATTTGGCGGCACCTCAGTCGAAGACGCTTCCGCAATCGACCGCGCCGCCGCCATCGTGCTTGAGAGGCGACCGCAAAAACCTGTGGTCGTGGTCAGCGCCATGGCCAAGGTCACCGACCAGCTACTGGCTGCGGCCACAGCATCCGGTTCAGGCCAGCGCGACAAGGCCCTGGAGATCGCGCGCAATCTGCGCGAGCGCCACTACAACAGCGCCCGGGAATTGCTGGGCGAGGCCGCGTTTGCAAAATTTCAGCCTGAACTGGAGCTCCAGTTCAACTCGCTGGACGAGCTGCTGCGGGGCATAGCGGCGGTCGGCGAGCTCACTCCACGCACCAGCGATCATGTAGCTTCTTACGGAGAGCGCATCTCCAGCCGGATCATCGCTGCGGCATTCGGCGCGCGCCAGCTACCGGCGGTCCATGTGGATTCCCGCACCTGCATCATTACCGACGCCAACCACACCAAGGCGGCCCCGCTGTTTCCGCAAATCGAGTTGCGCTTGAAGGAGAAGATCGCTCCCCTGATCGCGCAGGGGCAGATTCCGGTGATGGGAGGATTCATCGGCAGCACCCTCGATGGCGTGACCACTACGCTGGGACGAGGCGGCTCCGACTTTACGGCGGCGATTGTGGGCGGCGGGCTGGGCGCGGAGGCAATCGAAATCTGGACGGACGTCAATGGGATGATGACCACCGACCCGCGCATCTGCAAAGAGGCGCGCCGGCTGCGCAGTATCAGCTTCGATGAGGCCGCGGAGCTGGCCTACTTTGGGGCCAAGGTACTGCATCCGGCGACCCTGCTTCCGGCCATCCAGAAGGACATTCCCGTGCTGGTGCTGAATTCGCGCAATCCGGCGAATGAAGGAACGCGCATCACCTCGCGCGGGCAAAAATGCCGCAATCCTATTAAGGCGATTGCCGCCAAGCGCCGCATCACCGTCGTGGATATCGTTTCCACGCGGATGCTGATGACGCACGGCTTCCTGAAAAGCATCTTCGAGGTCTTTGACCGCCACCGCTGCCCGGTGGACATGGTTTCTACTTCAGAGGTCAGCGTTTCATTGACGGTGGACTCCAATGAAGCTATTCCGGCAGTTGCCGCCGAGCTCGATCAACTGGCCGACGTGAAATACGAAGGCAGAAAGGCGATCGTATGCCTGGTCGGGGAAGACATCCGCAGCACTCCCGGCATTGCGGCCAAGGTATTCCATGCGGTGCGGAATATTAATGTCCGCATGATCTCGCAGGGCGCTTCGGAGATTAATATAAGCTTCGTGATCGACGAAGAAGATGTGGAAGAGGCGGTACGCGCCCTTCATACCGCATTTTTCTCTGACCTCGATCCGGAGGTCTTCGATTGAGCTCCCCCATGAATTTACTGCTGCTCGGAAAAGGCAAGACCGGCGCGCTGGTCGCGGAGATTGCCCAGGAGCGCGGCCATACCATTCGGGCGCTCGACAGCAAAGAAAATCCCGAGGGCCGTGGGCTTACGGCCGAATCGCTGAAGGAGGTCGGCGCGGTGATCGATTTCACCGTCCCGGAGGCGGTGCTTGCCAATATCTCGGCCTGCGCGCGCCACGGGGTCAGGATGGTCATCGGCACTACCGGATGGTATTCAGAGATCCCTTACGTCCGCAAGCTGGTCGAAGAAAATGGGACTGGGCTGGTCTATGGATCCAACTTCTCCGTCGGGGTGAATGTCTTCTTCGAGATCGCTCGCGCCGCTGCATTGTCAATGACGCAGGGATACACGGCAAAGATCGTTGAGCGCCACCATCAGCACAAAAAAGATGCCCCGTCGGGCACCGCTCTCTCCATCCAGCAGGTCATGAAGCAGACCAGCGGCCTGGAGCCGGAGATCACCTCAATCCGCGAAGGAGAGACCATCGGCACTCATGTGATCCTGCTCGATTCGGCGAACGATACCATGATGCTGGTCCATGACGCCAAGTCGCGGCGAGGCTTCGCTGAGGGCGCAGTCCGGGCGGCGGAGTGGATTGCGGATAAAAATGGTTTCTACGACTTTCGCGAGATCTTTCAGCAGTTAAAATAAGCCGGGAAATCCGACCGCCTTCCTCTTCCCCCCGTTCTTGCTACCTTGTATTCTTTACTGTATGAAGCTGCGTGGATGCGGCACCGCCCTCATCACTCCGTTTAAGCAGGATGGCTCGATCGATGAAGCCGCCGTGCGCTCGCTGGTTGAGTGGCAGGTGACCTCGGGCATCGACTTCCTGGTGCCCTGCGGCACTACCGGAGAGACGCCGACGCTTTCGGAAAGCGAATGGCTGCGCGTGATCGATATCACCGCTGAGGTGGTGCATGGGCGGGTCCCACTGGTTGCCGGCGCGACTTCCAACTGCACTGAAGAGGCGGTCGCCAAAGCCAAAAAAGTTTCTACGCACAAAATCGATGCCATCCTCACCGCCTCGCCCTATTACAACAAGCCGACCCAGGAAGGCCAGTTCCAGCACTTCCAGGCCATTGCCCGCGCGGCAGATAGACCACTGGTGCTTTACAACGTGCCGGGACGCACCGGGGCCAACCTGGAGCCGGCTACGCTGGCGCGCCTGGCGAAAATCGACAATATTATCGCGGTCAAAGAGGCAAGCGGCGTCATGACGCAGATTGCCGAGGCCCTGAATGTGGTCCCGGAAGGCTTTCTGGTTTTCTCCGGCGACGATGCGGTCACGTTGCCGGTAATTTCGCTGGGCGGAGTAGGCGTGATCTCGGTTGCGTCCAATGTGATTCCCGGAGAGCTGGCAAAAATGACCCGCGCCGCCCTGGGCAATGACTGGGAGGGCGCGCGCAAGCTGTTTCGCAGATATTTGCCGTTGATGCAGGCGTTGTTTATCGAATCCAATCCCCTGCCGGTAAAAGCAGTGCTGGCCATGATGGGGAGGATCGAAGAGATCTACCGCCTGCCATTGACGCCGGTGAAGCCTCAGACCCGCGAGCGATTGAAGACCGTTGCCAGCGAAGTGGGCCTGCTGCTAGAAAGCGCGATTGCGCGCTAGCTCTCTCCGAGCCGCTTGGCTCGCCTCCAGAAGCTCGGAGTAAAGCTCCTCATATCGATCAGCCATGTGCTGGACCGAAAAATTCTCCTTCGCAAACTGGCGGCAGCGCTGCGGAACGAAGGCTTCTACTTCCCCCAGGCCGTCGCGCATCTCCTGCGGCGAGGCAAACAGCTTTCCATTGATGCCGTCCTGAATCACTTCGGGAAATGCTCCACGGCGAAAGCCTAGTACCGGAGTACCGCAGGCTGCGGCCTCCATCGCCACCATGGAGCTGGTCTCATCCACCAGGCTGGTCAGCAGCAGGGCGCGGGCATTGCGCAGAAGCTCCACCTTCTCTCCAAATGACGGAGCATTGATAAACTGCGCCTTCTTGCCCGAGCGCTTCAGCCGGGGAATGATCTCGCGCGCAAAGTACTTCTGGTGATATAGAAACGGATAGACCTGGCCGGCGATGATGATCCGCTGGCCCGCTTCATGCGCAAGATCCAAGGCGACGTGTGTTCCCTTCTCTTCACAGATGCGTCCCAGCCAGAGCAGATACTCACGGTTTGCGATTGCCTGATCGCCTACACTAAAACGCTCAAGCGCAATGCCATTACGCACGAAACCGAGCTGATTCGGAAGGTCGGCGAAGTCCTTGAGCTGCGCCTCCGAGACACAGTTAAAGAAGACATTCTCCGCAATATTGTGGAAGCTCTCCTGAGGATAGAAGCTACGTGGCAGATGCAGAGTGGCAAGCCGCGGAAGCTGGGACCGGGATGCCTGCTTCCAGAAGCCGCCACTCTGGTCATGTACCAAGTCAAGTTGCGGCGCATCCGCGGAATTGAGCCAGTCGCTTATCCGTGAGCTCTGCTCTTCTTCTCGCGCCTGGAACTGGTCGAGCGCGGTAGCCGGTTGGCCAGTGGGAAACAGTTCTCCGGAGATGCGCGAGCCATCGGAAGCGGCAACAAAGGTCTGATGTCCGCGGGCGTGCAGCTCCCGTTCCAGCGCCCACAGTACCTGCTCCGCCCCGCCGGCGCTGTCCTCGCTGACCGGCAGCAGAGGATAGGCAACCAGCAACACTCGCAAAGGGCGAGAGCGCGTCATTGGCGGCGGGGGCGTCCGTCGCCGCTCAGCACGGCAGCGAATGCCCCGGAGACTTCCCTGCCCGTCATCTTCCATTCCCATACTTCATAATTCAATCGCCCGGCATGAGGCGGCTGTTTGTAGTCGTATCGAAATTGCGGACGAAAGCGCTCCAGATCGGCACGAAAGTGGGGCAGGGCATCGAATTGTGACTTGTAGGAGCCAAGCATGCGCTGCTTTCGCTCCAGGGCCTCACCGTTTACGCTGTACTCAATGACCTCGCCGTGCTCGTTCACAAAGCGCTGGTACACCCCGCCTCCATCCGAGGTGCGATGGTAGAGCGGCGCCTCCCAAACCGGCAGATGGAACTCCGATCCCAGCCGGGATGAGAGGAAGCTGCAGGTATCGTGATCGGGATGTCCGCCCTCATAAGCCAGGGTCAGCAGCGCCTGCGGCCTAAGCTGCTGGACGATGGGCCGCAGCAGCTCCAGCGTCTCTGGAATTGCGCGAAAGAGCCTCTGATCGACCAAGTGAGCGGGATTGGAGGCATCGTCCACCAGGAACTTTACTTCGTGCACGCCGACGTGGGCCAGCGCGTCACGGGCCTCCTGCTGGCGGACCTTGGAATAAGCGGCGCGCGAGCCGTGCTTGCCCCAGAAGAATTCATCTTCGGGAGCGCCATCGGTGGCAAATACCACGAAAGGGTCGCGCATCGTCTGCAGCAGTCCGCCACAGGCAATGCTCTCATCATCGGGATGCGCCACCAGGACCATGGTCCTTCCCAGCAGAGGCGCCAGAGCGTCAATTTGGTTCATTTTGTGCAGTTATGAAGTGTTGTTGCTATACTCGCCTGCGATGCAGCCTTCCTTTAATATTACAAAATCGGACGGAATAACTGAATTGCGGCAAGAAATTGTCCGGCTTTTTGAACTTGGTCCGCAAGCAAAAAGCGATTCCAATGCTCGATCAACATTCGATGCGTTTCTGGCCGCGCTCGGCGCCGGTCAGCTCCGCGCCGCCGAAAAACAGGGAGAGGATTGGAAGGTAAACGCCTGGGTCAAACAGGGCATCCTGCTCGGCTTTCGCATTGGCGAATTGGAGGAGTGGAACTCTTCCGGCCTCTCGTTTGTGGATAAAGAGACCTTTCCCGCGCGCCGCTTCCAGATCGCCGACCGGGTGCGGGTGGTTCCCGGAGGCTCTTCGGTGCGCAGTGGCGCTTTCGTGGCCCCATCGGTGATTTGCATGCCGCCCATGTACATCAATGTTGGCGCGTATGTGGATGAAGGCACACTGGTCGATTCCCATGCCCTGGTCGGCTCCTGCGCGCAGATCGGGAAACGGGTCCACCTCAGCGCCGCCGCCCAGATTGGGGGCGTGCTGGAGCCGGTAAACGCCTCCCCGGTGATTATCGAAGACGATGTCCTGGTAGGCGGCAATTGCGGGGTTTATGAGGGATGCGTAGTGCAATCGCGCGCCGTCCTGGGCGCAGGGACCATCCTCACCCGCTCCACCCCGGTCTATGACATCCCAGAAGGAAAGGTCCACCGCGCTCAAGGGGACCGTCCGCTGGTAATCCCGCAGAATGCAGTGGTGGTCCCCGGTTCACGTGCCATCCAGCGAGGAAAAGCGGCTGAGTGGGGCCTCTCACTGTATACGCCCGTAATCGTGAAATATCGCGACGAAAAGACGGACGCCTCGATTGAGCTCGAAGACTTGCTGCGATGATGCTGCTCGTATGAAGCTGAAGGCCCTTTAAGTTCAGCAACAGCCCGTTCTTACTCCTTAGGGCGCGGCTTGTGCTAGCATCGTCGTTTATGCCAGCAGGAAAACTCCACGTTGTACCCTTAGGCGGCCTGGGCGAGTTCGGGATGAACTGCATGGCCGTCCGTTGGGGCAATGACATTATCGTGATCGACGGCGGCCTCATGTTCCCCGAGTCTGAGCTGCTGGGCGTCGATATTGTCGTTCCCGACGTTACCTACCTGCTGGAAAACCGCGATTCGGTCCGGGCGATCATCCTTACCCATGGACACGAAGACCATATCGGCGGCCTTCCCTGGATCCTCTCCGAGTTGAATGTCCCGATCTATGGCACCGAGTTCACGCTGGCATTGGTGGAGAACAAGCTGGAAGAGCATCAGCTTCTGGACGATGCCACGCTGCATGAGATCAAGCCCAACCAGCGCTTTCGCATCGGCCCATTCGTGGTGCATCCTCTGCGCGTGACCCACAGCGTGGTCGATTGCGTGGCTTTGGCCATCCATACCCCGCTGGGCGTGCTCATCCATACCGGCGATTTCAAAGTGGACCCAACGCCAACCGATGGCCATCTCTTCGATCTTCACGCCTTTGCTGAATACGGCAAGGAAGGCGTGCTGGCGCTCTTCCAGGATTCCACCAACGTCGAACGGCGCGGATATACCCCCAGCGAGCGTGCCATCCGGCCCAAGTTCGATGAGGTATTTGCCCGCGCCAAGCGACGGCTGTTTATCTCCTGCTTTTCCTCTTCGGTGCACCGCATCAAGCTGGTCACCGAGTTGGCGTTTGAGTACAACCGCAAGCTGGCCTTTATTGGACGCTCCATCAACGAAGCCTCCGAAATCGCGCAGGACCTTGGCTATGTGGAGGTCCCCGATGGAATGCTGGTCCATCCCGGACAGATCCGCGATTATCCCGCCGACCGCGTATGCGTAATGATCAGCGGGACGCAGGGCGAGCCCATGTCCGCCCTTTCGCGAGCGGCCGTTGACAATCACAAGCACGCCAAGATCGAAAAGGGAGACACGGTTGTGCTCTCGTCGCGCATTATTCCCGGCAACGAGAAGGCGATCTTCCGCATGATCGATCACCTCTACCGGCGCGACGCGGAGGTGGTCTACGAAGATGGCTCCGGAGGTCCGCCCGTCCACGTGAGCGGGCACGCCAGCCAGGAAGAGCTGCGGCTCATCATGAACCTGGTGCGCCCAAAATTTTTCATTCCAATCCACGGGGAATACCGGCAATTAAAGCGTCACGCGGAACTTGCCGCTTCGATGCATGGAGCGGTGGGCCAGGTGATGATGATCGAGAGCGGCGACATCCTTGAATTCGACGAACTGGGCGCTCGCCGGGCAGGCAAGGTCACGGTCGGGCGGGTATGCATCGACTCCGGATCGACCGGCGATGTGGTGGAAGATCTGGTCATCCGCGATCGCCGCCACTTGAGCGAAGATGGGATCGTGCTGCCGATTATCGCCATCAATAAATTGACCGGCCTGGTTGAGTCGATACCGGAGATCGTGATGCGCGGCTTTGCCGCAGCCGGCGCGGAAAACGGCTTTGGAAGAGAGGCCCGGGAGGTCATCAACCGCACCCTGGCTGAATCCAGCGAGGAAGAGAAGGCCGATTACGGGGTCATCAAGGAAAAGATTCGCCAGGACCTCAAGCGTTTTATCAACAAGAACACCAGCCGCCGCCCATTGATTATGCCAGTCATCCTGGAAATCTAGAATCGGAATGGCCTTACTAAAAAATCCGCGAGCGCATCTGCTCCCCTTCTCAGAATGGTGACATTAGAAGCAATCTGCCAGGCGCAGCAAAGGATTCGCGGAGTCGCGGTGCGAACGCCGCTGCTTCGCTGCCAAACCGATTCGGGCGAGGTCTATCTCAAGCCGGAGAATCTGCAGCCCATCGGCTCCTTCAAGCTGCGCGGCGCCTACAACAAGATTGCTTCACTTTCGCCGCAGCAGCGCAGCCGGGGCGTAATCGCCTATTCCAGCGGAAACCATGCCCAGGGAGTGGCCTACGCGGCGCGCGTCCTGGGCTGCAAGGCAACTATCGTGATGCCGCGCACTGCTCCAAAGCTCAAGCTGAAAAAAACCGTCGCCCTGGGAGCGGAGGTCGTGCCCGTCGGTCCGGGCAGCGACGAGCGCAAGCAGCGCGCCGAAGAGCTTGCGGCGGAGCACGGTTACGCGCTCATTCCTCCTTACGATGATGAAGCCATCATCGCCGGCCAGGGGACCATAGGGTTGGAAATCCTGGAAGACCTGCCCGAGATCGCCAATGTTCTGGTCTGCGTGGGCGGAGGAGGGATGATTAGCGGCATCGCCGCCGCCATTAAGCTGCAGAAACCGCAGGTAAAGGTCTTTGGAGTGGAATCGGAGCTGGCGGCCAAAGGCAAGGCCAGCTTTGAGGCAGGCAGGCGCGTGGCCTTCCCCGCCGAGCAGACCTCGCGCACTATTGCCGATGGATTGCGCACACAAAGCGTCGGTGAGACGAATTTTGCTCATATCCAGAAATTCGTCGATGGCTTCATTGGTGTAAAAGAAGACGAGATCGAGGAATCGGTGCGCCGGCTGATGCGCGATGCCCATTTAGTTGCCGAGCCCAGCGGCGCTGTGCCTATGGCCGCCTTCCTCTTCCATCAGAGCGAGTTTCCTCCAGGAAAAACGGCCGCAATCGTGAGTGGCGGTAATATGGAGTGGACGGCGCTTCAGGAGTTGGTAGCAGCCGGGTCCTCTCCACCATAGCGAGGCCTTGAAGGACAAACCATGAAGTTGCCGTTGCGCATCCTGACCGGAATATTCTTGTTTTTTGTTTTGACCGCTGCCCGTTCCCAGGCAGCGGAAGAAAATCTCCAGAACCATGGCATCTGCGTTCGCGAGGCGAACCTCTATTTGTCGCCGGACAAGAGCAGCGACAAGCTGGACACAATACAGCGGGGCCGCGAGGTTGCCATCATCGACACCTCGCGCGGCTGGCTGCATGTGCTTGCCAGCCTGGGCAATGAGAGGGATGTCACCGGCTGGATGCTGGATAAGGGAGTGGTCCGCACCACCACTCCCAATGGCGACCTGATTGTCTTTGGCGAGGCGGTGGACTCCGAGGCCGAGGCCGAGCGCCGCCATGGCCGCAAGGGAGCGGACCAGGATGCGCAGCGCCTCTACGCGCGCATGGCAGAGTATTTCCCCAAATCTCCGTATGCCGCCGAGGCCGCCTATCGCTCTGCCGACATTCGCTGGCAGGAGGAAAGAGAAGAGGCATTTTCCCGCTCGTCCGCAAAAGAAAAAGACCCTTACATGCGGCACCAGATCGAAGAAGACGCAATGAAGCAGGTGATAAAGAAGTTTCCCGGCACCAAATGGGCCGACCTGGCGGCCTATGATTTAATCGACAATAAAATCTGCGGCGACTGGCAGGGCGACCCTAAATGTCCTGAAAAAGAAGCTGCGATTTATGAGAAGTATGCGGCCGAGCATCCGCAGTCGCCCAAAGCGGCGGAAGCGCTCTACAACGCGGCATGGCGCGAGTCCGTGCTGGTAGCGATGTATAAAGAGCGGGAAGACAACAAGAAAGCGCAGGAAGCGCAGAACCGCGCCGTGCAATTAACGCAGAAGATCGTGCAGCAATTTCCGCAAAACGATTATGCGCCGCGCGCGGAACGTCTGTTATACATGTTGCAGCAGGATATTCCCACATACGGTACGAGCATAGAGTAGCTCGGCCCACAAGGTTAGAGATTGTCCATCATTGAAGCTGTTATCTTGGCCATCGTTCAGGGAATTGGAGAGTTTTTGCCCATCTCCAGCTCCGCCCACCTTATCCTTACCCGCTGGTTTTTCGTGGATTGGCTCCATCTCTGGGTCGATCCCGATCCGGCGATGGACATGACCTTTGACGTCGCCCTTCACGCCGGCACCCTGCTGGCGGTGCTCATCTATTTCGCGCGCACCTGGATAGAGCTGATCGCCACCGGCTTCGGCGCTAATCGGCCCCTTACCGAGACCGAGGTGCCAAGCCTGAATGAAAGCGCTCCCGGAAGGCAGCGCATGGTCTTCTGGCTGCTTGTGATTGCCACCATTCCCGGCGGCATTGCCGGCAAGCTGCTGGACAAATACGCCGAAATGAAGTTCCGGGAGAATTACCTCCTGATCGGCGTGATGCTGGCGCTGGTCGGCCTGCTCATGTGGGCGGCGGAGAAGTACGGCAGCCAGCGTAAGTCCATTACCGGAATCGGCTTTGTGGACGCCATCCTGATTGGCATCGCCCAGGCCTTTGCCCTGATTCCCGGCGTCTCCCGCTCCGGCTCGACCATTGCCGCCGGATTAGGGCGCGGACTCAATCGCGAGGCGGCGGCCCGCTTCAGCTTTCTGCTTCTTGCTCCCATCACTGCCGGGGCGGTCATCCTGAAGGCCCACCACCTGCTAAAAACCGGGATGCCCGCGGGAATGGCGGCCCCATTTCTGGTGGGAATCGTGGTTTCGGCCCTGGTGGGATACGTGGTCATCGCCTTCCTGCTCCGTTATCTACAGACGCACTCCCTGCGGATTTTCATTCTTTATCGGGTGATTTTTGGCATAATTGTCATTGCTCTGGCACTTTACCGCGGCAGTCACGGGGGATAGCGTAATCCTCCCCTGCGATTTGTCCTTAAAGGCCTCATGAAATATTTGATTTGGGTCTTTACCCCTTCCAGGAACCGGCGCTTAAACGAGCTGGTAGGCTTTCTTTTGCTCGTTTTCTCCGCCCTCCTTTTCCTTGCGCTGGTCTCTTATTCCCCGCTCGATCCATCGCTGAATACCGCAGCTTCTGCCGCGGGCAAGCATCCGGTGCATAACTGGATCGGCCTGTTTGGCGCGATGTGGAGCGATCTGCTGCTGCAAGCCTTGGGGATCAGCATCTTTGTTCTGCCGGTAATGACGGTCTCTCTGGCGATACGCTGGTTTGAGTCGCGTCCGGTCAGCTCCGCGCTGGAAAAGGCGGTTGGCAGCGCGGTCCTGATGCTCTTTGCCCCGGCCTTGCTCGGCCTGTTGCCTGGAGGGCTGCGCTGGCTCCATGCGGTCCCCATCGAGGGACTGGCGGGGCGCATCGTCGCCGACGTGCTGGTCCACTATTTCAACCTGACCGGCGCATACATTCTCACCGTCACCATGATTGCCGGGGCGCTCTACCTCTCTACCGCCTTCTCCTTCAGCTCCTTGCATTTATGGCTGCAAACCCGCTTCACCTTCGCTCACGCGTTATGGAGCCGTTTTGAAGATTGGAAGGCCAGACGGGCCAAGGCCAGGGCGCAGAAAGAGGCGGAAAAACAGAAAGCCTCTGCCCGTCCTGCGATCGCCAGCCAACTGGTCCCGGCAAAGCGCAGCGCCGTAGTCGGTCCAGTCACCAACATGTATGAGGTGGTCAAGCCGGAACGGACCATCGAGCATGTCGCCGTCCCAGCGGCAGCTTCAGGAACTATGCAGGTCTCCGCATCCGAACAGCCGCCGTTTGACGCACAAGATGAGCCGCAATCGGAGATTGAAGTGGGAAGCCGCGCTGACAGCGACCTTAAGAGCAAGACGGTGATGCCGAAACGGCTGGGGGTCTTTAAGCTTCCGCCAAGTTCCCTGCTGCACCGTCCTGATGAGCAGCGCGAGGTGGATGCCGACGAGTTGAAGCAACTGGCGCAGGTGCTGGTGGAAAAGTGCGCGGAATTCGATGTCCACGGGCAAATCACCCACATCAATCCCGGTCCGGTGGTCACCACCTACGAGATGAAGCCGGATGCCGGCGTGAAGTACAGCCGCATCACCGGCCTCTCTGAAGACCTCTGCCTGGCGATGCGGGCAGAGAGCATTCTCATCGAGCGTATGGCGGGCAAAAGTACGGTTGGCATCGAGATACCGAACCATGAGCGGGAGACGATTTACCTGCGCGAGATCGTCGAGTCCTCCGAATTTATCTCAGCAAAATCGAAACTGACCCTGGCCATGGGCAAAGACATCAATGGACGCCTGGTGACCGCCGACCTCGCCACCATGCCGCACCTGCTCATCGCCGGATCGACCGGCTCCGGCAAGAGCGTGGCCATCAATGCCATGATCATGTCGCTGTTGTATAAGGCGACGCCTGACCAGGTCCGGCTGATTCTGGTCGATCCCAAACGCGTTGAGTTGGGGAATTATGAAGGGGTGCCTCACCTGTTTACGCCCATTATCACCGAGCCCAAGCTGGCGGCGGTGGCGCTGCGCAACGCGGTGCGCGAGATGGAGCGGCGCTTGAAGCTGCTGGCGGAAAAAGGCGCGCGCAATATCGACCAGTACAACCGGCTCTTTGAAGACGGCGTCACTCCCAGCCTGTTTGAAGAGGAAAACGAGCACAAGCCGCTGCCCTACATCGTGATCATTATCGATGAGCTTGCCGACCTGATGATGCTTGACCAGTCGAATGTGGAAGAATCCATTACGCGTTTGGCGCAGATGGCGCGCGCGGTCGGCATTCACTTAGTGCTGGCCACGCAACGGCCCTCGGTGGACGTAATTACCGGCTTGATCAAAGCCAACGTTCCCACGCGCATCTCGTTCCGCGTGGCGACCAAGGTGGATTCGCGCACGATCCTCGATGCCAACGGCGCGGAGTGCCTGCTGGGGCGCGGCGATATGCTCTTCCTTCCCCCCGGCTCGGCGCGAGTACAGCGCGTGCATGCGCCTTTTGTCACCGAAAAAGAGATTGCCGCTGTGGTCGAGTTCTGGCGCTCCCAGGGTCTGGCGCAGTATGAGCAGAAGTTCCTCGAAGCCCCGAAGGATGAAAGCTCCAAGGCGGAGGCCGGCGGCGAAGCGGATGAGAACGACCACGACGAACTGTATGAAGACGCAGTCCGCCTGGTGATCGAGTTCGGCAAAGCCTCGACTTCCCTGCTGCAACGGCGCCTGCGCATCGGCTACGGACGCGCCGCCCATCTGATCGACCTGATGGAGCGTGACGGTATTGTTGGCGCCGCCGATGGCCCCAAGCCCCGCGAAGTGCTCAAACGTCCCGATTGGATCGATGAAGTCGAGCAAGCGATGAGATAGGTGGTAGATGTCAGCTGGCAGATGTCAGGTGTTGGGCGCAGCATTAGTGTCGTGCGGAGAGCCCTTCTATGTAGGATTGCGAGG
>CAZONJ010000024.1:6262-38260 GCA_964581225.1 uncultured Terriglobales bacterium | reverse complement strand
ACTGGGCCGATTGTACTGCACGCGCAGGTGTGTGGGAGAGTAGGTAGTTGCCGGCGTAATAAAGGCCGCTTGTTCATAGCAAGCGGCCTTTTCCTTTTTGGGCATACAAATAAAAGTGTTTGTTTCTTTGCGGCACGAGTAACTCGTGCCCTGACACGTGTGGGGGTGCAAGGCAAAACACATAGTTTTGCAAAGCCCCGGAAGGGGCGATAGGTGGTAGCCCAGCACTTTCAGTGCTGGGTAAAAGTAAGCGAAAGACAACTTTCCAGTCTGCCGAAGGCCGCTGCACAATGCAATGGAGCAGCATAAGAAATAATTCGATACTACCTTTACGCCAGAAGGTCAGCCGTCCCTAGCGGGACTGGATCGATTTCTTACCTTACCCAGCACTGAAAGTGCTGGGCTACCTGCGTCCGCCCCTCCGGGGCGGGCATCTTGCATAAGCTTTTAATTAAACGCTCCGCTTCGCTGCGCGAAGGCCTGCGGCAGCAAGGAATTGCGATTTGTTTGTTTCTTTGCGGCACGAGTGAAACTCATGCCCTGACACGTGTGGTGCTGGACTACATTTTGTTCGTGCCAACGGTTTATTCATCCCCTCTTGGCTCACGCCCGCAAAGCGCCTCAGATTTTGATAGCCCCAACAACATGATCCCTCGGCTGCGCTCGGGATTTCGGCTGCGGACTCCCGCTCCCGCATCCCACTCACTTCGCTCGTGGGAACCCTGCCGGTCGCTCACGCCCGCAAAGCGCCTCAAACTTTAGGCACCATGGACTGTCATTTTCTCGTTGCGGGCCAAATTCAGAGTTGCTAAACAAGGCAGTTATGCAACGTACGAAATGTCAGGAATGCAGCTCGGAGCAGCCCCGGGCCCAGATCATCCGCCTGAACGAGAAGCTGCTGTGCCAGCCGTGCGCCAGCAAAGGGGTGGATCGGCTGCAAGCGACCTCGCAGGCCGCCAAGGTCTCGCGCGAGGTTGACCCGACCGTCTGCACCCAGTGCAAGGCGGACCATGGCTCCAACCCCCTGCCTCTGATTGGCGGACTGCCGTTCTGCGGGATGTGTGCCCCGTCGCTGTATAACCGTCCATTCCCCGGCTGGCTCAAGTGGAGCCTGGCCGCGATGCTTGTCCTGCTGGCATTCGCCTTGTGGCACGGCTCGCCGTATTTCCATGCGGGAAGGGCATTGGCGCGGGGCGAGCGGGCGATGGACCGCCATGAATATCGGGCTGCTGCGGCAAATTTCGAAGATGTATTGAAGGTCGCACCCACCGGACAGAAGATGGTGCTGCTCACTGCCAAGGCGTACATCCTGAGTGGAGACGTGCCGTCCGCGCAAAAGGCGCTGGACCGCCGCCCGAGGTATGAGACCGATGCCCTCTTTCAAGAGGTGCAGACGCTCTGGACGCGCGCCACCGGCGCATGGGAAAAGGCGGTGCAAGCCTCCAAGCTGGCCGATGCTGGAAAGTATGAAACCGCGGCTAAGGTAATGGGTGAGGCGTCGAGGCAGTATCCGGAGTCCTCGGACCTGGCCATCGCGGCCATCACATATGCCGGCTCGTCCGCATTCGAGCAAAAGGATTATCAGGCCTTCCTCGACCTCAGCAGCAAGGCGCTGCAGACCAATCCGCAGGACCCGGAGTTGATTGCGATGGCGGCCAGCGCCATGGCCTGCAAGTACGCCGTGACCGGCGATCGGCAGGCGCGCCGGCAGACCGAAGAGCTGCTGGCCAGGGCGCAATCTCTCTCCAACACGCCGGAGCTGAAGGCGAGCTATCAGGAGTATTCGGAGCGGATCCGCTACCGGCTGGAGTCGCGCGAGATCATCAGCAGAAAAGAATATGACCGGCGCTTTCGCCAGGCAGCGCAGGATGCGCGGAAAGGCAACTCCTGATGTTGATACCCGGATGGCTCATCTCTATTCTCACTTTTCCCGGCGTGATCGTGCATGAAGCGGCGCACCAGCTCTTTTGCCGCCTCACCCGGCTGGCAGTCTTCGATGTCTGCTACTTCCGCGTCGGAAATCCGGCGGGATATGTGGTGCACGAGGCCAGCGAGGACTTTAACCGCACATTCCTGGTCAGCATGGGACCGTTCTTCGTGAACTCATTCCTGTGCGTGGTCTTCTGTTCGGCGGCCTTTCTTCCGGTGTGGGAGCTGCAGGTCAGCGACCCGCTGGCCTATTTCTTTTACTGGCTGGGTATCTCGATCGGCATGCATGCCTTCCCTTCCACGCAGGACATGAAAGGGATGTGGCGGCTGATGCCCGAGGCGGCGAAGAAGATGAACCCGCTGGCGGTGATCAGCTATCCCGTGGTCGCGATTGTCTATGTGATGAATCTTGCCCGAATTGTGTGGGCGGACCTGGCGTACAGCCTGACCATCGGAATCGTTGCGCCCCTGGCGGTATTTCGCTATCTGGCGTAAACTCTGCCGGCTTGATCACGCTCCGCGTGGGCCTGCGGCAGCAAGGAATTGGCTTTGGCTTCGCTTCTTTACGGCATGAGTGAAACTCGTGCCCTGACACGCTGCTCTGGCTGGCTATTCACAGACTTTTTGCAATGAGCATGTATCCAGGGCAAGAAGAATCGGGTGATCTGGCCAACTGGCGATCTAGCGATTTCTGATTGACCGATTTTGGATCACTCGTTGACCCGATCGCCCGTTGGCAAAATTCTTCTCTGTGGCTCTGTGTCTCTGTGGTGAAAATCCTCCGGTATTACCCTGGGGCTACAACCATGGGAATCTCTGATTTGCAGCCCTTTAATTCCATAATACAGATGTTACCGGAAACAGGCTGAATCGATATTAGGTCCTCCCTTACAGGCAAGAGCCTGGTCGTGTGTTCATTACAGCGGTTGCCGGTCAGAATGAAACACAAATTCACTCCCAGGAGCGTATATGTCATCCAAAAAAATCGCAGTCGCAACTCTCTTGTTCCTTCTGCAATTCAGCTTGCTGGCCATGGCTGGATCCGCAAAATCGATTCCGGCAGGGGCGAAGGTCTATGTTGCGCCCATGAACGGCTTTGAGACTTACCTGATTGCCGCGCTGGACAAAAAGAAGGTACCGGTAACAGTGGTAGACGAGCGCGACAAAGCCGACTATGAAATCACCGGCAACGCGGAGAGCCAAAAGGCGGGCTGGGCCAAGGTGATGTTCAACCATTCCATACAATCGACGGAAGAGGCCAGCGTGAGCATGCACAATATCAAGACCGGCGAAGTGGTCTTCGCATATGCGGTGAATAAAGCTAATTCTGTTCACGGCAAGCAAAGCACCGCCGAGGCCTGCGCCAAGCATTTGAAATCCAGAATAGAAGACAAATAAAATCAGCCGGATCGCCGCGCAAGGTGACTGAAGCAATTAAGAGTAGTTACGACACTCAAAGCGAGGGCCAGATTCCGAGATGGATCTGGCCTTTCCGCTTGTATTCTCATGTTAAATACAAAATCCCTGAAGGTGAATGGATGCATAGACATCAACTTCTGACAGCAGTCCTTCTATTGCTGCCCTTCGGTCCTTCGGCGTTTTGCCAAATAGAAGAGGTATCACCGGCGGTGAAGGGCAGCTGCGAGCAGGTGAAGAATGTCGAGTTGCCCGCCAACGATCGTCCCAGCAGCGAAGAGCGCAAGGCGCTGGCGAACTGCGTCTCCGCCGACCTTTATTTTGGTTTTGGACAGCCCGTCAATCCGGTGAAAGCGCGTGAATGCGCTTACCTGGAGCTGATGAGAGGCGACGATCTCATGTTTGGGGACCGCACCGTGCTGATGATGGTTTACGCCAATGGAAAAGGCGCAACCCGCAACTTCGATGTGGCCCTTAAGCTGGCTTGTGAAATCGGAGGAGCGCCAGCGGAGATTCAGTACCGGGTGCAGCACCTGGAGCGATTAAAACAAGAGCACTGGACCGGGGAAAGTTTCAATGTTTGCGACGACATCACCAGCGGATTTATGGAAGGCGCGTGCGCAGGTCTGCACGAAAGATTCAATAAGCAGAAACGCCAGGCCAAATTGAATGCGATCGTCGCGCAGTGGACTCCTGAGGAGCAAAGGGCCTTTCAGGCCTTCCAGCCCGCAGCCAATAAATTCTTTGCAACTCGCGCCGACAATGAAGTGGACTTGAGCGGCACCGGTCGCGCGGCTTTTGAGATCGAAGAGCAGGCCTCGCTGGAGGACGGGCTGGTTGCCACGCTGCAAAAATTCGAGCGAGGGGAATTGCCCCGCTTCTCAGCCGCCCAGTTCAACAAGGCCGATGCTGCGATGAATTCTGCCTATGCAAGAATCCAGAAGACCCTGGGTTTCACCCCGGGAACTGTGACTGCCGATCAGATCGGGCAGACCCAGCGGAGCTGGGTCGAGTATCGGGAGGCGTGGGTAAAGTTCGGAGAAAAAAAATATCCAGGCGTAAGCCCCGAGAGTTGGCAAACCTGGCTAACTCAAGAGCGCACCAAGATGCTGGAAGACTTTCTGCGCTACTAAAAGGCTGCCTATGCCGCCGCCTGGGAGCTTCCGGTATGACGCACATAGCGCGCCACGGCAGAAGCCGCGATGGGAATGCTGAAGGCAATGGGCGTCAGCACCAGGTCAGAGGTAAAAGTGTTGCGAAAGAAGGGGATTGCCATCACGTAGCACTGGGCCAGGCCGGCCCAGGTATGGGCGTAAAGCCCTCCTAGTGCCCACACTGCAAAGTTGCTGAACAGGAAGAAAGAGACGGAGCTGGCCAGCGCGGCGCCGATTACGCGCAGCACTGTAGTCTTGTGCGCCAGGAGGCTGCCGATCAGGACCGCGCCCGCATACCATAGCGAGCTGGCGAAGGTGTCGAGCGAAAGATGAAGGCCGTAGCGCACGGTGGTGAGATAGACATCGGAAAGCGCCAGCAGCACGACCGGGAGGATCATCTCTTTGCGCGAGCGGCGCGCGCCAAAGTAAAGCAATGCGGCCCCTACCATGGTGAAGTGGAAGGGATGGGGCAGCAGCCGGGTCGCAACCGCAATCAGGACAAAGAAATAAGCCAGCATTATCACCTCGTGCTCAGTACTATTGTGGGACGGGGCAGCAGATCAGTCAAGTTTATGCAGCGGCAATTGTTGAGCATGTTTGCCAACCAGTATCTCAACCACATTTAGATTGCGGTCCAACTCAACCGAGGCGCCCAGGGGGGTGCGGCGCGCCGGGCCCTCATCCGGATCGCCAAGGCCAAAGGCGGAATAACCAAAGCGCAGGTCGCGGAAGCGGACGATGTATCCGCCGGAGGGTCTCTGCAGGGGCTCGGTTTCCACCAGGGGAAATTGCGCCCAGGAGAGATAGACATGCCCCAGCCACGATTTCTTGGCGGCCAGCGTGACCGGCGTCTCTTCCGGCTTGGCGTAGCTCTTCTCCCGTCCCCGGGGATCGACCACCCCGCGCAGCGAATCGACATCCATAGTGTGAAAAGCCGCTTCGGTCTCGACGATCACCGCCCAGTGAAAGGGATTGACCGGATACGGCATAGCCGCGACGCGCTTGGGCCCCTCGTCGCCATAAGTGAGGTCCTGCAACTGGGTTACGGCCTTGCGGTGCTGGTAATCGCGCACCCCCCAGATCAGCACAATACAGAGCAGCGCGAAGATGGCGCCGGAGCGTCCGCGAAATGTCTGGCGTTTGGCGCCAACCTCCTGATTGACCAGGGAAAACAGCGAGGGCATCACCAGGCCGAGAAACAGCGCCGCCAGCATGAGAGGCTCGACGATGAAGACGATGTCCCATGAGTACCAGCGCCAGCTGAAGGGCATGAAGGGGCGCACGCCGTAATTGTTGGTGAAGTCGAGCAGGATGTGGCTTGCAGCCGCGAGCAGGCCGTAGAAGAAGAGCAGTCCCCAGCGCGCGGGCAGAGGAGTAGTTTTACCGCGTTTCAGCCGCCAGCGATGCCAGGTGTAGATGCAGCCGACGACGACCGCAGCATCGAAGGGCATCCCGATCAATGAATGAGTAAAGCCGCGATGGTGAGCAAAGCCGGCCAGTGGCCCGCGAAATTCCGTCACGATGTCCGCGTCGGGAAACTCGGCGGCCAAAGTCGTGACCAGCGTGGCGTATGCGGTCTTGCGATTGAGTCCGGCGCGTCCGATGCATGCGCCGGTCAGGAAATGGGTGAGAGGTTCCAAAGTGGTTTTATCGTGTTGAAGGTCTCATCAGCAGTGTAAATGCATTGGGGACAATTGAGATACGGACCGGAAGTCCGCCCAGCAATTCGCCATCGGCCTCGGAATAAACCTTGCGCGGCGAAGCCTCTTCCGGCGGAGGCTCAGTGCAGGTGATTTCCAGCGCATCTACCACTTCTACGCCGGGAATAGGGTAGTTCAGGCCAAGCAGCGCCTGAATCAGATAAGCGGGATAGGTAAGGCGGATCGCATCTCTGAAAAGCACCAGGCGAAGAAAATTATTTTCAAGACTGGCCCCACGGACGAAGCGCCGCATGGGCGGGCCAAAATCGTCGATGCGCACCGCCATGACCTGAGCAACCGTCCGGGAATGGAGCTCGCCGGTATGCGCGTCGCGGTATTGGGCGATAAAGGGCGTGTAGTGATACCACATATACTCCCATCCGGCCTGCACCACATACGCGCTCACGCCGAAACGCTGCTTGAATTCTGCCGAGAGCTTGTAGATGAGGTGCGCGTCGGGACCGACGCCGGACATCACCGTAAAGAACTGCTCTTTTACCTTGCCCACCTGCTGCGACTCGATCTTCCCCGCGGCGATGGCTGTAGGCCGGTATTCAAGCAACAGCCGGGCGGCAGCTTCAGGGTCGCGGGGAATCCGAAGATCGTTGGCCAGGGCGTTCGCCGTTCCCAGGGGGAGCACTCCCATAGCAACGTGCAAATTTCCGGCGACGCCCTGCAGGACATCGTGAATGGTGCCATCTCCGCCGCAGGCGATCACGGTGTCGAAGCCGTTGCGCGCCGCGTTGCGCGCCTGCTCTCCCGCCGCTCCGGGGCCATGCGTCGGCTCCAATTCAACTTTTACCCCAGCCGAGCGCAGCACCAGGGCGGCCCTTTCAATCTCCGCCAGCCTGCGCGCGGGGTTTTGTCCTGAGG
This sequence comes from uncultured Terriglobales bacterium, assembly GCA_964581225.1. Classification (GTDB taxonomy): domain Bacteria; phylum Acidobacteriota; class Terriglobia; order Terriglobales; family Acidobacteriaceae; genus CAYTQA01. The sequence continues at coordinate 31,188 of CAZONJ010000024.1, read as the reverse complement.
CCGGATTGTAGAGCAAAAGGGTCCGCTGCATTCGGTTGCAAGAAAGTACTGGTATTCACAAATATAATCGGGCCATGGCCATAACGCATAAAGGAAGCGCCGCGCCGGAGGTACAAAAAAGGACCGAGGCGCTGCGCGAGCAGATCCGGCGCCACGAATACCGGTATTACGTGCTCGATGATCCTGAGATCAACGATGCCGAATTCGACTTGCTGATGAACGAGCTGAAGAAGCTCGAAGCCGCGCATCCGGAGCTGGTGACCGCCGACTCTCCTACCCAACGGGTGGGCGGCAAGCCGAAAGAGGGCTTTGCCAAGGTGCGGCACTCGCGTCCCATGCTCTCGCTCGACAATGCCTACAACGAAGAAGAGCTGCGCGATTGGGAGCGCCGCGTCCACGAGCTTACCGGCAAGGCGGAGGTGGAATACGTTTGCGAACTGAAGCTGGACGGGATGTCGATGGCGCTCACCTACTCCGCCGGGCATTTCGAGCGTGGGGTCACGCGTGGGGACGGCGAGACTGGAGAAGAGGTGACCAGCAACGTCCGCACCATGCGATCTGTCCCATTATCCATTCCGACAAAAGTCCTGAAGCAGACCGGACTGCCTCCGGAGTTTGAGGCGCGCGGCGAGGTCATCATGCCGCTTGCGGCCTTCCAGCGTATGAATGAAGAGCGGGAGCAGGAAGGCTTGAGCAAATTTGCCAACCCGCGCAATGCCGCCGCCGGGTCGGTGCGAGTACTGGAGCCCAACATCGTCGCCCAGCGCCGCCTGGATTTTTTTTCCTATCAACTGCTAGCCAACGGCGCGGAGTTTTTTCCCACCCACCATGAAGCCCTCGACGCGCTGGTTGCGGCCGGCTTCAAAGTAAATCCTCATCGCGTGCTTACCGCAAAGCTCGACGAGGTGCTCAAGTTCATCGGCAAAATGGAGGCGCGGCGGGAGCAGCTCGCTTATGAGATCGATGGAATTGTAATCAAGGTGGACTCCATCGCGTTGCAAAAGAAGCTGGGATTCACCGGCAAGGCCCCGCGCTGGGCGATTGCTTATAAATATGCCGCGCGTTCGGGAGTCACCAGGGTGGAGGACATCCTGGTGCAGGTGGGCCGCACCGGCAAGCTCACGCCGCTGGCGGCGCTCACTCCTGTCCCTATCGGCGGCACGATGGTAAAGCGCGCGACCCTGCACAACCAGGATGAGATCGAGCGTCTGGGCGTCCTGATCGGCGATTACGTGATGGTCGAGCGCGGCGGAGACGTGATCCCGAAAGTCGTGCGGGTGGTCGAGGACAACGACCGTCCCCGGGGAACGCGCAAATTTGAATTCCCGGAGCGTTGTCCGGAATGCGGCGGCATGGTGGTGCGGGCGGAGGGCGAGGCCGACCATCGCTGCATCAACGCTAACTGTCCGGCCAAGCTGCGCGAAGGGCTGCTGCACTTTGCCTCGCGTGGAGTGATGAACATCGAAGGCATGGGCGAGTCGCTGGTGAACCAGTTGGTGGACCACAAGCTGGTGGCTAACATCGCCGACATTTATTTGTTGGATGAAGAAAAGCTGCTTGGCCTGGAACGCATTGGCAAGAAGTCCGCGCATAACCTTCTGCGGGAGATCGAGCGCTCAAAAGAGCTGCCGCTGGAGCGGGTGATTTACGGCCTGGGGATCCGCTTTGTCGGGGAGCGCACGGCAGAGCTGCTGGCAGAGCACTTCGGCAGCATGGACGCGCTCATGGAGGCCAGTCTGGACGAACTGCAGCAGGTCAATGAAGTAGGGCCGCGCGTGGGGCAGGCGATCTATGAATTTTTTCAGGAGCCCGCCAACCGCGCCCTGGTCGAGCGTCTGCGCGCTGCGGGGCTGAAATTTCATGGCCAGCGTAAGCAGCGCGGCACGAAGCTGGAAGGAAAGACATTCGTCCTGACTGGAACGCTTCCCAGCCTTACCCGCGATCAGGCCAAACAGAGGATCGAAGATGCCGGGGGCAAAGTTTCAAGCGCGGTGAGCAAGAAGACGGATTACGTCGTGGCCGGCAGCGACGCCGGCTCGAAGCTGGATAAAGCCAAAGCGTTAGGTGTGGAGGTGATCGATGAACCGGGGCTGCTGGAGATCCTCGGGAGCTGATCGGGGCGCGATTTCCTTTGGCCCTCGCGATGGAAGCATAGGCCTTGAGTCGCCGCCGATTGTGAGGAACTTTTCCTTCACCAATGGACGGGGCTCTTTTCTTCACCATGGGTGGAAGCGTAGGCCTTCAGGCCTACGGCAAGCATTCTTTAAGCAGTGCGCTTTAGCGCTGGTGTGCATGCCGATTGCTGTGTCGTCATTTTGTGTTGCACGTTGCAAGCGAATTCCTTTTGACTTCACCCTAGGGGAAGCGTAGGCCTCCTTAGCCCCGGCCATTGTATGGATTTTTCTCTTCACCACGGGTGGAAGCGTAGGCCTTCAGGCCTACGAAGACGCGCTCGCAATGCGCTTTAGCGCTGGTGGAACCCTGTCGACTTGTGCTCCTGGATAGGCCGACGAATAGGGGTATGCTTCCGCTGTTTGCGCCAGCCGCGCGTTGACCGGATTGTCACGAATATATAGGCGATGCCGTTCGAAATCGCCGCTATCTTTCATGCGGCGCTCCGTGAAGCTACGCTCCCAGATTTCAAGATTACAATTCAGCTCTTTTTTCGCCCGATAAGAGAATCCTCCTTTGACGAACTGCACCGCTTTTTCAAGAGAAACCTCGTAAGCAGGCGTGATCAGAAGATGAAAATGGTCCGGCATCAAAACGAAGTCATGCAGCAGGAAACGTCCTTGTGCGCGATTTTCCTGAAGCACCTTCAGGAATAATTGCGCCATTCGTTCCGTCTGGAAAATATGACGTCTTCCGTGGGTCACGGACGTGATAAAGAAAGTGCGTAGCTCTTGCGGCGCAAGATAAGGCATAGGCAATCGGGATGATATACCAGCGCTAAAGCGCATTGCGAGCGCTTCTTCGTAGGCCTGAAGGCCTACGCTTCCACCCGTGTGGAGGAAAAGCTCCGCACATTAACGGGGGACTAAAACGCCTACGCTTCCACCGTGGTCCGGTCAGAAGGAAAATCGCTTTCAGGAAGTATTTTTCTCCTCAGGCTGCAAAAACGAGAGCACCGCGTTCAGCAGTTTACAAGCGCCAACTTGCGCCAAAACTTTGTTTTCCATAGAATGATGGAAGGTTCAGCCCGTTCCCTTTGAAATCCTTCAAATGAGTGCGAGTTAGAAATTTCGGCCTTCGATCGTATGGTCCGGACTGTCGCGGGCACTGCAGCCTGCCGCCTCAAAGTCTCAAACGAACGCCGGAGAAGACGTGCAACCGCCAACCCAATCCGCCGACCGCAAATGCATTTTCCTGGTCGAGGACAGTTATAAAGACCTGCTTCTGATGCGGTATGTCATGGAGGAAACGGGTATGGTGGGATGCATTTTTGCCGCGAGGACCGGAAAAGAGGCGGCCGGTTATCTTCGCAATAAGGCGCGGCAGCAGGAATTCGGTACGCCAGGTGTAGTGATCCTGGACATCAATCTGCCCGAGATCAATGGCCTTAAGTTGCTCCAGTTGATTCGCTCCGATCCCACGCTGAAACACCTGCCGGTCGTGATCTTCACCGATTCGCAAGACGCGAACGAACATAATCGGGCTTACGTTCTGGGCGCGACTGCGCTGAAGGTAAAGCCGACCGAGTTTTCGGAATTCAGTAGAGTTTTTCGGGAGCTGCTGGAATATTGGTGCAAAGAATTGAGTCTGAAGCCCGAGCGGCGTGCCGATGCGCCGGAAATCGCACCCTTCAAACCGGCTTCATAAACAAAACTGCCTGGCATCTCTGCCAGGCAGTTTCACTCCGATTCAGGCTTGCTAAACTTTTTTGGTGTTGACGTTAGACGACAGTTCTGCGGCCGGTGATCAGGTTGACAAGTAACACGATCACGGCGGCGACCAGCAGCAGATGAATCAAGCCGCCGGCCACATGCAGACTGAATCCGAGAAGCCACAGAATCAACAGAATGGCAAATACGGTCCAGAGCATAGGGCCTCCTTCCTACGTTCTCGTTAAAGTAAGATGGTTCCCTTAACACGGGTGTTGCTTAGTAAGTTAATGATTACGATATGACGGAAGCGCACCAGAAAGATTGGCAATGCAACCAAAATCAGCAGGGTGAAGCCAGGTTGCGCCTTAGCCCAGCAGCCGGGCCGCGGCTTTGGCGAAATAAGTAACGATGATGCCGGCGCCGGCGCGGCGAATCGAGGTGAGCGATTCCAGCATGGCGCGTTCAAGATCGAGCCATGCATTGCGCGCCGCTGCCTGGATCATCGCGTACTCGCCGGAGACCTGATAGGCGGCAAGCGGCACATCGAAGCGCTCCCGCGCGGCGGCGATTACATCCAGATAAGGCATGGCGGGCTTCACCATCACCATGTCCGCGCCTTCCGCAATGTCCAACTCGATCTCCCGCAGGGCCTCGCGCAGATTGCCGCCATCCATCTGATAAGAGCGGCGGTCGCCGAATTGCGGTGTGGAATCGGCGGCCTCGCGAAACGGGCCATAAAATGCCGAGGCAAATTTTGCCGCATAGGAAAGGATAGGGAGATCGCTGAAGCCGGCCTGGTCCAGCGCCGCGCGAATCGCGGCCACGCGGCCATCCATCATATCGGAAGGGGCGATGATGTCCACCCCTGCCTTGGCCTGCGAGAGCGCCGTTTTCGCCAGGATGGGAAGCGTCGCATCGTTTGCGATTTCAAACCTGAGCGCCTCTGCCGCCTGTTCCACCGCCGCTTTGGCCGAAGCCGCAGTGCGCACTGTCGGAGAAGATGTGTGAGCTGCGGGAGGCGCCGGCGATTGCACCACTCCGCAATGGCCATGCGACATATATTCGCAAAGGCAAACGTCTCCCATCACCAGCAGCTTCGGCAGCTCGCGTTTGATCGCGCGGGTGGCGCGCTGCACGATGCCATCCTCGGCCCATGCGCCGCTGGCCTGTTCATCTTTCTTTTCCGGAAGCCCAAAAAGGATTACCGCAGGGACCCCGAGGGACTTCACCTCATGCGCCTCTTTGATCGCCTGGTCGATAGAGAGATTGAAGACGCCGGGCATCGATCCGACCTCTTTGCGCACTCCCTCTCCGGGACAGACGAAGAGCGGATACACCAGCGCCTCGGGCGTGAGGCGGGTCTCACGGACAAGAGAGCGCATGGCCTCGTTTTTACGCAGGCGGCGAAGTCGGACGGCCGGGAAAGACATTGCAGACATTTTACCGCACCATGAGAGTGCTTTTCGGGAATCGCCAAGCGTTACCATAGAAGGATGTTGATGCCTGTACCGGCTGGGCTGGAAAATTCGAGCGCCGGGCTTCTGGAATTCGATCGCCTGCGTGAGCTGCTGTTCAGCTACATGGTCTCCGATCTCGGCAAGCAGCGGCTGGCTGTCCTTGCGCCTACCGCCGACCGGGAGTGGATCGTACGCCAGCAGCAGCTTACCGAAGAGATCCGCAATTACCTGCGCAGCGGAGGGAGCTTTGAATTCTTTGGCCTGCTCGATCCCCGGCCGCTGCTGGCGAAGTCGCGCATTCAGGGAGCAACACTGGAGACGGCGGAGATCCGCGACATCGTGGTGGTGACCGACCGGGCAGCCGAATGGCGCGAGATTGCATTGCATCCACCCGCCGCCATGCAAGGAGGATGGGGAACGGTGCAAGAGCTCTCCAATTCAATACTCGATTTCACCATGCTGCTGCGCTTCTTCCGCAACAAGATCCTCCCCGACGGGACCCTCGACGATCGCGCCTCGCCCGAGCTGGCCGCAATACGCCGCGAGATAGAAAAGCAAAAGCGGTCGATCCAGGCCGGACTGCAAAGCTATATGCGGCAACTGGCCGAGGGGGGAGCGGTCCAGGAAGAGCTGATTACCATTCGCGGCGAGCGTTTTGTGATTCCGGTCAAGTCGGAGCAGAAGCGCCGCATCAGTGGAGTGGTGCACGGCGCCAGTTCCAGCGGCCAGACCGTCTTCGTGGAGCCGCTGGAAACCATCGAGCAGAACAATGAGCTGGTGCGCCTGCTGGAAGAGGAGCAGGCGGAGATCCATCGCGTGCTGCTCGAAATGACGCGCAGGATCGCCGAGCAGAGCGATGCCATCGCGCAGGCGACCGAGACGCTGGCCGAATTGGAGCTGCAGTTTGGCAAGGCCCGTTTTGCTAACGATTACAACTGCGTCCCGGCAAAGCTGACCGCAGGAAATCTCGATCTCCTGAGCGCGCGCCATCCGGTGCTGGAGCGCAATTTGAAGGCGCGGGGCGGCAATGTGGTCCCGCTTACACTGGGGCTGGAGGGGGAGCAGCGGCAACTCATCATCAGCGGACCCAACACCGGCGGCAAGACGGTCGCGCTTAAAACCATTGGACTGCTGGCGCTTATGAGTCAGTCGGGAATTGCCGTCCCGGCAGAGAAGGCGGAGCTGCCTATATTTGACGCTGTGTTTGCCGACATAGGCGATTCGCAGTCGATTGAGCAGAACCTCTCGACTTTTTCCGCGCATGTGGCGCGCACGGATTTTATCTCCAAGACTGCGACGCGCGATTCGCTGGTATTGCTGGACGAGCTGGGATCCGCCACCGATCCCGAGGAGGGCGCGGCGCTGGCCGTCGCCATTGCCGATTACTTCCGCCGCGCCGGCGCCTTGACCGTGATCTCCACCCATCACACCGCGCTCAAGGTCTATGCCACCAACCATCCCGGAGTGGTGAACGCGGCAGTCGGCTTTGAGGAGAAGACATTGCGGCCCACTTACGAGTTGCGCGTCGGCGTGCCTGGGGCCTCGGCGGGGATCAATATCGCCCAGCGCCTTGGATTGAATCCGGAGATCATCGCGGTGGCGCGCGCCAAGCTGGCTACGCAGACCCAGGATGTAGCGCACTTTCTCGACCGTCTGCATGAGGAGCTTAAAGCCGCGGAAGAGGCGCGGGCCGAACTGCGCAGGCGGGAGCAGGAGGTTGCGCGCGAAAAAAGCCGGCTGGCGGCCGAGGGGCTGAAAGAGCAGCGGCAGCGGGTGCGCGAGATAGAAAAGAAGCTGGAATTGTTGCTGCGCGACTTTGAGTACCAGATGCGCGACTCCGTCCAGGGAGTGCAGGAGCGTACCGCCGCGCAAAAGCTCTCCAAAGAGGCGGAGCGCCGCATCGCGCGCCTGCGCCGCGAGTTCAAAGAGCAATTTGACTCGACTGTAGTGGCGCATCATACGGGCGCCGATAAGGACGATCCTAACGCGCGTCCGGGCGAGGTCAAGTATGTGAACGAGGGTGACACGGTAAAGCTGAAGTCGCTCGGGCGCAACGCAGTGGTGAAGCGCAGGATCGACGAGAATACCTTCGAAGTAGAGGTTGGGCTGATGAAGATGCGCGTCAGCCGCAACGATATGGCCACCGTCGTCACCAGCGCCGCGCCCGCCGAGCAGCGACCTGGGAATCCGGTCCAAGCTGCGCGCCAGCGCGGGATTTCGGTCTCGCTCAGCCGCGATGAGGACGATCTGCACGCTCCCAGCGAGATCAACGTGATCGGCCAGACCGTGGACCAGGCCAGCGATGAAGTGGAGAAGTTTATCGACCGCGCTTTTCTGGCAGGAGTGCCGCGGGTGCGCGTCGTCCACGGCAGCGGGATGGGGATCCTGCGCAAGGCGCTGCGTCAGCTCTTGCAAAAACATCCTCATGTAGCCACGGTGAACGAGCCGCCGCAGAATGAAGGCGGGGCGGGAGTGACGGTGGTCGAGCTGCGAGGCTAATGCCCTGCATACAAGTGTGTTCACCACAAATGTGTTCACCACAGAGACACAGAGAGGATTTGGCCATCGGGCGATCGGGTCAACGGGCGATTAAAGGCGATTAGCTGGTTTTAGTGCTCTTCTTCGAATTACCTGCCCCGCTTTGCGCTCCTGCTCCGGTTGCATTTCCCCCGCGATGGGAGCTGCCGCTTCTGCCGCTCGGGCCTGACTCGGAACCATGTTTCTTCTTAGACATATACATTGTCCTCCATTGTAGGAATGGATTCGATGCGCCTGGTAACAGGCGCGATAACCATCTTTGAGATTTGGCTGTGCAAATTGTGATGGCAATCGAAATGTCATAGATGCTTTTGAATTCTCTACAGCGCGATTTTCGGGGAGGCGGAGAGTGACATCCTCAAAAGTTCCAGGGCCATCAAAAAACTGAATGCTGAAAGCGTCAACTTACATTCACCAAAACCAACATTTCATTCCTGGAGCATGTTCATGATTTCTCGCGATACGCTCGATCAACTTGCCGCTCTTCGTTCTCCCAATGAGACCGCCATTAGTTTTTATTTCCGGCGCGGCGCGCCCGAGAACCTTTCTCATCAGGATGAAACGATTTTGATCAAAGACAAGGTCCGCGAGCTGTTGGGGAGCCTGGGGAACATTCAAGACAGCAAGTCTGGCGAGGACCTCAGGAGGATCCTGGGCGTCGCCGACGGGTTGCGCACCAGCAGTGCACGCGGGAAAGTGGTTTTTGCCTGCAAAGACCAGGAGATCTGGCAGGAGTTCGACGTGGACGGTCTGCCCGAAACCAGGCTTACCTCCGGAAGCTACTTTGAATTGTTGCCTGCGCTTGCGGCGCACCGCGATGAGCCAAGATGCTGCATCGTGGTGCTCGACCGGGAGAAGACCCGCGTCTTCAAAATGCAGGGCGATAAAATCGGAGAATATTCATGGGTGATCGATGAAGATGAAGGCTTTAAGGTGCGAAACACCGGGACCAAGGGCTCTTCCCAGTCCGAGCGCCAGAAAGAGGAACCCGTTAAGCAGCACTTCAAATTCGTTGGCGAGCATTTGCAGTATTTCTTCGAGCATGGCGATTACGATCTGTTGCTGATCGGGACCCGTGACGAGCTCTGGCCGGAGATCGAAGCCAAGCTGCCATCTTCTGTGCTGCAGATACTGGCAGGGAAGTTCCATGCCGATCCGGGCGCAATCACAATCCAGGAGGTCCAGGAACAATCGCGAAAGATGCTGCAGGAGCGGCGGGGCTCTGAGCTGCGGGACTTACTGCAAACCGTCTATGGAGAGGCCCAGCGGAATGGCCTGGGCGCGATAGGCGTCCGCAACGTTGCGGATGCGCTGGAAAAGGGCGAAGTCGAAGCGCTTTTTATTAGCGATACGAACCTCGAGCCAGTGGCAGAGTGCACGAATTGCGGCCATATTACCCCGAATAATGCCGCAAAATGTGAAATCTGCAACCGGGACACATTGCTCTTCAGCAATGCTGCCGAGTGCCTCGCGCGAAAGGCCCTGGCCAGCGACAATATCGATGTGCAAGTCCTGTGGGACGATCCACACTTAAAAGGCATGGGAGGCGTGGCTGCCCAGCTCCGTTTCCGCGCCGAACAGAATACGCCACAGAAGCTGGCGAGCTAGTTCAGGGCGGCAATCCTCTGGTTTTAACGCTTTTTTCGCTGCAAAACGCTGAAGAAGGGCAGGTCGGCCGTCTTGAGGAATACGGGCGTTGGAACATCCATAAAGCTGTGTTCGCCCTTTATGGGTTTCTTGGTCTCTAAATCGAAAAGTTGCGAGGACGAGCGGACCACGCTCCCGTTCGAATCATAGATGGATTCACGGACTAAATGAACACCGCCCTCGAAGGTGTTGAGGACCGAATGGATCCTGGCCAGGGTATGGTCGGCGCGAAAGCAATAATTAGCGGAGTTGACCCAATCGCCGGATCCACTTGAAAAAGCGATGTTCGCCGCCACCAGATTCCCATCTTGAAACCAGACCAGGGCCTCATCGTCGTGTTCGAGCTTGTCCAGCTCCTTTTTGTTGGGTACCTCGCGCCATTCGTCGGTCGAGTTCTCGGCGGTGCCAATATTGGCAAATAAGCGGCCTTCATGGTCATGCGCTTTCTCGAAAGCCTCCACGCCAGCGCAATACTTCGTGACCGTAGCTACAGTGGAGCCGCCCGCGGATTTCATCTTCGAAGAAGCTTGCCCGAGCATAACGGCGCAGTGGAAAAGGACGAAGACAGCCAATGCCAGTACCAGCCGCTTAGCCCGACCGCCTTTCATGACCGGATGCGCAATTACAGTCTCCATTGGTGTCCTCCTAATTCAGCGGACTGTAATTAGAATTTGGCAATAAGGCAAGGTTACGCAGGTAAGGGTGTTCATCCGGTATTGCGCAACCCGGCGGAGATTCCATTGATGGTGGCCGCCAGGGCGTAATCCAGCTCCGGCGACTCCTGCCCCGAGCGCTTGCGGCGGAGCAGCTCCACCTGGATCAGGCTGAGCGGATCCACATAAGGATTGCGCAGCCGGATGGAGCGGTCCAGCACCGGATTGCTTTCCAGCAGGCGTGTCTGTCCGGTGAGGCGCAGCACGATGCCCAGGCTGCGCTCAAACTCCTCCTTCAGCATGGAGAAGGTACGGGAGCGCAGCTGCTCGTTGGCCACCAGGGTGGAGTAGAGCCGGGCAATTTCCATGTCGGCTTTGGCGAGGCCCATTTCCACGTTTCGCACCAGGTCTTCAAAGAAGAAAAAGTCCCGCATCATGGCTTTCAGCAGGCGCTCATTCTCCGGGCTGCGTCCGGCAAAACGCTCCAGCGCATGGCCAAAGCTGAACCATGCGGGCAGCACCAGACGGCTCTGCATCCAGCCAAAGACCCAGGGGATGGCGCGAAGATCGTCCAGGCCGGTGGTAGCGCCGCGCCGCGCCGGACGGGAACCGATGCGCGCATGCTCCAGCTCGCCCACTGGCGTGCCCTCCTGAAAATAGGCGAGGATGTCGGGGTTCTCGGCGATATGGCTGCGATAGAAGGCGAAGGCGTCCGACGACATCTCTTCGATCGCCTCCGCCCATTGCCGTTCTTTTTCGAGATCGCGCTTTCGTCCGGGGCGCAGCAGCGCCTCCAGCGAAGCCGCCACCATCAACTCCAGGTTCCACTCTGTCAGGACGGGGTCGGAGTACTTCCAATTCAACACCTCGCCCTGCTCGGTCAGCCGCAGCTCTCCGGTAAAGGCATCGGGAGGCTGGGCGACGATGGAGCGGTGGGTCGGCCCGCCGCCACGCCCGACGGTGCCTCCGCGTCCATGAAAGAGCCGCAGCTTTACGTTGCAGGCCCGCGCCACCTCATGCAGGCTGCTGTGCGCCTTGTAGATCTCCCATGAGCTGGTGAGCATACCGCCATCTTTATTGGAGTCGGAGTAGCCCAGCATTACCTCTTGGCGGCGCTCCCATGAGTTGAGCAGCGGCTGATATTCAGGCGAGGTCCAAAGCTTGCGGCAAATCTCAGGACACGCGCGCAGATCGTCTATCGATTCGAAGAGCGGCACCGGCATCACGCCGGGATCGGAAGCATTATCGGAGCTCTGGATGGCGCCGACGTGGATGCCGCTCAACTCCATCAGGCGCACCAGGCCGGTGATGTCGTCCACCGAGGTCGCGCCGCTGATCACATGCTGCTGGATCGCACGCCTGGAAAATTCCGTTTTCAATTTCGCTACCTCGCGCAAGGCGTCGAAAACCACTGGAGTGGCAGCATTGGAGGTCTTGCCCGGAGGTTGAGATGGGTTGGCCTTTGCGGCGTCTGCCAGCGCCTGGCGGTGAAACTTGGCATGTTGGCGAATGTCCAGCGTGTGCAGGTAAAAGTCGAAGGTATCGACCTGGCGCAACAAGGGATCGAGCAGCAGCTCCGCCATCTTTTCGCCGGAATGATGGCTCAGGCTGTCGCGAATCAGCTCCAGATCGGCGGAGAACTCCTGCGCCGACACGTAAGCGTGGCGATCGCCGGGGGAGAGCAGCGTGGCCTTCATCCGCTCGCGCACGTAGTTGAGGAACTGCCGGTAGATCTCGTCGGAAGAGCGCGTCGCCTTTTCCATCGGGACGGTCTGCTCATATTTCCTGAGCTGTTCGATCAGCCGGGTAGAGCATCCAACCTGCCGCTGCGAGCTGCTGAGCAGGTCAATTAAGTTTTGCACCTGCCCGAGATAAAACTTCAGGACTGCCTCGCGCGCCATCTGCAATGCGGTGCGGGTCACCGCCGGAGTGACGTTTGGATTGCCGTCGCGATCGCCGCCGATCCACGAGCCGAAGCGGACAATCGTGGGCAGCTCCCGGGCTTTGATGGGGATCCCGTAAATCTGCTGGAAGGCATCGGCCATCTCATCATAGATTTCCGGAAGGGTGCGGATCACCGATCCTCCCAAATAGCTCAGCCCCATCTTGATCTCGTCCTCGACGCTGGGCTGCCGCCGCCGGACTTCGTCTGTCTGCCACATGGCCGCAATCTCGCCGGCGATCCGGGACTGATGCTCCGCGGCTTCGAAGGTGGTGAGTGGCAGCAGATCAAGCTCATGCATCTGCTCCGCGATCCGGGTGCGCTTATAAAGGACGGTGCGACGCGAGACCTCGGTGGGGTGCGCGGTAAAGACCGGGACTACCTCAATCGAGCGCAAGGCCTGAAATACCTCCTGGGCGGAAAGCCCGGCGTTCTTCATGCGCAGCAAGGTGCCGCGAAAAGATCCCGGCAACGGAGGCCGCTCCGGATGGAGTTGGGTAGCGCGGCGGCGGCGTTTGCGGTGGTTGGTCTCGGCCAGATTGGTCAGCTCAAAATAGATGGAGAAGGCCTTGGCCACGTGGTAAGCCTGCTGCAAGCTCATTTCGCCGATGGTTTTGCGGGCATGCGCCGCGATCTCCACCTGCGGACGCGAGATTTCGGATGAGCTCCACTCCGCGGCCCACGAATCGGGTTCACGGCGTTCAATCGCCAGGATCCGCAACTCTTCGACGATTTCGAACAGCTCCGGGCCGCCCTGTTCGCGCAAGGTCTCGCCCAGAAGCTGTCCTAGAGAGCGCACATCCCGCCGCAGCGGAAGCTCTTTGATGCCGGGCTCATCGGTGGTGAGTTCATGCAATCGCTCCAGCTGATCGGGAGCGGCCCATAAATATTCTTTGCGTGGCAGCTGGTCGGCCATATATGCAGTCTACCTTGTGAATCCGGATACAGAAAAACAATGCGAGGTTTAGCCTTGCAAGATCGGTAATGCAGGAATTGCGTGCTTTACTGTTCGGGAGGCTTCTTGCCCGGCAATCCCGCCGGATTTTCGTGGGTGCGTTCGCGGAAGCTGCCCTTCATGCCTCCAGCCAGCGATACGACTGAGTCTCCATACTTATCGCGCAGGCGATCGGCGGCGTTGAGCACATTACCCCAGCGCTGTCGAAGATTGTCTTCGAGCATGTCCATTTGGGTGGCCGGGGAATCGAATCCGGAGACATGTACCCCCAGTAGCCTGATCTTCGCCCCCTTCTTCCAATTGCCGTGAAAGAGCGAGCAGATCTCCTGGGCGATCACAGTGTCAAGCTGAGTGGTTTCCGGCAGGCTACGGGCGCGGGTGATGGTGGAGAAATCCGAGTAGCGCAATTTCAGCTGGACCGTACGCCCATGCAGCCCATACTCCCGCAAGCGGCGGCCTACCATCTCGGAGAGGCGCACCAGCGTGGCTTCGAGCAACTCTACGCGATTCGTGTCTTCGTTGAAGGTGTGCTCATGGCTTACCGATTTCGGATCGGTATCCTCGCCGACTTCGCTGTCGAACCAGCCGCCCGCGTCCTGGCCTTGCGATTTCCCGGCCAGCGCCAGCCCCCATTTGCCAAAGCGCTCGGCAAGAAATTCCTCATCGAGCTGTTGCAGGTCGCCTACCTTGCGGATCCCCATAGCATGAAGGTTCTGCTCCATGACCTTGCCGATCCCGGGAATCTTGCGGACATCGAGCGGCGCGAGAAAGACTGCCTCATTGCCGGGCATGATCCACAAAATCCCGTTGGGCTTCACGTAATCGGAAGAGACCTTGGCCACCAGTCTCGCTGAGGCGATGCCAATCGAGCAGTTCAGGCCGGTCTCCGCCTTCATGCGCTGATGGAGCTTATGCGCTGCCTCCAGGCAATTGCCATGCAGCCGCTCGGTGCCGGTCATGTCGAGGTAGGCTTCGTCGATGGACGCCATCTCCACCAGCGGAGAGAACCCTTTCAGCACCTCATAGACTTTGGCCGAATAATCGCGATATCGTTCCGGATGCCCATCGACGAAAATGCCATGCGGACACAGCTTGCCTGCGGTACGCAGCGGCATGGCCGAGTGGACGCCGAATTTGCGCGCCTCATAGGAGGCCGCTGAAACCACGCCCCGCTCGTCCTTCTGGCCGCCTACGATGACGGCCTTTCCTTTCAATCCAGGATCGAACAGCTCCTCCACCGAGACAAAGAACGCATCCATGTCAACGTGGAAGATGGTTTTTACGGAGGTCGACATTTCGCTATTTTGGGACTGCAATCCTCCATTGTATGTGGGGAGCGGAGGTCAGTGGGAGATCTTCTTAGCGCGGCTTCGGCGCGATGATTTCCATCCAGAAGGAGACCCCTCGGGGCGGGACGCCGGGCAATCTTGACCACAGCGAGGCCAGCGCCTGCCGACAATCGTCCTCCTGGCTGAGGAATGCATTGGGAAGGAGTACCTGAAAATTCTTGTGTCCGGAGAGCAGCGCGGTCGCCAGCAGATATTGCTCCGAGTAATACCACTCGGCCCGCTCCGGCATGTAGTCGTAGGGCAGATCGATATCGTGAATGTGGACCAGGACGCCAGGTTTCAGGTTGGGCAGAATGTCCAGGAAGAAGATGGTCACATCCGAATTCATAAAAGAACGGTGAGAGCCATCGAGAAAGAAAATATCTCCCGGCTGAAGCTGGTCGAAAAATTTCAGGTCCACATCCTGGACCGGCTTGCGAACCACCTCATCGCAAATGGCGTCAATCTCGGCCCGCGGATAGGGATCGATGGAGACGATCCTGGTGGCAAGGTCGTGGTCCTGGATAGCGCGGCGCGCCACCTTGGTCGAATATCCCGAGCCGACCTCGATGTATCGCGCCGGCTTCTTAAGCGCGACCAGGCTGTACAGGGCCAGCGTGTCCAGGCCATCGAGCCATTTATTGATCCAGCACGGCTTGGTTGAGCCCCTGGGCTCGCGCAGCGGGACCTGCGTGAGATAAGGATCAAGCTGGCTGAATTCCCGCAAGGTGGTCATAAAGCGCGCGCGTTCGGCGGCAAACATCTCGTAGAGCTTGCGGTGCGGTGGCTTGCCGTATCCGTAGCGCGGCGCAGGAGTGAAAGGATAATCCAGGAAGATCGGATAATAGCCCTTGAGCAGCCGGGGAAAGTTGTAAAGCACGTAGAGGAAGCTGTTTTTTCGTGCGAGTCTCTTCAGCGCTTTTGCCATAAATTTTGCGAGGAATACCAGTAGTACTTTACAGCAAGCGCAAGGGCAGCTTCAGGCTGTAGCGCGCCGGAGCGCTTCGTTCTCATGGCAACTGCGATTCACGGTTTTCCCGGCGCGGCGCTTTTCTCTCCGCCCGTTGAAAGAGGTAGACGCCTAAAATCAGCATCTCCGGCTCGATCGGGTGGCGATACCGGGGCAGCGGATAGGTGATGTAGTAGATCAGAGGCACGGAGAACAGGAGCCATGCAAAAAGGCCGCTGCCAAACTCTCGCCGTTTGAGGCACAAAAGCAGCCCCAGGAAGGCAATCAGCGAGGAGCCGAAGAACAGGATATTTCGCAGCCAGAACATCGCCGCGCCTTCCTGGGTGCGGGGCGTTCCATACCAGAAATAGACGAAGCGCTTTACGCTGATCACGGCAAAGCGGGCGGGGTGAGTTTTTACATAGACCAGCGCCTCATGCAGACGCGACCGCACGTAAGCGGGCTCGCCCATCTGCCGGTAATGGGCAAACTCAATCTCGTTTTTTACCGGATGCAGGTAGAAGAGCCACAGCCCGTCCGCTCCCGGCCCATTCCCCATGCGGAATTCTGCGCCAAAATTTCCCCGCAGCGGGACCAGCTTGCCGAATACCAGATAATTGCGGGCGGTCCAGGGGGCGATCATCAGCAGGAAGATGGTGGCGGCCATCAGGGCATTTGCAATCTGAGTCCTGGGATTTTTCCAGACGATCCACAATCCGCAAGAAGGCAGGAAGAGGAGCACCGAAGGATTGCTCAACGCGAGGAGGCCCCACAAAATCCCTAATTCAATCCATAAGGCCCGCGACGAGATGCCGCGGACGGCGCGATCTCTTAACTGCAAAGCCACCCATAAGACCATTGCGAGCAGCAGCGCGGTGAGGCTGGTCTCCCATTGCGCGCGCACCGCCCAATACATGGCATAAGGCAGCACCGCCCACAGCAGCGCCGACCATTGGGCCACGCACTTGCCGAAGCAGCGCTCCGCAATGCGATAGACCGGAATGCAGGTCAGGGCGGAAAACAGGCTGTTCAGGGCGAGCGCGACCCACGAGGAGAGTGGGGTATAGACGCCGAATAGTTTGAAGATGAGGGCGAGCAGGTAGGGATAAACCGGGGCAATCCACGCCGTGGGGCCGGTGTGGCCGTAGAAGGGATCGCTGAAGCCGTGCCCGGAGGCGATCGCGCTGGCAATGCGTCCCGTCTCCCAGCCCATGCCGAAGGTGCCATCGATCCTTGAGGGACGGTAGGTATGTCCAAAGGTCAGGTAGGCAAGGCGCAGGAGCAGGGCTAACCAAACGACGTTTTTCAACTGAAAGAAAAATTTCTTCATTTGGCAATAGGAGCCCTGTCCCGCGAATTTCCTCCCCGATGGACGATGCGAGCTACTTCCCGGCCTGCTGGCCGGATTTGAAGGTGGTCCATGGACCGGCCTTCATGTCGCGCAGCACCGGCTTCTCCCAGGCGTAATCGGGATGCGCCGCGAGAAATTCAGCGGCGTGGAAGTCCTCTCCGCAGGGATGGCCCGCGCGCGCCACAAAGCTCATGTTCTGTGCCATGTCGCTGCTGCTGGCTTTGCCCTGTACAGCGCCGCCGGGATAGTACGCGCCCCAGTCCCACTGCGGAATGCCGCGCTGGGAGACGTCCGTATGCCCGCACAGCGTACGCTCATCGGCCTGCTGCTTGTTCTCGACGCCGTCGAAGTGGTCGGCAAGAAACCGCTCGGCCATAGCGACGTCGATCTTGCCCTTCGACTGTTTCATGAGCTGCTCCCATCGGGCGTGGCGCGCGTTGGGTGAGCTGCCATGGTCGTTGACATTGAATTGCGGCGCCTCATCTCTCATCAGATCAAGATCGCTGGGAAAATTGGAGCCGACGAAATAGCCGTCCTTGGTCCGCCAGACGCGGGAGTGCTGCAATCCAAGCTCGAATTGCGCAACTTCCCCGGTCTTGCGGTCGCCGATCAGCCAGTCGTTGGCATATCCGCCGTTGTTGCCGTCGAGCATAATGCGCACGTAATCGTCGATCGAATTGGCATACTGCAGCGCCTTGCGCGAGCGCATGAACTCCGGCTTGCCCTTGGGATCGAAGCCTTCAAACTGGGTGATGGTAGTTTCCGTGATCATGATCCCGCTGCCGTTCACCCCAAAATCATCGTCGCTGGTAATCACGCCGGGGAAGCCGTCCATCAGAATGCGATTTCCGCGATCGGGCACAATGTCGAAGATGATGCGCCAGCGCTCTCCTGCAAGATAGCTGGTCCAATTATTATGGGCGATGACGATCTTGCCGTCCCTGGTATAGCTGCCGGTGGCAACGAAGGCGCTGCAATTGCCGGGACTCACCAGCCGGGGAGCATTCGCGGAGCGCTCCTTCTTATTGAGCCAGGGCAGATAATAGTCCGGGACCTCTTCAAAGGCATTGAGGGCGACGACATCATAGACGTCGAGATTCACTCCCGCTGCCTTGACCCCATCGGCAATGCCGCGCAACTCCTCCTGATATTCGGCGTCGATTTTGGGCCACAGGACTTCGCGCGCGGTTTTGCGAAAGAACTCCCAATTGCGATGGGTGCGATGCGTGTCATTGAGTTGGATGGCATGGAAGGCATCGCCAATCTCGGGCGCAAGCAGATAACCATGCTGGTAGCCGATCTGCGCCGGCTTCCCCTGCAGATGAAGATAGACCCATCCGCCCTGCTCGAAGCGGTAAGCGCTCGCCAGCCGAGGATCTTTGCTGGCGGCTGGCGCTCCGCTGGCGCCGGTCTGCGTCTGCGCCCACAGAGAGGTTGAGATCAGAACACAGAAAACCAACAGCAATACATATCGAGCTTTCAAGCCAGTTCTATCCATTCAGGGACCTCGCTATTTCTCGTGTGACGTAGTTTACTGCGCCGCTTTATCCAGCTCCGAGGCAGCCGCCTCTACCGCGCCGGCATAGTCCTGCAACGCCTTCGCTACCCGGGCAATTTCATTCTCCGCCTCGGGATAGCGTTTCTGCTCAATGGCTTCGCGTACGCCAGGGATGGTCTTCGCTCCATAGCCGGTATAAAAGCCGGGAGCATAAACCAAATGCCTGTACCACGGACGCCGGGGCAGGCCGTCGTTGTTCAACAGCCGCTGCTCGATGGCCATCAGCTTCAAGTTTATATCCGGAAGCGAGGTCGCATGGCCCGCCGCATTTCCCGTCAGGAACGAATTGATCGCCCGCGAGTAATGTTCGGCGCTGCGGGTGAGCGCGTTTTCGGCGTTATCCAGCGGCGCGAAATTCAAAAAAGGCGGCGCATCCTCGCGCGGAGGCGCGATCATGGGCGTGTGCGGGTCGGAGACGGCGCTGTAAACGCCATCGTCCAGGCGCTGACTGCGCTCCTGTGCCTCGTCCTGCTGCTCCTTGAGCAGCGTCTTCAGCTCGTCAGAATATTTATGGATGGTATCGGCAAAGTCGGTGAAGTCATAAGGCAGGACGTCGGCATTGGCAAAGCGCATTACCGCTGTCCCCACCGTCTGCGACAAGGCGCGACCGTAGACGAAGTCTGTATCGGAAAAATGCGTGTACCAGTAAAAATCGTCGTAGATGGAGTGGTAGATCCCACCTTCGCCTTCTCCGCCAAACCCAAGATTCAACGAGGCGATTCCGAGGTGATCGATAAACACCGTGTAGTCGCTGCCCGAGCCCAATGGATCGATGCGCAGGTCGTTGCGCGAGCGCGCCTCTTTCCGCTCATCGGGCTTGCCGAAGGCAATCTCCCTGGCCTGCGCCCGCTTCCAGGCCGAGATGCTCTTTTCAGGATCGACGATATCGCGCGCCACTCCATTGATGAATTTTTCCAGCGAATGCGAGCCGCCGGCCTCGAAATAGCCGCGTCCGTTTCCGTCGGTGTTGATGTAAATCGCGGCGTGCTGGCGCAGCTCATCGGCATGGGTCTCGCCCCATTCGGTTGAGCCAAGCAGCATAGGCTCTTCTCCGTCCCAGGCACAGTAAATAATGGTGCGCCTCGGCTTCCAGCCCTGCTTTACCAGCTCGCCCAGGCTGCGCGCCTCTTCCAACAGGGCGACCTGGGCGGAGATCGGGTCTTCCGCTCCATTTACCCAGGCATCATGATGGTTGCCGCGAATTACCCACTGGTCGGGATTATCCGAGCCGGGAATTTTGGCGATCACGTCATAGACCTTCTTGATGTCCCAGTTGGATTGCACCTTCAGGTGGACCTTCGCCGGCCCCGGCCCCAGATGATAGGTGATGGGAAGCCCGCCGCGAAACGCCTCGGGAGCGGTCGGGCCTTTGAGGGCCGCGAGCAGCGGCTGCGCATCTCCATAGGAGATTGGCTGCACCGGGATCTTGGTAATCGTCGCCGCCTCTTTAATGCTGAGGCGCTTTACGTTGGCGGTGGCGCCCATGCCAGGAGTAAGCGGATCGCCGGGATAGAGGGGCATGTCGAGCACGCTGCCTCGCTGCACTCCATTGGGGTTGCGCATCGGTCCGGCGGGAAACACATCGTCTACGAAGTAACCGTCATCCTTCGGGTCGGAGTAGATAATGCAGCCGATGGCCCCATGCTCGGCGGCGACTTTGGGCTTGATCCCGCGCCAGGAATTGCCATATCGCGCGATTACGATCGCGCCTTTTACCGAAATTCCACGACGGTCCAGCTCTTCGTAATCTTTAGGCAGGCCGTAGTTCACATAGACCAGCGGCGCGGTGACATCGCCATCGATCGAGTATGCGTTGTATGTGGGCAACTGCTCGCTCTGCTGGTTGGAGGTGGGGTCCTGCGGGACCGGAGGCTCTTGCAGCTTGGCGGTGTAATGGGTCGGGCCGAGCAGCTCGACAACCCGCTCTTTTGGCGTCGGGAAGAGCACATCGAAGCTTTCGATATGGGCATCGAAGCCCCACTCCTTGAACTTTGAGAGGATCCACTCCGCATTTTGCTTGTCCATCGCCGACCCAACGTGGTGAGGATGCGCGGTCAGCCGCTGCATGGTGTCGCGCTGGATCTGCGGGCTGGGAAGGGCGCGGAACTTGTTCTCCCAATCACGCTCGGTGCGCGAATTCGCCTGGGTAAATCCATAAAGAGGGCCGGGTTCATCGGCTGCGGCAAGCGGCATAAAGGCGCAAAGACAAGCCAAAAAAGCAAAAAGAAGACGTTTCATTCGCACTCCTCACCGAAACTTGGTCTGGTTGCAGATTGTAAATGAGAAAATATAACCAGAGCCATGATTCAGTTGTCCGCAGCCGGAAAACGCTTTGGAGAAAAGCTGCTCTTCCAAAATCTTGACTGGATGATTACCCCGCAGGACCGGGTTGGATTGGTAGGCGCCAACGGTTCCGGGAAATCCACCCTGCTCAAAGTGCTGGCGGGCATCGAGTCTCTCGATTACGGCTCCATTACCCAAGCCAAAGGGATCACCGCCGGATATTTGCCGCAAGATGGATTGCTGCTCTCCGGGCGCACGGTTTTTGCCGAATGCATGTCTGTGTTCGTGCGTTTGCGGCAGATGGAGCAGGAGCTGGAATCGCTCACCACGCAGATGGCGCAACTCGACCATGCCGGCAATGAATATGCGCAGGTCGCGGAGCGCTTCCAGCGGGTGGAAGGCGAATTCCGCGCCCATGACGGCTATGCCATCGAGGCGCAGGTCGGGGCGGTGCTCACCGGCCTTGGCTTCCGAAAAGAAGATTGGGCGCGGCGCACCGAAGAGTTCTCCGGCGGATGGCAGATGCGCCTCGCCCTGGCCAAACTGCTGCTGCAAAAGCCCAACCTGCTGCTGCTCGATGAGCCGACCAACCATCTCGATCTCGAGACCCGGAATTGGCTGGAAGATTATTTGCGGAGCTATCCGTATGCCTTCGTCCTGATCTCCCATGACCGCTATTTTCTCGATGTGACTATCGGCAAGATCGTCGAAATATGGAACAAGGCGGTCCATTTCTACAGCGGGAACTACGACAAGTACACGCAGCAGAAGGCGGAGCGGCGCGCCCAACTCGAATCCGCTTACCGCAACCAGCGGGAGAAGATTGAACAGCTTGAGGCATTCATCAATCGATTTCGCTATCAGGCCACCAAGGCCAGGCAGGTGCAGAGCCGCATCAAGGAGCTGGAGCGCATCGAGCGGATCGAGGTCCCACCGGACGAGAAGACCATCCACTTTCATTTTCCCCAGCCACAGCCCAGCGGACGCACTGTAGCCGAATGCAAGGATGTCTCGAAGAGTTATGGGGAGAAGCTGGTCTTCGAGAATGTGAATTTCGTGATCGAGCGCGGCGACCGAATTGCCCTGGTGGGGGTGAACGGGGCAGGGAAGTCTACGCTGATCAAAATTCTTGCCGGCGCGGAGGCGCCCAGCAGCGGCGAGTATCGCCTGGGACATAATGCCGAGGCGGATTACTTTGCCCAGGACCAATACAAGGAGCTGGATACCGAAGCCCGCATGTTGGACGATCTGGCCGAAGTCGCGCCCCGCCAGACCCATACCGAGCTGCGCAACCTGCTGGGATGTTTTCTCTTCTCCGAGGACGATGTCTTCAAGAAGCTCGGAGTGCTCTCGGGCGGCGAGCGCAATCGCTATGCCCTGGCGCGAATGCTGCTGCACCCGGCAAATTTTCTTCTGCTGGACGAGCCCACGAACCATCTCGATCTGCGCGCCAAAGATGTTTTGCTGAATGCCCTGCGGGAGTTCAGCGGGACGGTGGTCTTTGTATCTCATGACCGGTATTTCATCGACAAGCTGGCGACCAAAGTCTTTGAGGTGGCGGAGCAGCGGGTCGAGGTCTTTCCGGGAAATTACGAAGAATACTTATGGCGCAAGCAACGCATCGAGGGCGCTGCGCCGCAGCCGGAAGAAACTCCGCTGCCCATATCCAGCTCGAACGGGAACCGGCCACCGGAGGGTCTCACGGAGACGGTGAAACAAAAGCGGCTGAATCCGATCAAGCTGCGCCAGATGCAGGAGCGGTGCGCAGAGGTCGAAGAGGAGATCACGCGGATGGAGGCAGGCATTGCGGAGTGCGAGGCTGCGCTCCAGTCGTTTGTGAGCGCCGAGGAGACAGCGCGCCAATCCGGGCTGCTGGAAAATCGCAAAAAACAATTGGCGGAGCTATTGGCGGAATGGGAAGATCTCTCCACCACGCTGCAGGCAAATGCTTGAGAATGAAGGAAGTTTTAAAACTTAGGTAACCCGCGGAGACCAATTATGGACCTTATCTAAAAAATTCTACTTGCATCCCCGTGCGGGGGCGGTTACCATCAGATTTGTCTTCCGAAAGCCGCACAACACCTGTGCTGGCATCCGCTTCCTGGACTACCGGTTGGACTGATTTTCCCTCTAACGCGGTAAGTTCATAGGCACTGGACGCAGTTGAAAGATTCGCAAGCGATCACAAGCGAGATGGCTTTTCACTTCGATAATTTTTCATTTCGATCATGATGAGTTCCGGCTTTAAACGCTTGCCATATTCACCAATAAGACGAATTAAGACGAAACTGAATTTCAGAACGCGCAACGACCATCCGGTCTCGGATTAAAATCGGCCTGCGCGTTTTCAAGAGAGCTGCATGGATACAGGAACAAACCAGCCAGAGTCCCCGAACGACGCGAACGAACCAAACCAGTCGAACCAGTCAAACCAATCCGGCCCCTCGGGCCAGTCTGCCCCAGCTCCCAACCGGTTTAATCGCCGCCGGCGGCGCAAAGGACGCAAAGGACAACAAGCTGGAGGCCAGCAGAATGCCCGCCCCAACAACGCGGCGCAGGGCCAAGGCCAGGGCCAGGGAAACAATCGCCCGCGGGGCCAGTTCGACAACCGCAGAAATCAGCAGCAGAACCGCCGTGGCAGCCAGGGTGGTACTACCAGGGGACGCCGTGGACCGGGCCGTGGCGCAGCCCCATTCGTCGGGCCGATGGACCACAGCTATCGCAACGCCAACGGAAATATGAATGGCGGCATGTCGAATGCAAATGGTAATGCTAATGGAAGATATCGTTCCAACGCATTCGACCAGTCCAACGACGCTGAGTTTGGCCCGGTCGCGGAAGATTCCAGAAAGATTATTTGCTTCGTGGAGGACCTCTTCTTCCTGGCCAAGATCCAGGAGGTCGCGCGCAAGCTGGGGGCGAAGGTGGAGTTCGCCAAAGTGGACAAAGAGACCATCGACCGCATTGTGACCGAAGAAGAAAAACCGGCGCTGATCATCTTCGACCTCAATAACGTGAATGCCAAGCCCCTGATCACCATTCCAAAGCTTAAGAGCAAGCTCAAGAAGGGCACCTCGATCGTGGGCTTCGTCTCCCACATTCAGGGCGACCTGAAGTTGAAGGCGCAGGAGGCGGGTTGCGACATGGTTGTGCCCCGGTCAGCCTTCTCGCAGAACCTTGCTGGATTGTTGCGCCGGCACTCCGGCGGCGACCAGATCGCCAGCTCCGAGGGCATGTAACTTTTCAGCAGTGCAGGTCCAGGTATCTCAAGCCTGGTTTATCCCGGCGGCCATCCCAGATGCCTGCCGCCCAGCAGGTGCAGGTGCAGGTGAAAGACCGATTGTCCCGCCCCCGGCCCTACGTTATAAACCGTCCGATATCCGTCTTCGATATTGCGCTGGCGCGCGATTTTGGCTGCGACCAGCTGGCAATAGCCCAGGATTTCGGCGTCTTCGCTTTGCGCTTCCTTCAATCCGCGCAGGTGTTTTTTAGGGACAATCAGCACATGGGTCGGGGCCTGCGGATTGACATCTTCGAAGGCGAAGGTCCGATCGTCCTCATAGACTTTCTTCGACGGGATTTCGCCGGCAATGATCCGGCAGAAGAGACAACTGGTATCGCTCATAGCCCTCGCCTTCTAAAACAGCCCTAATCGAGACGGACCAGAAAGATTCCGCCCTCGGGAGTTTCCGTGTTCCGGGCAATCTCCTGGGCCTTGCTCTTGTCATCCTGCGGCACGCGCACCCGCACCCACTCGCCGGTCGGTCCGGTAAATTGCAGCACATTCGCGCTGTGATAGCGGCGCAGCAATTGCCATTTCATCTTTGCCGCCAGTGCCGCATCGTGGAATGCTCCAATCTGCACTGCCCATCTTCCACCGGCCTCGATCGGGGCCGGAGTTTCCAGAACTTCGAGCCGGATCTTGGCCGTTCCCGGGCGCCATACATCCAGGGCCTTGGCCGCGGCCAGCGACAGGTCCAGAATGCGGTTTCCGATAAAAGGGCCGCGATCGGTAATGCGCACCAGCACCGATTTGCCGTTAGCGATATTGGTGACGCGCACCAGCGAGTTCAACGGCAATGTCTTGTGCGCGGCGGTCATGGCATTCATATCGTAGATTTCGCCATTGGCCCCGCGGCGCTTGTTATAAGGAGGCCCATACCAGCTTGCGGTCCCGGTTTCGGCGTAAAGAACATGAGAGTGGGACGGCATCTCCGGGCGTCGCTCTACCGGCAGTTTGGCGCTTTGCTCTGCCGATGCCGCGCTCTCCTGGGATGGCTCCGGCGGAAGCGGCGGATTGAGTTTCACCTGCCTTCTATTGCTGCATCCGGCAAGCAGCAGCAGAGAGAGCAGCGAACTGCGAAGGCCCAGCTTCCGGTTCACGGTTGCTTCTCCGCAGTCTTTTTCTTGTCGTCCATCTTGTCGGCGAGCCGCGAAAGCT
>CAZONJ010000024.1:0-6162 GCA_964581225.1 uncultured Terriglobales bacterium | reverse complement strand
TGCTTCTCCGCAGTCTTTTTCTTGTCGTCCATCTTGTCGGCGAGCCGCGAAAGCTGTTCGGCTGCGACCCGCAACGCCTGCGAACCCTGGGTGCGGATCTTGGGCACAACCTCGTCGTTCAGGTGTTGCACCACGCGCTTTATTTCTTCTTCCACGCGGCGGGTGGCCTCATCGATTTTGCGGCCGGGGCTGGTAAAGTCTGGATTTCCCACAGTACACCTCGCAAGACAAATTATCCCGAGTTAAGCAAAGCTGGTCAATCGTCAGGGAGCAAAA
Source organism: uncultured Terriglobales bacterium (assembly GCA_964581225.1). GTDB lineage: Bacteria > Acidobacteriota > Terriglobia > Terriglobales > Acidobacteriaceae > CAYTQA01. The sequence goes on along the minus strand of CAZONJ010000024.1, from coordinate 5,886 downwards.
GAAACTACCCTGCCAACAGCGGACCGAAAGGCAGCGGCGAATCTGTGATATAAAGCGCGGATGGAGCATCCCCATCAATCTGAAGACCGGCGGCAGGGGCCCGGCTTTTCTGCTGCCGAGGGCAATGCCCCGGAAGACATTTCCTGCTACTGCCCGAACTGCTCTTCCAGGCTGCGCGAATCGCGCTGCAAGCTGGTATGCCAGAGCTGCGGCTTCTATCTAAGTTGCGCCGATTTCTACTAGACGATATTGCTGCCTGATTTTTGCCGCTTCTAAATGCTCGTCGCGTGCTCTATGGCGTTCGCCTACCGGCAGCTCTCATTTTTGTTAGGATCGTATCTCCTGACTTTCTGGTCTTCCGAGGAGCAAGTTATGCAACGCACGGCAACGGCACAATGGAAAGGCGGTCTGAAGGACGGTAAGGGTTCCCTTTCGACTGCGAGTGGGGTACTCTCCCAGACGCAATACTCGTTCAGCACACGCTTCGAGAATGGCGTGGGCACCAATCCGGAAGAGCTGGTGGCGGCTGCCCATGCCGGATGCTTCTCGATGGCGCTCAGCGCCCAGCTCGGCACTGCCGGCATGACTCCGCAGACAATCGACACCAAGGCAACACTTACGCTGGAGAAGACCGATGCGGGCTTCACCGTCACCGCAATTCACCTGGATGTGAAGGCGAAGATTCCGGGAGGCGACCATGCGGCATTCGCCAGGGCCGCGGACGAGGCCAAGCGAAACTGTCCTATTTCCCGGCTGCTGAATACCAAAATCACCATGCAGGCCGGCCTGGAGCCCTGATCCAGCTTATTTGCGCTCCGGGCAAGGGTCCCCGGAACTGCTGTATCTCTTTTTATGGCCAACGAGTTCTCTTTTCCATGTCATCTCAAAGGTAAGTAGGTTTCAATGTTCTGCTGCCCGGGGGAAGTTATGACCATCGACAACGGAGAGAAAGCGAATTGAAGATCACCATCTTTGGGCTGACGATCTCCTCATCCTGGGGCAATGGGCATGCAACACCGTACCGCGCAATCCTGCGCGCGTTGCGACGTAAAGTCCATGAGGTAACGTTCTATGAAAAGGACGTTTCTTACTATGCCTCGCGGCGCGATTTCAGCAGCTGCGATTTTTGCGATCTGCGCCTTTATCCGGATTGGGAGAGCGTCCGGAGACAGGCGCTCTCATGCGCGCGGGAGTCTGACGTTGTGATCTGCGCCAGCTATTGCCCCGAGGGAGCGCGGATCATCGACGAAGTCCTGCAGTTGGATGGGCCAACCAAAATCTTCTACGACCTCGATACTCCTATCACGCTGCGCAATCTGTCGAATGGCGATCTGGAATACATCCGCGCAGAGCAGGTTCCCGCCTTCGACAGCTATCTCTCATTTACCGGAGGCGATATTTTGCAGGAGCTGGTCAGCCGATGGGGAGCGCGGCAGGCCTTTCCTCTCTATGGCTGCGTCGATCCGGATGTCCATCTCCGGGCGCAGCTTCGGGACGAATTTCGCTGCGCCTTCAGCTATATGGGGACCTACGCTGCCGACCGTCAGCAGAAGCTGGAGGAGTTATTTCTTGCGCCGGCCCAGCACCTGCCGCAGGAGCAGTTCGTATTGGCCGGGTCGCTGTATCCGTGGCAAATGCAGTTTCCCGGCAATGTGCGCCGCATCGAGCATGTATCGCCCTCCGATCATCCTGCCCTCTATTCTTCCTCGCGCGCTACTCTGAACATCACCCGCAATGAGATGGCCAGCTCCGGATACTGCCCTTCTGGACGCTTCTTTGAGGCGGCCGCCTGCGGCACTCCCATTGTGACCGACTGGTTTGCGGGATTAGAAACATTCTTTGAGACCGAGGGCAGCGCTATCGAGCTTCTTTTAGCCAGGAGCACGCAAGATGCGATCTCCGCCATGCGGCTGCCGCACGAGGAGCTGGCGCGCATCGCGGCGCGCGCCCGGGAGCGCACTCTTGCGGAGCACACCGGAGAGCAGCGCGCTGACGAGCTGCTTCGCTATATTGAAGCTGCCAGGAACGCTCCGCCGGTGCGTGAATCCGAGCTCATGACCATGAAAGGAGAATTCGCATGATCGGAATTATCCCCGCCGCCGGCGCTGGACAGAGAATACAACCGCTGGGCTGCTCCAAAGAACTTCTGCCCGTAGGCTCCCGGGTGGTGGAAGGGGTGGAACGCCCTAAGGCGGTCGCTGAGTACCTGGTTGAACGCATGATCGCCGCCGGCGCGGAGCAGATTTGCATGGTGATCTCGCCGGAAAAGACCGATTTAATGCGGTACTTCGCGGAGAAGGACTACGCCTCGGAGATCTTCTATGTCGTGCAGCAAAAGCCCAAAGGACTATGCGACGCGCTCTTTTGCGGAGAGCTGTTTACTCGTCATCACGATCAGGTCCTGCTTGGATTGCCCGATACAATCTGGTTTCCGGAAAACAGCTACCGCTCTGCGCTGATGAGCATGTCCGAGCACCATGCGGACATCAACCTGCTGCTCTTCCCAGTCACCAACCCGGCGGCCTTCGATGCCGTGATCTGCGACGATCAGGGCTTTGTGGAGGAAGTACAGGTAAAGCAGCAGGAGGCGCGCTCACAATGGATTTGGGGGGCAGTGACCGCGACCGGCAGCGCCTTTCATGCCTTGAAGCTTCTATGGGAGTCACGCCATCGCGAGGACGAATATCTGGGACACCTGTTAAATGCTTTTATTGCAGCCGGAAACTCGGTCCGCGGCACTTATGCCGGGGAAGTGTATATGGATGTGGGGACACTGGAGGGCTATCACGGGGCCCAGGATTATCTTCGCGGGAAGCGCAACCCCGCATTAACTCCGCGCATAGAACGCTAATTCAGAGCTAGCTGCTGTGCGCCCGGAGGATGTCGCGGATCTCGCGATTGATGCGGGCCGCATCCCGGGTGGCGGTATCGATGAGCCCTGACCATCGCTGGGAGGTCTCATCCAGCTTGGACTGGCCCAGAAGGTATGAAGCCTGCATGATTGTTTCTAAGGAGTTGCTCAGGTCATGCGCCAACCGGCGGAGTTCAGTGCTGATTTCGAGCGGAATCTTTTCTGTGGTTTCCATCTTGGGCTGTGCTGCCATCCGGTCCCTTTCCACTCCTTAAATATGACTAGTCTCAAATTAGAGCCAGAAATTCCGAAATAAGTTGTTCCCGCCGCAAAAACCTTGTATTCCCAGCCCACCTTAATTCCATCATATCCCTAAATGTGGTCAACGCATGTAAATGGCCATTCTGCGGGAGACTCTAGGAAAAATTGCACTCGCCTATGTAAATAATTTATTTCCAATACCTTGCGAACCATTAGCCGCTTGGCCTAAGGTCATAAGAAACTTAGTTCTGCAAGACTAGGTAATACAGCGTAATACAAATTGATTAATGCCGCACTACACTCCAGACACTTTCAACAGGAGCGTAGAGGCGGAACGTCGATCGTAATCGGTTCCTCCAGTCCGCTCCGGTGTCCTGGAGGACGGTTTGCGTTCACTTTTATTAGCGGCATGTGCGTATTTCTTACTGGCACAATCATTATTTGCAGGAACCGCAATTATTCCGACCACTACTCTTGCAGCTGAGACCGGCAACAACACCAGCACTGCAAACAGCTTCTCGACCCAGTCCAACGGCAATCTCGGGGCCAGCAATGTTAGCAAGGCGCCGATCTCCTCGCTGCTTTATCCGGGCGCGACGACCAAGATTTATGCGCACTTCATGCCATGGTTTGGCGCCAACGGTCATATGGACATTGGATACAAGTCCGCCGATCCGGCGCAGGTGAAGGCGCAGGTAAGCGACATGCTCTCGCGCGGCATCTCCGGAATGATCGTCGACTGGTATGGCCCAGGCTCTTACGAGGATTCGACCACCCAGTACGTTAAGCCGGAAGCAGAGTCTCGCGGCGGGAACTTTGAATTTGCGGTCATGGAAGATGCCGGCGCGGTGCGGAATTGCACCGACTGCACCAGCACCGTCATCGGCCAGCTCACCTATATTTACAACACCTATGAAGGATCGCCCGCGTACATGCGCTGGAATGGGAATCCGGTGGTCTTCTTCTTCGGGGTCGAGGACCTTACCGTCGATTGGAATGCGGTCCGCGCCGGCGTGCCGGGAAGCCCAATCTTCATTTTTCAGAACTCGGGGTCCTTCACCCGTACCCAGAGTGGCGGAGGATTCGCCTGGATACAGCCCGGGAATGTTACCTCCACCGATCCTATAGCGGCCTCCTATCTCGATAATTTCTACAGCGTTGCCCAGCAGCAGCCCGGCGAACTCGCATTCGGGGCTGGATATAAGGGGTTTAACGATACCCTGGCGGGATGGTCCGCCGACCGCCATATGGACCAGCAGTGCGGCCAGACCTGGCTGGAGTCCATGAAAGAAATCGGCAAATACTACTCTTCCAGCAAGCAGCTCCCACTCATCCAGCTTGTGACCTGGAACGACTACGAAGAAGGCACAGAGCTGGAAAGCGGAATCGACAATTGCGTGAGCATCAATGCCAGCATCAGCGGATCGGGGCTCAACTGGAACATCAGCGGCAATGAAAACACCATCGATCATTACACTGTTTTCATCAGCGCCGACGGGCAGAACCTGATGCCCCTGGGCGATTATCCCGCAGGAACCAGCAGCCTGGATCTCTCGCAGTTCGGCCTGGCCGCGGGGACCTATCAACTTTATGTGAAGGCGGCCGGTAAGGCATCGATGCTGAACCACACATCATCGGCGGCGGCCTTTACCTCGACTGCTGCCATTGCCACTCCTTCCACGCCCGCGGCTCCCACCACCAGAGCGGACTTTTCAGTGGCGGCCAGCCAGTCGAGCGTCGTGATTGGTTCAGGCCGATCGGCCGGCCTCACCATCAACCTGACTCCACAGGGAAGTTTTAATGGAAACGTTGGACTGGCTTGCTCCGGACTGCCTGCCGGAGCCACCTGTAACTTCAGTCCTGCCAGCGTGGCCCTGAATAATGCCGCTCTGCCGGTGAACGTTACCATAAGCACCGCTCTGGCCCAGGCCCACAATCCTTTCAACTCCTCCTCGCTCAACGCTGTGCTCTACGCTGTCACCTTCCCGGCCTTCGGCACGGTGTTTCTAGGGTTGGGCCAAGTGTTGCGCCGCAATCGCAAAGTGCTGGTTGTGTCGCTCGCAATCATTATGGTCCTGCTGGTCTGCGGCTGCGGAGCCGGGACGATGGGGAAAACCTCCTCCACCACGCCCACGTCTGCTGCTGCCGGCACCTATGCTATGACCATCGTTGCCACTTCAGGCAGCCTGCAGCACTCCACCACCTTGACTCTGCAGGTTCAATAACGGCATTTCTCCCACCACCAAAAAAGGAGCGCACGAAGGCGCTCCTTTGATTTGCGGGTTATTTGCGGGAAAAACCATCCACTGTTCTCGGCGAAAGCTGCTCCTTTCGATGCGTCCCACGCGGCACAAAGTAAAAAATGCCTAGGGAAGATCAGCTTATGGTACTAAGCAATAAACAGTAACCCTAAAGAACTAGCCCTTCCGCTACAATCCCCGCAACTTCAACAGGAACACAGCTTGTAAATGCGTGCTCGGGCACGAGTGTTTCGAAGTGCGATTGAGAATACCCGGAGGAAAGTGTGCGTTCGATAATTCTTGCTGCAGTCGTCTCGATGTTTGCCCTGCAGGCGGCGTTTGCAGGTACCACGATTGTCCCCACCACCACTTTGAGCGCTGAAACCGGAAACAATACCAGCGCGGCCAATTCATTTGTCACGCAAACCAACGGCAACATCGGCGCGGGCAACGTGAGCAAAGTTCCATTTTCCAATCTTCTTTATTCCGGCTCGACCGCCAAGGTTTACGTCCACTTTATGCCGTGGTTTGGGA
>CAZONJ010000023.1:0-39223 GCA_964581225.1 uncultured Terriglobales bacterium | reverse complement strand
TGAGGACAAATTGAAGAGTTGGAGGTTTTTTTTGGGGTGGGTGATGGGAATCGAACCCACAACAGCCGGAGCCACAGTCCGGTGCTCTGCCTGTTGAGCTACACCCACCGTAAGCGTTGATTATAGCATCCGCTTACGGTGGTTCCAGAGGCTGGTTTGCCGTCATGAAGTCAAAATGGGGCGAAATCTAGGCGCGGCCCAGGCCGACATACTGGAAGCCGAGGGCGCGCAGCCGGGCGCCATCGAGCAGGTTCTTGGTGTCCACGATTACGGGACGCTTCAAGCTTTTGCGGATGCGGTCAAAGTCCAGCGAGCGAAACTCCGGCCAGCCGGTGCTGAGGACCAGGGCGTCACCGCCCTCGGCCGCAGAGTAGGCCGACTCGCAATACTGCACGCTGCCATTCAGCTCATGGCGGGCATCTTCGAGCGCCGCCGGATCGTAGGCGCGTATCTGCACGCCGCGTCCGAGCAGTTGCTTGGCCAGCATGATGGAGGAAGAGGCGGCCACCGAGTTGGTATTCGGCTTGAAAGCCAGGCCGAGCAGGGCGACCTGCTTGCCTTCCAGGGTATCGATCGCGGCGCAAATCTTCTGCACGATGCGGTCGCAGAGGCCGCGGTTTACCTCGCGGGCGGCGTTCATCACCTTCAGCGAAATTCCGCTGGAGGTGGCCAGCTCGGCAAGCGCGTCCATTTCGGCTTCCACAAATGCCCCGCCGAAGCCGGCGCCCGGCTGCAGGCAGCGCGGCGAGATCTTTTTATCCAGGCCGAGGGCCAGCGCCAGGTCCACAGCGTCCGCTTTTACGTGCTCGCAAAGATTGGCAAGCTCGTTGATGAATGAAATCTTGGTGGCCAGATAGGCGGTCGAGGCCTCACGCGCCAGCTCCGCAGTCTCAAAATTGGTGACGATCACCGGAACGCCGCGCATCACCAGCGGACGGTAGACCGCTTTGATCTCGGTAACAGCCTGGTTAGAGGCGGTGCCCAGCAGGATGCGGTCCGGCCAGTTGAAATCCTCGACGGCACAGCCGTCGGTGACAAAAACCGGATGCGAGACCACCGTGATCTTGGATCCCATCGCGACCAACGCCTGCTCGACGCGGGCAGCGGTGCCCACCGGGACCGGCGTGGTAATCACCAGGATCTGTTCGTCGCGGCCCATCTTGGCCAGCCGCTGCGCGGTAGCCTCAACCGTGAGGGCGCTGTCTTCCGCGATAAAGATAATCTTGGCGCGGGACATAGGACGCTGCAGGTCACTGGAAAAGGAGAGCCGCCCGGAACGGACGTTGCGGCGCACGACGTCTTTTAAATTTTTCTCGTAGTAGGGGACCTGTTCCCTGGCAAGCGCGCTAACCCGCTGCGCGTTTTCATCGAAGCAAGTGACTGGCAGGCCAAAATCGGCAAGGCAGGCTGAGAGCACGGTACCCAGATATCCCGAACCGTACACCGCAATTTGCATACTCTCTCCTCATGGGGACGTTTGCGGCGCAGCGAACCCGCAAATCGAAACTTTGCGAAGCTCTTTGTTTTTACGTCGGGAAACGGCGTCCAGCAAGGTGCGTAAAGTCCATGTACCTGCGCATACTCCTTTGGTCACTGTGACCGAAATACCCTTGTGTCGCGATCGAGCGCTTGATTTTTCCGGGAGGGCCTGCGGGAGCAGGAGGCGTCAACGCTAGCGGGCCGTGGGGTTGCAAGGCCCGCCGCCGGCGCTAAGCGGCTGATTGCGAAATACTTAGTTCGCAGAATCGAAGCGCTGAGTGTAGCATCTACATAGCTATGGGAAACACATTCAAAACCGCGCTTCTATTGACCGCCCTGACCCTCTTCCTGTTGTTTATCGGGCAATACTTCGGCGGGCGGAACGGCATGACCATTGCCCTGGTGATGGCCGCGCTGATGAATTTTGTCAGCTACTTCTATTCCGACAAGATTGCGCTGGCCATGTACAACGCGCAGCCGGTCTCGCGCGAACAGCTGCCGCGCGTCTATAACGTGGTCGAGCGCCTGACCCAGCGCACCGGACTGCCTATGCCCAGGGTCTACGTGATCCCGACGGATTCGCCCAACGCCTTCGCAACCGGACGCAATCCCGCGCATGCCTCGGTGGCCGTCACCCAGGGCATCCTGAACCTGCTGGACGATGAAGAGCTGGAAGGGGTGCTGGCCCACGAGCTGGGCCACGTGCAGAACCGCGACATCCTTATCAGTTCGATTGCCGCCACCCTGGCCGGAGCAATCACCTTCATGGCCCGCATGGGAATGTGGGCGGGAATGTTCGGCGGCTACGGCGACCGCGACGACCGGGAACGCGGCGGCGGCTTTGGCGCGCTGCTTATGCTTATACTGGCCCCGATCGCGGCCATGCTGATCCAGCTGGCCGTCTCCCGTTCGCGCGAATACCAGGCCGACGCCACCGGGGCGCACACTACAGGCAATCCGTATGCCCTGGCCCGCGCCCTGGAAAAGCTGGATGCATGGTCCAAGCGCCTGCCCATGGCGGCGACGCCTTCGACCGCGCATTTGTTTATCGTGGCTCCGAGGCTGGGAATGAATTGGGCGAACCTCTTCTCTACCCATCCGCCGATGTACAAGCGGATTGAGCGGTTGACGGGACGTCCTTCGGAGCTGCAGTGATTTCTTTTTGGAAGCCGTACCTCCGATGCGACCAACATGCAGGTCCTTCGGCTTGCGCTTGGGATACAAAATTAAGAGAAGCTCATTGTGGCGATAGGGATTCCTCGCTGCGCTCGGAATGACCAATGGGAGTCACCGCCTTTGAGACTGGAAAACCCGAAACTGGAAACTGCTTTGCACTTTCGTACCTTAGGCGGCAGATTGCGTTTATCCTTTTCCGTAAAGCTCCTCTAGAATTGGAGAGATGTCCCAGTTAAGTACCCAGAACCGGCCGGAGAAGCTGGCCGGCTACCATCGCCGCATCGCCGATCTTGAAGCCGCCCTGCGCAGCGTGATCCGTGGAAAAGACGAAGCCATTCGCCTGGCCCTGGTGGCGGTCTTTGCCCGCGGCCATCTGCTGATCGAAGGCGTTCCCGGCGTGGGCAAGACTACCCTGGCCCATACCCTGGCGCGTGCCCTGGATTGCAGCTTTCAGCGCGTCCAGTTCACCAGCGACATGCTGCCCAGCGATCTGCTGGGTATCTCGATCTATTCCAGCAGCGAGCAGAAATTCGAGTTCAAGCCGGGGCCGGTGTTCACTAATATCCTGCTGGCGGATGAGATCAATCGCACCACGCCCAAGACGCAGTCCGCCCTGCTCGAAGTGATGAACGAATATCAGGTCACGGTGGAGGGGATTTCGCACGAAGTGCCCGCTCCCTTTATGGTGCTGGCCACGCAAAATCCGGTGGAACATCATGGAACGTATCCGCTGCCGGAATCGCAGATGGACCGCTTTCTGCTGCGCATCCAGATGACCTATCCGGGAACGGAGAGCGAGCGCGAGATCCTGCGCGCACAGGCCGGCGCGGCGCGCTTGGGCGAAGTGGTCCCGGTACTCTCGGGCGCGGACGTGGTAGCGATGCAGGACGAGGTGCAGAAGGTGCGCGTGGACGAGTCGCTGGTGGACTACGCTTTGGCCATCGTGCAGCGCACGCGAGAGTGCGAACAGCTCTCGCTGGGGGTCTCTCCGCGCGGCTCGCTGATGCTCTACCGGGCGGCGCAGGCGATGGCCTTTCTGGAAGGCCGCAGCTTTACCATTCCCGATGACTTCAAGCGGCTGGCCTTGAACGTCTTCGCCCATCGCGTGGTGGTCAATGCCCGCTATGCGTCGCTGCTCAAAAGCTCGGAACAGGCAGACAAGATATTGCGCGATCTGATTGAGACCGTGGCAGTGCCATCTTAAAGGCAGTTGCAAGTTTCAAAAGCAAGTTCCGGTTTCGAGTTTCAAAAAGCGGTTACTCCCATTGTCATCCCGAGCGCAGGGAGGAATCCCTATCGCGACAATCAGCTTCTCTCAATTTTGTCATCCTTCTATGAAAACAGGCGTGCCTGTCCATAGGGTAATTTGCGGGAAGGGTGCGGACAGACTTCTATGCGCGCTCGCAGGACAAGGATGACAACGAGCTCGCCGAATTCCTTACCCCGACTGCCCCTGTCATTTATCATAAAAATTCAGACATTTACAGCCGTCAAACTGTTCAACAAGGAAAGAACTTGTCCACTCCAGCTCTGGATTTTCTCGGCTCTCTCAAGCGCACGCATATGTGCGGCCAACTGCGCCCCAGCGACAGCGGCGCCAAGGTCACCCTGATGGGATGGGTGCACCGCCGCCGCGACCTCGGCAACCTGATCTTTATCGATCTGCGCGACCGCACCGGCATCACCCAGATTGTCTTCAATACCGAGCGCAATGCAGCGCTGCAGCAGCGGGCCAGCGCTTTGCGCTCAGAGTATGTAATTGGGATCACGGGCGAGGTGAAGAAGCGCGAGCCCCAGACCACGAACAAGAACCTTGCCACCGGCGAGGTGGAGATAGTTGCCGAACAGCTCTTTCTGCTGAATGACGCCAAGACCCCTCTGCCCTTTTCGCCTTCGGAGAGCGTGGCGCCGAACGAGGAGGTACGGCTTAAATATCGCTATCTCGATCTGCGCCGCCCGGAGATGCAGGCCAACATCGAGCTGCGTCACAAGGTAGCGCTTGCGGTCCGGGGCGAACTCGCCTCGCAGGGATTTTTTGAGATCGAGACGCCATTCATGACGCGCAGCACTCCGGAAGGGGCGCGCGATTATCTGGTCCCCAGCCGTGTGCATCCGGGATCGTTCTACGCCTTACCGCAATCGCCGCAGCTCTTCAAGCAGATCCTGATGATCTCCGGCTTCGATAAGTACTTCCAGATCGTGCGCTGCTTCCGCGACGAAGACCTGCGCGCAGACCGCCAGCCGGAGTTTACCCAGATCGACCTGGAGATGAGCTTTCCGCGTATGGACGACATCTTCCTGGTAGTCGAGCGTTTCCTGGTTGCGGCATTTCGCGCGGCCGGCGTTGAGCTGAAGCCCCCCTTCCCGCGCATGAGCTACGATGAGGCGATCCGCAAATATGGCATCGATAAGCCCGATATGCGCATCCCTGCAATGACGGATGTGCGCGACGTTTTCAGCATGGAGGAACTCAATGCTTTGACTCTTGACCCGCTGCTTCCGGTGGTTGCAGTCAGAATTCCGAAAGTGGGCGAGCTCTCGCGCAAAGAGCGCGACGACAACCGCCAGCTCTTCAGCAAAACCGCAGGGCCCAAGCTGATCGACGACATGGCGCGGCTGGAGAAGTCTTTCCCCGCCGCTGTGGCCAAAATTCGGGAGAGGTCCGGCGCCACCGCCGAGGACCTGGTGGTGATCGTCGCCGGCACTCCCCAAGCGGAGCGCAGCGCCATCCAGAGGCGCAACGCGGCGACCGCGGTCTACACCTCCGCCGGACAATTCCGTCTGGCCCTGGCACAGAAATACAAAGAGCGTCATGGCGCGTTCAATAAAAAGGGGACGGCGGAAGACTATCGCTGGCTGTGGGTCACCGGCTTCCCTATGTTCGAGTGGGACGAAGGCGAGAACCGCTGGAACCCGGCGCACCATCCTTTTACCTCTCCGCATGAGCAGGACATGGACAAGCTCGATTCCGATCCTGGAGCGGTGCGCGCTCTGGCCTATGACATCGTGCTTAACGGCACCGAATTGGGTTCGGGATCGATTCGTATCCACCGCCAGGACATCCAGAAGAAGATCTTCCGCTCGCTGGGCATGAGCGACGAAGAGGCCCGCGCCCGCTTCGGCTTCTTTTTGGAAGCGCTCGAATACGGCACGCCTCCACATGGAGGGATCGCCCTCGGCCTCGATCGGATCGTGATGATCCTCGCCGGGGCGGATTCCCTGCGCGAGGTGATTCCCTTCCCCAAGACGGCGAAGGCGCGCGACGAAATGGTGGATGCTCCTACGCCGGTGAGCGAGGCGCAATTAAAAGAGCTGGGAATACGGGTGGCCCCGCGCCGCAGTTAAACATCCTATTGCCATGCTCAAGGTGGTGGTGAATTCGAGCGCCATATTCGCGGTCGGCTATGATCCAAGGACCAAGATTCTGGAGATTGAGTTCAAAAGCGGGCAGCTCTACCGTTATAAAGAGGTGCCGCGCGCCGTCTATGACGATCTTAAGAAAGCCGACTCCATCGGGGCTTATGTGAATGCCAACATCCGGGACAAATTCGATTTCGTGGAATAACGTTCGCACCCCGCCGATCTTGATCCAACTGCCCAATGCCGCTGCCCGTTTCTTCTGCTGTCCTGAATCCCGGAATCGGCTTACAATATCTTCATCCTGAAATTCTGCCCGAGGTTTGGCTTATGAAACGCTCTTCCAGGGTCCTGGCCTCTTTTGCTTTACTGGTCTTTGCTATATCGGCTGCGGTATCGGCAGCAGCAAAAGACGCGCGCCCCACCGCTCATCTGGACTTTCTGGTGGTGCGCAGCTCCAACGGCAAGCCGCTGCGCAATGCCAGCGTGATCGTCCACCCGGTGCATAAGGACGGATCGCAGGCCACATCGGGCATCCAGTTGAAGACCGACAATGATGGAAGGGCGCAACTCGACGACATTCCTTATGGAAAGCTGCGGGTGCAGGCGATTGCGCACGGATATCAGACCTACGGAGAGGATTTTGACGTGAACCAGCCGACCCATCAGTTCACGATCCGGCTGAACCCGCCGCAGGAGCAGTATTCGATCTACAAGTAGGGCGATTTAAGCGGACAATTCCGACTTTATATCGTTTGACTTCTCTCGCGGCCCGGAAAATTCCCGGCGCAGGAATAGCAGGAAGGTGGTCCCGGTGCGTCCCGGCGCGGTCCTGCTGCGGACGCGAATCCACCCGCCATGCTTACTCACAATGCCGTGGGTCACCCACAGGCCTAATCCCGTCCCCTTTTCGCCTTTGGTGGTGAAAAAAGGCTCGAAGATGGATTTGCGATTGCCCCGCCTGATGCCTTCGCCGTTATCGGAGACGGAGCATAGAACGCCCAGTTGCGCCAGGTTTGCCGGATTTCGCGCCGCATGGACGCGGAGGGTGATCGCCCCGCCCACGGGCAAGGCGTCGATTGCATTACCAATCAGGTTGGCGAAGACCTGACGCATCTCCCCGGGAAAAGCTTCGATGCTGATTTCCCTCTCAAAATCCGCCGTTATAGTGATTCGCTTTCTCTGTATGGCACGTTCCAAAAGGTCGAAGACGGTGCGCATCACCTCCGAGATCTTGAGGTTGGAAGGATTTGCCGCCTCGCGATAGAACCCCAGCGTCTGCCGGACGATATGAGTAATGCGCTTCAGCTCCTCCTGGGCCATTTGCGTGAAGCGGCGGGAGTTATCATCCAGAGATTCGGTAGAGTTCAGCAGGTACAGCAGGTTATTGACCGCCTCCAGCGGATTGTTGATCTCGTGGGCGATCGAAGCCGCCAGCCGTCCGGTCGCGGCCAGACGCTCGGAATTTTGCAAGGCGCTCTCCGCCTGCCGGCGTCCGGTGATGTCCAAATGGATTCCCAGCAGGCGTGCCGGCGTGCCGTCTACATAAAAAAGCCTGCCGACCCCTGCAATCCAGTGTTCTGAGCCGTCCGGCCACAGAGCGCGGAATTCCCTGGCAAAGGTGGCCCCGCTCCGAGGCAGGTTTTGCAGCTCCGCGTTTACTGTTTGCTGGTCATCCGGATGCAGGCTGCGCAGCCACTGGCCATAGGACGACAGTTGGGCGGCAGGCGCTCCGTAAAGGTTTTCCGTTTCCCCAAACCAGGAGATGGTGTTGTGGCGCACGTTCCATTCGAAGACGGCGGAATTGGAGGCACGCTGGGCCAGCTCCATTCTCTCCTGGCCCACGCGCAGCTCTGCCTGCTGCTTGCGCAACTCTGCGGTGGCGGCGCTTTGGAAGGTGAAATAGCGATACAGCAGGACGTAGGTCGCAATCGCCAGCGCCAACGTAAGCAGGCTGACGACGGCAAAGATGATCAAGGTACGGGTAGCGTGCCGCTCGGACTCCTTGGCGCGAATTTCAAGGAGCCGCTCCTCCTCCGCGTTCATTTCATCGATTGTGCCGCGCACCCGCAGCATCAATTCGTATCCGCGATTGGTGGAAACCCTGCGGCCTGCCGCCGAACTCCTCTTCGCGCGGTCGACCTCCACTACATCCTGCAAAGTCCGGACCCGCTCATCGACTTGCTGCCGCAAACGCGCAGCACGCTCCTGCTGGGATGGATTGTCGGCGGTGAGCCTCTGTATTTTGTCCAATTGCTGAGGAAGAAGATGGAGGTCCCGATGATAATGGGAGAGATAATCTTCCTCGCCGGTAAGCACATAGCCGCGCTGCCCGGACTCGGCTTCGGTAAGGGTAGCGAAAAGCTCGTCCAGGCTTCCCAGCACCTCCTGGGTATGGGCCACCAATTTTCCGTTTTGAATGAGTTTGCGGGTACTGTGCTGTAACACCACAGCGTTGATGGCCAAAAAGGCCAGCAGCACCAGAAAACAGAGGATGAATCGTTTTTCTCTGCCGGTCATTGGCTAAGCTACAGTCTCCTGCTCAGGCTGAAGTGGCGCCATCCTGACAGCTTACATATTTTGGCAATAAATGCCAGTAGCGTGGAGCAAGTTTTGATGACGCTGGTACCTGGGAACCACGCTCAGGTAGAATAGATTGGCAGGTCCATTATGAAAACGTTCTTAGCTTCCGCTTTTATATTTCTTCTTGCCCTCTCCACTTCCGCGCAATGGACTGCGCCCAAGCAGGAGAAAGAGGTCCCGGCATATCATGAAGCCGCTCCCAAAGCCGCTGCAAAGCTGCCTCCTATTCTCTCCGGAGAGAAGTTGAAGGACCTGAACTTGACCGCTCCTTACCAATATCGGGCCTACGAAGCGGCGGCCAAAAACCCCAAGCTGATTTACCAGCTCCCATGTTATTGCTATTGCGACCGCAGCCAGGGACATACCAGCCTGCATAGCTGCTTTGAAGGGCAGCATGGGGCCCATTGCTCCACCTGCATGCAGGAGGCCCTGTACGCCGACAAAATGGCCAAGCTGCACAAGACCCCGCAACAGATCCGCGCCGGAATCGAGAAGGGCGAGTACGAGAAGATCGATCTGCAAAGCTACCGGTAAGACAACGGTTCGCGGGGGCTTCCGCGGGCAGGTCAAGCATTGCCCTTTCCCCTCGCAGCCTGAACCCATATAGTCGGGAGCCCAAGACTCTTCCGCGCCTGCTCCAACTCCAGCAGATTTCTACGATTTCCTTTAACATGGCACGTTGTTCTCATGTCATGCATTGGAGGCGCCCGTGAAAGCCCGTTTCCCTGGTTGGCTGTTAATCGTATTTCTTTCTTTGTCGCTTGCAGCACAGGAGAGCAGCGCTAAAAGGAACACAGCGCTGGTGGACCGCGTGGACACCACCGCTTTCATCCAGTTGGAGGCCAACAGCTTTAACGACCTCACTCCGCAACAGAAGGCCCTTGCCTATTGGCTCAACCAGGCTTCGATTGCCATCGATCCCATCATCTACGATCAGCTCTCGAAATACGGATTGCGGCAGAAACGGTTGCTGGAAGAGGTGGTCGCCCATCCACAGGGCGTCAATCCTGAAGCGATGGAGAAAATCGTCGCTTATGCAAAGCTGTTTTGGGCAAACCGCGGCAACCATAATGAGACGACTTCGCAAAAATTCCTTCCCACATTCGCTTTTGAAGAATTGCGCGCCGCCGCGCAAAATGCGCTGAAGCAGGGCGCGATGAAAGACAGCTATGCCGGGCTGCCAGCCATCCATAACCAGCAGGAGCTGGAAAAAGAACTCAACGAGCTTCGCGCCGCATTCTTTGACCCGCAGTTTGAGCCGATGATCACGGCCAAGAGCCCGCAGGGCGGCAAGGACATCCTGCAATCGAGCTCCAACACCTTCTATTCGAACCTGAGCCTGGCCGAGATAAAAGATTTTCATGAGCAATATCCGCTGAATTCTCGCTTGGCCAAGCAGGAAGACGGCAAATTCGTGGAAGAAGTCTATCGCGCGGGAACGCCCGATGGCAGGATCAAGCCGGGGATCTACAGCGTATTCCTGCAGCGCGCCAACGGCTACCTGGAAAACGCCGCCAAGGTGGCCGAGCCGCAGCAGGCCAAGGTGATTCGCGATCTGGTCCGCTATTACCAGACCGGCGACCCCAAGGACTGGATCGCCTTTGGCATCGATTGGGTGCAGAACAATGCCACGGTGGATTTTGCCAATGGATTTATCGAGGTCTATCGGGATGCGCGCGGCGCAAAGGGCAGCTCGCAAAGCTTCGTCACCGTGACGGACCAGCGAGTGAACTCGCTCATGCGCAAGATCGCCGACAACGCTCAATACTTCGAAGACCATGCTCCATGGGACCCGCAATACAAAAAGCAGGGTGTAACGCCGCCGGTCGCCAAGGCAGTCGAGACCCTGATCGAGACCGGGGACTTCCATGTAACCACCGTGGGAGACAATCTGCCCAACGAGAACGAGATCCACGAGAAGTACGGATCGAAGAGCTTTCTTTTTACCGGCAGCAGCCGCGCACTCTTCCAGGCCTCGGGCTTTTCATCACTGGAAGAATTCGCCGGCTCGCCGGAGGAGGTCGCCCTGGGAAAAAAGTACGGAGAAGAGGCGGAGACGCTCATGACCGGCCTCCATGAGGTGATTGGTCACGGCTCCGGCAAGGTGAATCCTAAGCTGACCCATGAACCGGCCTACTACCTGAAAGAGTATTACTCCACGCTCGAAGAAGGGCGCGCCGACCTTATGGCGCTGTGGAACGCCTTCGATCCCAAGCTGCAGGAGTTGGGACTGATCTCCAGCCCGGATGTGGCCAAGACAATGTACTATTCCGCGGCGCGGACTGTGCTGGTGCAGTTGCGGCGCATTCCCAAAGGCGACACCATCGAGGAAGACCATCAACGCGACCGGCAATTGATCGTGAACTACATTATGGACAAGACCGGCGCGATCGAGCGGGTGGAGAGGGACGGCAAGTACTACATGGTCATCAAGGATTTTCCAAAGATGCGCGAAGGAGTAGGCATGCTCCTCAAGGAGCTGATGCGCATCAAGGCGGAAGGCGACTACGATGCCATCAAGGCGCTGGTCGATAAGTACGGCACGCACTTCGATCCCGCAGTGCGCGACCAGGTGATTGCCCGTTATAAGAAGTTGGACCTGCCCACATACTGGGCCGGCATTAATCCTGAGATTAACGCGAGCACCGGCGCTCATGGCGCGGTGAGCGCAGTGCAAATTTCATATCCGCGCGATGCGGTGCATCAATACCTGCGATACGGCCAGATGTACGATCCGGGGCTGAAGAGCGCGCCCAGCGGTAAAAAAACGAGAGCCGCCGGGGCTAGGCAGGCTCCGCAATAATCTAAGATTTCGGCAGCGACAGGCCTATGCAGCGAATTATGCCAGTTGTCTCCTGATCTCGTCTTCCCAAATCACGTTCTCGACATCCACGCACTCCGCGCCAAACTGGTTCTCTTTGGCGGAGTCCGGCGTTCCGATCCAAATCACGCGATACTTCGCCTTCCGATTTTGCCTTTGGATCCATATTTCCTGGCCCACCGCAGTAATTCCCTGAATGCTCCTGAGCCGGACTTGCTTGCGGGAAAGCTCATACGTGCAAGCCATCACCGGCGCCGCGAGCTGAGTTACGAAGACCCGGACCGGAATCGCAATCGACAGACGTTGCTTCTTATAAAGGCCATCCATAAATGAGGATGGCAAGTTTGGCTTTGATGCTGGCTTTCCGGTCTTTTGACTGGCTAAGGTTTCCATTTAAAGCTCCCATTCAGATTAAGAAATTCCAATTAGTACATTCTCATCTTGCTCGAAGCCCCTGGGGTTGACCAGCATTCTGTCGCCACTGGCAGAGACAGGAGTAACCCGGGCCATGACCGGTGGCGCGTCAGGTGTGGTTACTCTGGTGCTGAGAATGACCGGGGCGGCTTCCAGCCGTTTGCCATAAATATCGGGAGGTAAAGCCTTATTTATGTTGGGAATCAACACTCATCGGTGAGGGAAAATCCGGGGAGCTAAAAGCCTCTCAGGCTCCGCAGCATTTCTTGTACTTCTTGCCTGAGCCGCAGGGGCAAGGATCGTTGCGTCCGACCTTTTCTCCGGTGCGGCGCTGCTGCACCTGTGCCTCGCCAGCCCCGGCCATGCGGGCCTGTTCGAGCTCCCGCTGCTTCTTGCGCTGGAACTCGCGCTCCATCTGGTCGACTGAAGTGGTAACGTTGCGGGCCTGGCGCGCGCCATCGCCATTCTCGTTGGGGCGAGATTGATGCGAGACCAGCGCAGGGGCTTGGCCATTGCGCACCGCCTCTTCGTCCCTGCCGGAGGTGGGGCCGCTGCCGGTGAGGATTTCGCCATTCGGGCCTACGACCTGCATGAAGTAGAGGTGGCGGATGGTGTCTTCCTGGAAGCGCTGCATCATGGCCTCAAACATCTCGAAGGATTCGCGCTTGTATTCGACCAGAGGATCGTGCTGGCCGTAGCCACGAAGGCCGATTCCCTCTTTGAGATGGTCCATATTGAGCAGATGCTCTTTCCACTGCCCATCGAGGACGCTCAACATGATCATGCGCTCGTGATAGCGCAGGGCGTCAGAGCCGATCAGGCGCTCTTTGGCTTCATACCGCTCTTTCAGCTTATTGAAGACAGCGTCGCCCAACTCCTGGCGGTTCAGCCTCTCCAGATCGATCTTTTCCGCCGCGAGATCGACGCCAAACTTGGTGAAAATCTGGTTTTTGAAGGCGGCAAGGTCCCATTCGTCGGGATGAGCATCTTTCGGGGCATACTGGTCGAGCAGATCGGCCATGATGCTGGCGACATACTCTTCGAGGATGAGTTCCTTCTGCTCCACCCCTTGCAGCAACTGCCGGCGAAGGCCATAGACGGCCTCGCGCTGCTTGTTCATGACATCGTCATATTCCAGCAGGTGCTTGCGGGACTCAAAGTTCTGCGCCTCCACCGCCTTCTGCGCTGCCTCGATGCGGCGCGTGATCAGGCGGGACTCGATGGGAATGCCCTCTTCCATCCCCAGGCGCTCCAGCAGCTTCGAGACCCACTCTTTGGCGAAGATGCGCATGAGGTCGTCTTCGAGCGAGAGATAGAAGCGTGAAGAGCCAGGATCGCCCTGGCGTCCGGAGCGTCCGCGAAGCTGGTTATCGATGCGGCGGGATTCGTGGCGCTCGGTGCCCAGGATATGCAGCCCCCCGGCCTCCACCACCTTCTGACGGTCGCTTTGAATCTGGGCCTCGTATCTCGCCAGCGCCTCCTGCCATTGCGCGGCATCCATTTCGTACTCATTGCCCTGGTAGTACCAGCGGGTGAGATTGGCCGAGGCGGCGTTGGGTGAGATCTCTCCGGCGGCCGCCTGCACCGAGCGTGCCAGGCCATTTTTCAGGAACTCCTGCTTGGCCATGAACTCGGCATTGCCGCCCAGCAGGATGTCGGTGCCGCGTCCGGCCATATTGGTGGCGATGGTGACCACCCCCAAACGTCCGGCCTGGGCCACGATTTCGGCCTCGCGCTCGTGGTATTTGGCATTCAGCACCACATGCTTCACCGCTTTGCGTTTGAGCAACTCGGAGAGCACTTCGGACTTCTCGATCGAGGTGGTGCCCACCAGCACCGGCTGTCCGGTGGCATGGAGCCGCTGAATTTCGTCGGCCACGGCGAAGTACTTCTCTTTTTCCTTGCGGTAGACCACATCGGGATTTTCCACGCGCCGCATCGGACGGTTGGTGGGGATGACCACGATCTCCAGCTTGTAGATCTTTTCAAATTCCGCCGCTTCGGTTTCCGCCGTGCCGGTCATGCCGGCCAGCTTGTTATACATGCGGAAGTAGTTCTGAAAGCTGATGGTGGCCAGCGTCTGGTTTTCGCGCTCGATCTTGACGTTCTCTTTGGCCTCCACCGCCTGGTGCAAGCCGTCGGACCAGCGCCGCCCCGGCATCAGGCGTCCGGTAAACTCATCGACGATGATCACCTCGCCATCTTTCACCATGTAAGCGACATCGCGGCGATAGAGAGAATGGGCCTTGATCGCGGTCTCGACGTGGTGCTTCCATCCCCAGTTTTCCGGGTCGGCGATGTTGCCGATGCCAAGCATCTGCTCTACCTTTTCCCAGCCCTCGTCGGTCACCGTGATCGATTTGTGCTTCTCATCGACCACATAGTCCCCGGTAAGGATCTTCTCTTCAATGCTCTTCTCGATCTCCTCGCCGCGCACCAGGTTGGGGATGATGCGATTGACCTTGTAGTACTTGTCGGTAGATTCTTCGCTCTGCCCGGCGATGATCAGCGGGGTGCGGGCTTCATCGATCAGGATGGAGTCCACTTCGTCCACGATGGCGAAATGGTGGCCCCGCTGCACGCAGTCCGCGAGGTCGAATTTCATGTTGTCGCGCAGGTAGTCGAAGCCAAACTCGTTGTTGGTGCCGTAGGTCACGTCAGCGGCGTAGGCTTCGCGACGCTCCTCGTCGTCCAATTCATGGACGATCACCCCAACCGAAAGGCCGAGGAAGTTATAGATTTTGCCCATCCACTCGGAGTCGCGTTTTGCCAGATAATCGTTGACGGTGACGACATGGACCCCGCGTCCGGCGAGCGCATTCAGATATACCGGCAGGGTGGCGACCAGGGTCTTACCTTCACCGGTTTTCATCTCGGAGATCTTGCCGGAATGCAGCACCATGCCGCCGATGAGCTGTACATCGAAATGCCGCATATTGACGACCCGGCGTCCGGCCTCGCGCACCACCGCAAAGGCCTCCTCCAGCACCTCGTCCAGAGCGGCTTCAAGCATGGGATCGCGCTTCGGCTTGGTGGTCTCTTCTTCGGCGGGTTGCGGGGGCTGGGCTTCTGCCATTTTCTGCTGGATGCGAGCGCGGAACTCCTCTGTCCTGGCCCGCAGCTGCTCATCGCTGAGCTTCTGGATCTCCGGCTCCAGCGCATTGATGCGCTCTACTCGCGGCAGCAGCCGCTTCACCTCGCGTTCGTTCTTTGTGCCGAAGACCTTCGATAAAACGGTGTTGAACAAACCTGTGTCCTTCTGAATAGTATCCTTGAAGATTATACGGTTCTCCGGCTTCGTGGAAGCAGAGCGCCCCTGAATATAAGGCTAACATATTGGATGCGGGCGGCTTCTGCCGGTCGCAAGGATCGACGGGAAGGAAGAATGACCAATGCGGGGCAGGAAATGAAAAGACCCCAGGAGGGGCCGGGGGTCTTTTCGTTCAATATCAGGCTGCGCGACGCGAGCGGCCTTTTTGTGACTTCTGGCCCTTCCCGCTGGAACGCTGGGCTGAGCGGCGTTGCTGCCCCTGTTCTTCCGCGCCCTCTTCCATCTGTTCGCTTTCTTCATTCCCGAGCTGCTCTGGTTTCACCTTCTTTTGGAAACCTTGCATTTTTTTAAGCGTCTGCTGCTCCTCCCTCAGGTTCTGGTTGAGCAGTTTTACAGCTTTCTTGAGTTCTAATTCGGTTGCCAGGTCGATAAGGCCGGTATAGGCGTTGATCTCATAACTTTCGACTTTAATTGCAGCCCCTACATCGAAGACGGCCAGAATATCTTCGGCGGGTTCTTCTTCTTTGAACGATTCGCGCTCTTCAATAAGTCCCTTGATTCCTTTGCACTCTGTCTCTTCCGGCTCCTCGCCCAATTCCTGGAAAATCTGCTGTATGCGCTCAACCTGACCCTCGGTCTGCTGGCGATGGGCGCCAAAAGCCTTCTGCAGCTCAGGGCGCGGATCGTCTTCTTCCATCTCTCCTAAAGCCTCAACCAGCTTCTGCTCGGCATCCAGCATGTCGGTGAGCTCGTGGATGAACAATTCTTTAGCGGTTTGCATTCATTCCTCCTCGCGTGGCCTTATGCGGCCAAAAGTTTAAGATGCAAACGGCTTGTACACGCTGCCTTTCTCCGCGCGAGCGGTGCGTATTCCATTGCGGGGCATGAGCCCGGAAGCATTATTTCGCGCGAGGATGGGTCTTATCGTACACAGCGAGTACCTGATTGGCCGAAAGTTGCGTATAGCGTTGCGTGGTGGAGAGCCGGGCATGACCGAGGAGTTCCTGGATGGCCCGCAGGTCGGCGCCTTCGCTCAACATGTGGGTGCCAAAGGCGTGACGCAAGGTGTGAGGATGGAGGTCGGACGAAAGTCCTTTGGCAACGGCAATCGCCTTCACGATGCGCCCCACGCTACGGGAGGTAAGCGGGCCGCCATGCAGGTTGATCAGCAATGACTCTGAAGATTTCTTGCTGCGGGCAAGAATTTCTTTTCGCTTTGGCAAATAGCTTCGGAGAGCCTCCGCGGCGGCATCGCCCAAAGGCACAATGCGCTCTTTCTTCCCTTTACCGCGGATGCGGAGCTCCTCTCGCGACCAGTGGATGTCGTCCAGAAGCATCCCGGTAAGCTCGGAGTTGCGGATTCCGCAGCCATAGAGCAGCTCGAAGATAACCAAGTCCCGTTCCGGGAAGGCCGCCGTCTCCGGCATCTTTGAATTGATCGCGCCATTGATCTCCTCTGCGCTGGGCACTCGCGGCAGGGTCTTGGGCAATTTGGGAGTGGCAACCAACGCCGCCGGGCTCTGCTGGATCATTCCTTCACGGGCCAGCCATCGGTAGAAGGCGCGGACTGCCGCCAACGTGCGCGCGATGGAGGCCTTCGCCAGTCCCTGTTCGTAAAGCTGCGCCATGAAGGCGCGGATTTGAAGATGATCGATGGATTTCCAGTCCACGGGCTTATGGAGGAAGCCGACGAACTTTGCAAGGTCCTTGCGGTAAGCGGTTGCGGTATGGCGGGAAAAATTGCGCTCGCTTTCGAGCGAACGCAGGAAGTTGGAGACCAGCGTAGGCAGAGGGGCGGTTCCCTCTTCTTTATGTTTTTTGCTGAGTTTCCGTGAGCTCATGATTGGGCCGCCCTCCGCTTTCCTCGCGGATGGTGGTCGCGAAAGACCTGTTTCAGGCGTTCCCCGGCAACGTGGGTATAGACCTGAGTCGTAGAAATATCCGCGTGGCCAAGGATGGTTTGGACAGTCCGCAGGTCGGCGCCATTGCCGACCATGTGCGTCGCGCAACTGTGACGCAGGCTGTGGGGCGAAGCCTTACGGGACTCGATGGCACTGCCGGCCGATTTCACAATCTGCCATAGTCGCTGGCGGGTCAGGCCGGTGCCGCTGGCGTCCACGAACAGGAGAGCAGACGACTTTGTTCGCACCAGCAGGGGGCGAGCATTCTTCAAATAATCTGTAATCGCCTCCTGCGCGGCGCGGCCGAGGGGCGCGATGCGTTCTTTGTCCCCTTTGCCGCGGACGATGACAAAACCGCTTTCCAGATTCAGGTCAGAGGTGCGCAGGTGGATAATTTCGGAAACCCGCAGCCCCGCCGCATAAAGGACCTCAAGCATGCAGCGGTCGCGAATCGCAAGCGCCTGGGAGCGCGGATCGTCATCTTTGGCCCTGATTCCGGCAATCATTGCCGTGACTTCTTCCGTGCCCAGCGATTTGGGCAGTATCTTCCACTGCCTGGGGGACTCGATATTCAAAGTGGGATCGTGCTTGATGCGTTTATCCAGCAACAGGAATTTGTACAGATGACGCAGAGCGGAGAGCTTGCGCGCCCGGCTTCGGCCTTGAACTTCATTTTTGCTCAACTCTTCTATAAAGCTCAGCACATCCGCCCTTTCCGCCTGCAGAAACGTATGGTTTCGTTTTTCGAGAAAGCCGGCAAATTGTCCCAGGTCGTGGGAGTAAGACTCCAGAGTCAGTCGTGCCAGCCCTTTTTCCGCTGCAAGGTAGGTCCGGAAATCTCGCAGGACGGTTTCGTTGGAAGCTCCACGCACAAGGAGATTATGTAAAACGCCGGGAGAGAGCTCAACCTTAATCGCCCGAGGCGTTCCTTAAAAGCTAACTCAGCGCTTTACGGACCCGCAGCGCATACAAAGCTCCCTCGGGGGTCTCCTCGTGCTTGAAAAAGGCATAGACCTCGCGCTTTTCCGCAGCGGCGCTGATCCGCTTTTCGAGGGCGTCGATGTCACCCTCGCTGTAATCGGACTTGCGCAATCGATAATAAGCAAAATCCGCGGTGTGCACCTCCTGGGTGATCAGTTCGTCGCTCTCGGCGATGCACAAGGCCACGTTCTCCTCCCGCAGCAGCGAGTAAACCGGCTCTGCGAACCAGCTCTCGTGACGAAATTCGAAGCTGTACTGCTGTCCACGGGGAAGCAGCTTCAGAAACGCCGCCAGCCGCTCGCGGTCGGCTTTGAAGTTGGGTGGAAGTTGAAAAAGAATGGGGCCGAGCCTTGCCGCCTCCGCCAGCGGACGCAAGGCATCAAAAAACCACTTCACCTCTTCCACCGTGGCATTGAGCCGCTTGATATGCGTGAGCCGCTGGTTCGCCTTTGCCGCGAAGCGAAAGTTCTCCGGCGTGGCCGTGATCCATCCCTGCAAGGTCTTGGCTTGTGGAGTGGCGCGGAAGGTGTAGTTCACCTCAACCGCATTGAGCTGGGTGGCGTAATAGTCCAGCAGCTTTTTAGCGGGAAGCTTTTCCGGATAGAAAGCCGGCTTCCAACTGGTGTAAGCCCACCCGGAGGTCCCGATGTAGATGTGGTTCATACCGGAATTGTACGCTGCTGACCTGCGGGCTTAACTCGCCTTACCGGACTTTGCCAGCTTGCGCGTTGCGGCGATGGCCTTCTTTTTGGGAGCTGGGCTTTCCTTGTGTGAGGCATCACGGGCTTTAGGACTTTGGCTCTTCACGGTAGAGGGCGCCTGCTTACGGCCTTTTCTTTCGACCGGCGCGCCCATTCCCAACTCGGCAAGCTGGGGCAGCTTCTGTTTTTCCTTGAGCACCGGCTCAAACAGATCTCCCAGTTTGGCTACTCGCTCCAATACCTGATGCGACTCGAAGACCAGCAGAGCTGGGTCCTTTTTCTTGAGGCATTGCTCTACCTCTTCCCAAGTTACCGGAGTCGAAACGGTGGGTCTCTGCTTGGCTCGCAACGAATAAACGTTGACCGTCGTCTTGTGCTGATCGTTCTGGCTCCAGTCCACCAGGACCTTGCCCACGCGCAAGGTCTTTTTCATATCCGAGACCACCAATTCCGGGTGCTCCGATTCGAGCAGCCGCGCTATGGCATGGGCAAAGGGCTTGGTTTGCTCGTAGGTCACGGGTGTATTGAGCGGGATATAGATTTGCAGTCCCTTGGATCCTGAGGTCTTGGGATATAGCTTAAGGCCCAACTTCCCGAATATTCCACGCAGCCAGATTGCGACCTGGCAGCATTGGACGATACTGGCGGGTTCTCCGGGATCGAGATCGAAGACCATCATCGTGGGCTGCTCGATTTTTTGCGCCAGGGAAAGCGAGGTATGCAGCTCAAGGTCCGCCAGGTTCGCCGCCCAGACCAGCGTTGGAATGTCCTGCGCCAGGCAAAAATGGATATAGTCGTTGCGGCCTTCGCTCCAGATCGGCGCCGTGTTGACCCATTCAGGACGATGCCTGGGGCAGCTCTTCTCGTAAAAAAATTCCCCATCAACGCCTTCCGGATAGCGCTTGAGCGTGAGTGGACGTCCCTGGAGATGGGGCAGCAGGACCGGCGCAACGCGCACAAAATAATCGATAACCTGCGCTTTGGTGAATCCTGCGGCAGGATATAGCACCTTCTGCAGGTTCGAAAGCTTCAGTTTCTTGCCTTCGATCTCAATCACCGATTCATCTTTTGCCACGATCTTACCTCCCGGGCATTGGGCTGCCCTCCGGCCACATATTGTATATGGATGCAACAAATTCAGGGCAGTAGGAAGTAATGTACCCGGAATGGTATATCAGAGGTGTGCGAGGAGCGGCGGGCGATTCTGCCGCTAAATCCACAACCGTACGTCAAGTCCCTTACATCTAACGGTTCTGTGCCTGACGACAAGCCATTGCCGGTAAGCAGTTCCGAGCCCCCTAAATTTGCCCCGGAGCAGGAGGTCCTGTTTCGGGAGGTGCTGCTGCTCATGAATGAGAGCGGCATCCCCTATGTGGTTTCCGGGGCATTCGCCCTGCATGAACACACCGGAATATGGCGGGACACCAAGGACCTGGATATTTTCTTGCCTCCCGGCCAGGTGCCAAACGCGCTCGGATTGCTGAAAGAGCGTGGGTTCGTATGCGACATCTGCGACCCGGTATGGCTGGCCAAGGTGCGGCGGGGAGCCTATTTTGTCGACCTGATTACCGGGATGAGCAATGCGGTGATCCGGGTGGAGCAATCCTGGATTGACCGCGCGGTGGATTCGGAGGTGCTCTCCGTTCCAGTGAAGGTACTGGCGGCCGAGGAGTTAATCGCCTCCAAGGTCTTCGTGACCCGGCGCGAGCGCTTCGACGGCGCGGACATTGCGCATATCGTCTATGCTGCCGGAAACACCATGGATTGGAGCCGGCTGCTGCAACTCGTCGCCAATCATTGGGAGATGCTGTTCTGGTCGCTGGTGCTTTTTCATTACATCTATCCTATGTCCAATGCTGTCCCCAAACTGGTGTGGGAGGAGTTGCTGGCAAAGTTCCGCTCCGACATCGAAAATCCGGACATCCAGGCGGCCTTCCGTGGCAGCCTGATTGACGAGAACATGTTTGCCATCGATGTAAAGGAGTGGGGCATGCAAAATGTGATCGAGGAATATCGCTCCAGGACTATGGATGGTGCTCCTGAATCGGGGGGACCGGAACTTCAAAAGAAAGGCGCAGCCTGACCCCATGTTGCTCGCTCATGTAAGCCTATGAGAATTGCAGCAGTTGCCGATCTCCATTTTTCTCCACAGATGTACGATCGCATACGCGAACCGATGTCGAGGGTCCGCGATGAGGCGGACGTGCTGGTCATCGCCGGCGATATCACCAACTATGGCAAGCCGGAGGAGATGAATTCCGTCCTCAACGCGCTGGTGCGGCTTCGCATTCCCATCGTAGCGGTACTGGGGAACCATGATTATGAGGGCGGCCAAGCCGAGGAATTAATGCGCTTGATGTCCGCCGAGGGCATTAAAGTCCTCGATGGCAGCGGATACGAGCGGGATGGGGTGGGCTTTGCCGGCGCCAAGGGTTTTCTTGGCGGATTCGGGCGCGGGGTGCTTACCGCCTTCGGCGAGCCGGAAGTTAAGAATTTTGTTCAGGCCGCGATCGATGAAACGTTAAAGCTCGAGCGCGCCCTCTCCATGCTGCGCACCGAGAAGCGGGTAGTGGTCACGCATTACGCGCCAATCCTGGATACAGTGCGCGGTGAGCCGGTGGAGATATTCCCCTACCTGGGTTGCAGCCGGTTGGCTGAAGTCATCGACCGCCATCAGGCTGTGCTGGCGCTTCATGGGCATGCCCATCATGGCGCACTGGAAGGAAAAACCGTTGGCGGAGTACCTGTCTATAATGTTGCTCTGGGATTATTGATGACCCGCGATCCGGCTACCCCATATCGTCTTTTTGAGATCTAGTTTTTGACATCAATAAGATACGAAAGAAACATTCCCACGATTTCCTGCGTAAAATACCTGATGGAAGCTGCTGGCATTTGACAGCGGTAATCCAGGGTAATTAAATCAATCGTTCAATCCGATTCTTCAGGAGGCATGATGCGCCGGTCGGCCTGCTCTCTTCTCCTTACTGCTGCCCTATGGCTATCGTTTGCAGGCAGCAGCCACGCCCAGGACCTGGCTTCATTCGAAAAACGCACGACGGTGAAGGTGCTCAATAATGGCTTGACGGTGGTGGTCTGCCAGCGGCCCGAGGCCCCGGTCTTCTCCTTCTTTACCATCGTCGATGCGGGTTCCTCGCAGGACCCTTCGGGCGAAACCGGATTGGCCCACATGTTCGAGCACATGGCCTTTAAGGGCACCGAAACCATAGGGACCACCGACTATGCCAAGGAAAAGGTCGCGCTGGCGAAGGTGGAAGAGGCTTATGCCGCTTACGACCGTGAGGACCGTAAAGAGGTCGGTCGCGACCCCAAAAAGGTGGAGCAGCTGAAAGCTGCATTCCAGGCCGCCGTCAAAGATGCCGACCAGTACGTAATTAAAAACCAGTTTGGGGAGATTGTGGAGCGTGAAGGCGGGGTTGGGCTGAACGCTTCTACATCGATGGACGATACCAGCTACTTTTATTCCATGCCGGTAAACCGGCTGGAGTTATGGGCGTACCTTGAATCGGAGCGCTTCCGCGATCCGGTAATGCGGGAATTTTATAAAGAGCGCGATGTTGTGTATGAGGAGCGCCGCATGAGGGTGGACAGCAATCCCATCGGACGCATGGTCGAGCAGTTCCTCGCCGCAGCTTACGTCGCCCATCCTTATCAGCGTTCCGGAGTAGGATGGCCCTCCGATGTGAGCCATCTCACTGCAACCGAGGCCATCCAGTTCTACCACACCTTTTATGTGCCCTCGAACACAGTGATCGCGCTGGTCGGAGACCTGAAGCCTGACCAGGTCATCCCGATCATCGAAAAATACTTTGGCAGAATCCCTTCCGGGCCGAAACCGGAGCCGTTGACCACCAAAGAGCCAAAGCAATTCGATGAACGCAACGTGCTCCTGAAGGAGAATTCCCAGCCGTTCTATCTGGAGGGGTATCATCGACCCGATTACCGCGATCCCGATGACGCGGTCTACGACGCGATCTCCGATGTGCTCTCGGAGGGCCGGACCTCCCGCCTTTACCGCTCCCTGGTGCGCGACAAGAAAATCGCCGCCATGGCCGCCGGCTTCAGCGGCTTTCCGGGAAATAAATATCCCAATCTTTTTGCCTTTTACGCCATCCCTATTCCCGGTCACACTCCGCAGGAGCTGGCGCAGGCCTTCCACCAGGAGATCGACCGTATAAAAACTCAGGATATAAGCGATGAGGAATTGCAGATGGTCAAAACCCGGGCCAAGGCCAATCTGATCCGTGGACTTGCCGATAATGAAGGGCTGGCGAGCAGCTTAGCGGTTTATCAGACGCGATATGGCGATTGGCGCGAGTTGTTCCGCAGCGTGGACCGCATCGATAAGGTCACAAAAGCGGACATCCGGCGGGTGGCGAACAAGACTTTTATTGACTCGAATCGTACGGTAGCGATTATTGAAAATGCGCCCAGGCCATCGCCCGCAGCCCAGGACAATGCGAAGGAGACCAAATAATGATCCGCCATAGCTCTTACGCAATCCTCGCTGGCTTTCTTTCGGTTGCGATCCTGGCTTCAGCCCAGTCTGCCGCTCCCGCCCAGAACAACGAAAAAAGTACGACTGCTCAGAGCACCGCTCAAAATTCCGGTGGAGCTGCGGCCCCATGGCGGCAGATCCCTACGCCGCCACTGCCGCCTTTTCATCCGCAGGAGCCGAAGCGCATCCAGCTTCCCAATGGCATGATCGTCTTTCTGCAGGAGGACCATGAGCTGCCTTTGCTGAATGGCACCGCATATATCCGTGGCGGCTCCAGAGATGATCCCGCGGCCAAGGCAGGTCTCACCGACGTTTACTCCGCAGTGTGGCGGACCGGAGGCACAAAGAGCCAGACCGGCGACCAGATGGACGATCAGTTGGAGGCGCGCGCTGCCAAGGTTGAATCGGGAGCGGGCGTTGCGACCACCCGCGTCAGCTTCTCCTGTTTGAAAGGCGATTTTGATTTTGTTTTTAATGCCTTCAACGATGTTCTGCGGAACCCTGAGTTCCGTCAGGAGAAGATCGAGCTGGCAAAAGATAATCTGCGCACCGAAATCTCCAGGCGCAACGATGAAGCGAGCGAGATTGCCGCCCGCGAGTCAACTAAGATCGGCTATGGAGCGGAAAGTCCTTATGCGCGGGAGCCTGAATATGCCACCGTCGATGCTATTACCCGCCAGGACCTGCTCGATTGGCATTCGAAATACGTCCATCCCAACAATATTATTCTTGGCATCGTTGGGGACTTCGACTCCGCAGCCATGGAGAAGAAGCTGCGCGCAACCTTCGCCAACTGGCCCAAAGGCCCCGCCTATACCGCGCCGCAGATCCCCATTACCGATCCCACGCCAGGGGTATATTTCGTCGAAAAAGATGATGTGAACCAGAGCGATATCCGGATGGTGGCGTTGGGGATTCGCCGTGACAACCCCGATTATTTCGCGGTCCAGGTGATGAACGAGATCTTTGGCGGCGGCTTTGCCTCGCGGCTCTTCAAAAATCTGCGCACTAAAGCAGGGTTGGCCTACGATGTGGGCGGGGGCATCGGCTCCGCCTTCGACCACAAGGGCCTGACCCGCCTGGAGATGGGGACCAAGAGCACCACCACGGTGGAGGCCATCCAGGGAATGTATAAGGAAGTGGATGACATGCGCACCGATCCGGTGAGCGCCACCGAATTGCAACAGGGCAAAGGCGCCATCCTCAATTCATTCATCTTCAATTTCGATACCCCGGAAAAGGTCCTGCTGGAGCGTATGACCTACGAGCTTTACGGCTATCCTGCAGACTTTCTGGAACGCTATCGCAAAGGCATCGAGGCGACCTCTGCCGCGGATGTCGATCGGGTAGCGAAGAAGTATCTGGACCGAAGCAAGCTGGCGGTATTGGTCGTAGGAAGGTCGGCGGACTTCGACAAGCCTATCTCCACCCTGGGCCAGGTAAAGAATATTGACATCGCGATTCCTCCTCCGCCGGAGGCATCGGGGAGCGCATCCAAACCGAGCGCTTCAGGGAAGGCGAGCGCCGCTCCTGCCGCCTCCGATGCGCAAGGCAAGGCGCTGCTGGCCAAGGTGATCGAGTCCTCCGGAGGCGCGCAAAAACTCAGCTCGATTAAAGCCGCGCATCGCAAAGCCACCATTGCCCTCAAGCAATCCGGCGTGCAGATTGAGAGTGACAGCATTGAGGTTGTCCCTGACAAGGTGCATTTGCAGGTGCAAACCCCAAATGGCGAACTCACGCTGGTGAGCGCGCCTCAAGCCAGCTACATACAGTTCCCGATGGGAGTCCAGCCGCTGCCTCCGGGACAACGCGACGATCTGCTCAAAGAGATGCAGCGCAATGTTTGGTTTATCGCGCAGCACGCCAGCGATCCTAAATATGGGTTCAGCGATGGAGGCGTGGAGCAGGTAGGGTCTCTTCATGCGTCGGTGCTGAATATCCACACCGATATGCAACAATTGCGCTGGTATATCGATCCCCGGACAGGACACATCCTGCGGGCGCAATTTCAAGCCACGACCCAGGCCGGACCTGCCAACCGGGTGGTCGATTATTCAGAGTGGAAGACGGTGGATGGGGTCACGCTCCCGTTCCACGAGGAGACCGCGGACAACGGCTCGCCCAGCGCATCGGTCAGCATCAACAGCGTCGAATTTAATGTTCCCGTGGACAATAAAATTTTCGAGAAGCCGGCCCGGCGGGAAGCAATAATCAGGCCGCGTTGAGCAGCTGGTCTAATTCGCCGTGGCCGGTGGGCATCACCTGCTCGTAGGTGCATTGCTCCGGCAATTTCTCCGGACGCCAGCGCAGAAACTTTGTGCCGTGACGAAAGCGCCCGCCGGAAAAATGATCGTATTGCACCTCGCACACCAGATGATCGCTTAGCGGAGACCACTCGGTCGAACGCTCGGTAGACCACCGGCTGGGACCGCCGGGCGCTCCGCCGGAAAAGCCAAATGGCTCGTCCTCTTTTTGCTTCATCAGTGGCTGAAGTTTTTTTAACAGCGGGGAGCGCTCCTCCGCTTTAAAACTCGAAGTGAAGCCCACATGATTGAGCTTGCCCTCCTGGTCATAAAGGCCGAGCAGGAGCGAGCCCACCTGAGCAGCGTTTTTGGAGGCATAGCGAAAACCGCCAATCACACAATCGGCGGTCCGCATGCGCTTGATCTTCTGCATGGCCTTGCGGTCGCCAGAGTGGTATGGCTCCCCCAGCAGCTTGGCCACAACTCCATCAAAGCCGCTGGCCCCAGGCTCTCGCAACCATCGCGTGGCGGTTTTCAGTTCGCGGGTTGCAGGTGAGGGCCTGATGCGCAGCTCAGCGGGGACTTTCCGGAAGAACTCCATCAACCTCTCGCGCCGCTGCGCCAGCGGCAAATCGATGAGCGGCTTGCCCGCCTCATCGACCAGCAGATCGAAGCACAAAAATGAGGTCGGCGTCTGTTGCGAGAGCTTCCTGATCCGGGTCTCGGCGGGATGAATGCGCATCAGCAGCGAATTGAAGTCCAGATGGCCCTTATCGATGATCACAATCTCACCGTCGAGGACAAATTTATCCTGCGGCAATTCCAAAAGCTGCTGGACCAGCTCGGGAAAATATCGCGCCAGCGGCTGGCCGGCCTTGGATTGCAGCACCACCTCGCTGCCATTGCGGAAGGCCAGCCCGCGAAAGCCGTCCCACTTTGGCTCATAGAGCCACTCTTCGCCTTCCGGAATCGTCGCCGCAAGCTTGGCCTCCATGGGGGGGAAAGGCGGCTGGATCGGCAAGTGAATCGGCGGGAACGGCCGTAATTCGATTTCAGGCACTTCCGTGGTTGTGGTTTTGCTTCGGCGAGCAGCCATGGGAGTTGGATGAAAAAATGTAGCAGCAGGAAGCCTTGTTCACGATGCCAGGGGCATCTCGGAACAGCGGTTTTGCACTCCTAACTTATGCCTGCTGAGCATCCGCCGCGAGCTTTGCGGATGCGCACAACTTCAACAATAAAAACATAAAGGACCGATATGCCGAATTTTGTGAAAGATGTGGAAGAAATCCGCCGCCGCGCGAGTGAGAAGATCCAGGATGGCGCTGTGACCCAGAGCTATAAGGGCAATGTGGAGAAGACGATCTCCATCCTGAATGAAGCGCTGGCTACCGAGATTGTGTGCGTGCTGCGCTATATGCACCATTATTTTATGGCTACCGGGGTGCATGGCAAATCCGTAGCCGGGGAATTCAAAGAGCACGCCGATGCCGAGCGCGAACACGCCGAAGAGCTGGCGGAGCGCATTCAGCAGCTCGGCGGTAAGCCGGATTTCAATCCTAAATCGTTGCTCGAACGCTCCGCCTCGCAATATGTCGAGGGCGAAACCCTGGCCGACATGATTAAAGAAGATCTGATCGCGGAGCGGATGGTGATCGAGGTCTACTCCGAGATGATCCGCTACTTCGGCAATAATGATCCGACGACCCGCCAACTGATTGAGCACATTTTGGCCGAAGAGGAAGAGCATGCCAGCGACCTCTCCGACCTGCTCTATATCACCAATCCGGAGACCGGGGAGACCGAAGGTCAAGACCCAGGAACGGTCCCGCTTACTTTGGGCAAAGCGGAAGAGGAATCCGGTGCAGCGCGCCAGCAGCAGTCGAATGGAGCAAAAGGCGAGGCCTCGAAATCCAAGGCTCAAGCACCGGCTCCAAAGTTGGACGAGCAGCAGCCGCTAAAGCCGCTCTCCGGACACGAAGGAAAAGGCAAGCCGCGCGCCGAAGACAAGAATGAGAAGGACTGGAAGGTGGCTAAACCGGAGAAGAAGAAGCCCGCGGCCTGATTCCCCGGGTGGTATGGAAAAAGACAATGTATCAGGGCGGGAGTTTACTCCCGCCGCAGAGCTTCGGAGATTGATATCAGGATTATTCTTTGCGGCATGACTGAAAAGTCATGCCCTGATACATGCATTATCTACGGCATGAATCCGCACTCATCGTCTCGATTTGCCATTCCCCTTCCGCTTGGCCATCAATTTCAATCGCACGGACGATGACTATCGTACCCGGCTTTGTCCGATACGCGGTCCCTCAGGGGTTCTTGCCGGTTTTTTAAGGTATTTTCTCCCTGTTCATACCCTTGATTCTCCCCTTTCTAAGGATTGTCTCGGGCAGCTCTGCCAGCTTATAATTCTTCTACTCTGGACGTAGCTCTCCTTCAGGAATTTGGGGTGGTGTAGGCCGGGCGCTCGCGGTTTGACCCTCTGTAATTCGTGCCTGGCGTTGGAGTTATATAGGGATCATCAATGCGCAAACACCCGAGGTCCAAATTCTTACCGCTCATGCTTCTGCTTGCGTCCAGCTCGTCCATCTGGTCCCAGCAGGGGATCGTCCCGGTGCGCCAGCCCGATGGACACCTGGTATTCGAAAATGCCCCGGAAGCGCGTAAGCAGTCCCGTAACGTCCCTGCCGCGCAAAAGCCCAATGACACCGGCCTGTTTTACTGGAGCACTCAAACCCATCGCTGGAAGGCCGTGCCTCCCGCCACCCCGGCATCGATGCGCGCGGCGCACTCGGCGGCCGACGAAGTCCGCCGCATCCTGGCCCGCAAACAGCGGGAGATGGTCTCGGCAAACCGCGCCAATTACGTCGGTACTGCGAACCATCCGCAATTTGGCATGAACAAGGCCGTCGCCCCGGAATGGGCCAGCCGGGCCACATACCGAGGCCGGTATGCTTCGATTTCTCATGGAGGC
Source organism: uncultured Terriglobales bacterium (assembly GCA_964581225.1). Taxonomy (GTDB): domain Bacteria; phylum Acidobacteriota; class Terriglobia; order Terriglobales; family Acidobacteriaceae; genus CAYTQA01. The sequence goes on along the minus strand of CAZONJ010000023.1, from coordinate 10,803 downwards.
AATCTGCCAGCGCCTGCTTTCGGCTCGCCTGACGTAGAGTCCGCCATCGAAGATGCCGCCCTGCGCAACAATGTGGACGCCAATCTGGTACGCGCTATTATCCAGGTAGAATCGAACTTCAATCCTCATGCAATTTCCCAGAAGGGCGCGGTAGGCTTGATGCAGCTCATGCCCACGACCGCGCGCTCGCTCAACGTGAAAAACGCCTTCGATCCGCAGGAGAATGTGGATGCCGGCGTGCGCCATTTCAAGAAGCTGATGGACAACTATGGAGGCAACATCGAGCTCTCCCTGGCGGCTTATAATGCAGGCTCATCCGCCGTGCAGCACCATAAAGGCGTGCCGCCTTACGCGGAGACCCAGAATTACGTGAAGCGCATCACCGGCCTATACGCAAAACAAGGCTCAAAGCCGCTGATGGGCCGCCCAGGGCATCCCATCCACACCCAGCACGATAGCAGCGGGCATGTTCTTTTTACAGATCTGGACTAATGCGGGGCGAGCAGTCACAATCTAGACATTGGACTTTCAGGACGCAACACGAAGTGAACAGCAGGTGAAAACAACTCGTCCAATGCTCCCCCGGCGAACTGCACTCTTTGCGCGGCTTTCCCTTACCGCATTGCTTGCTCTCGTCGTTCTTGCTCCTTCCCTTTCCCACGCCCGCACCGTACGCCAGAAAAAGCAGTTTGCCCGCTCTCAATTTGAGATCGCACAGCGCATGCGCGAGGCCTTGAGAGGACGACCCGAGGCGCAACGCACCGAGCATGATTACGACAAGGTGATGGACGTCTATCGCGAGGTCTACCACACGGCCCCCACCTCGGTAAAAGCGGACGCCAGCGTGGTTGCCGTGGCCGAGTTGCTCGCCGAATCGGCGCGCCTGTTTAACGATGAGAGGCGCTTCCACTCCGCAATTGGACAATATGAGTTCCTGCGCCATGAATATCCCGGCAGCAAATACCGCTTTGACGCCCTGTTCACGATTGGGCAAATCTATCGCGAGGACCTGAACGATCCGGAAAAGGCCCAGGAGGCCTTTGCGGAGTTCGTAAAGCGATATCCTAACCATCATCTGGCGGAGGACGCCCAGACCGCGCTGCATGAGATGGAGGCCCAGGCCCGGCATCCGGGAGTGAAGCAGTCTCCCTTCAGGCCGAAGCTATCAAAAGGTCCCGAGCTGGCGCATGAATCGCACACCGATCAGGAACCGCAGGTAAGTGCGGCAAATAAGAATGCCGCAGAGACAGCGCCTTTCCCAGAAGAGCCCCCCCGTCCAGCCCAGGGCCAGGATGAAAACGCCTCCAGTCTGAAGCCTGCCGCCGTCCACAGTGGCCTCCCTCTGGTTACGAGCATTCGTCATTGGTCCACACCCGATTACACGCGCATCGCAATCGATCTCCAGCAGGAGGTCAAATACCAGGCGGGACGGGTACCCTCTCCGGATCGCATCTTCTTCGATCTCTACAACACCAAGCTTGCCTCGGAGCTGGTGGGAAAGAGCTTCGATGTGGAAGACGGCTTCCTGCGCAAAATCCGGGTCGCACAATATAAGCACAACATGACCCGGGTAGTGCTGGAGGTGGATGAAGTCGCGGAGTATTCTGCCTTCCTGCTGCCCAATCCGTATCGCCTGATCATCGACATTCATGGCAAGAAGCCTTCGCAGCCGCAAACTTTGATGGCCAAGGCGGAGACCGGGGAGACGCTGGATAGCTCCGGCAAAAATGCCAGGCCGGAGAACTCGAAGCCGGCCGGCAACCTCGAGGATAAAACAGCGAAGCAGCCCCGCGACAATCGTCAGCTTGCATCCGCTCCGGGTGTTTCCGCTGGGCAAACGCCGCCAATAGGTCGCTCAAGCTCCGCTGCCGATAAAAGCGCCAAAGAAGCCAGAAGCTCTAGCGCCAATCAAAACGGGAAAGAGCAGTCCAACGATTTATCGAAAGACCAATCCAACGACGAGACCGGGTTGGGCGCATCGGAGATTGCATCGCTGAGCCAGAGTCCGGCAGACCAGAAGGCGACCAGCCGACCGACCTCCAAACCGATTGTGCAAAATGTGGCGCCGCGCGAAACCACTTCCGTCCGCGCTGGGGCGCAGCCCTCTGGGACCTCATCCCCAGACACAGCCCGCGGCGCGGGCAAAAAACTCTCTGCCCATAATAAAAAGATGCCTCCATCGATGGTCACTCACGTTGCGCAGCCAACCTCGGATGGAGACCGTTCGCTGATTCGCGCCCTCGGCCTGAAGATCGGAAAGATCGTCGTCGACGCCGGGCATGGCGGCCACGATACCGGCACCATTGGGCCCAATGGACTGCGTGAGAAGGACCTGGTGCTCGATGTCGCCCTGCGGCTGGGCAAGCTGCTCGAACATAAGCTCGGGGCGGACGTGGTTTATACGCGCGATGACGATACCTTTGTCCCCCTGGAGACGCGCACCGCGATTGCCAACCAGAACCAGGCGGACCTGTTCATCTCCATTCACGCCAACTCCAGCTCTGACCCGAATGCGCGCGGCGTCGAGACTTACTACCTCAACTTCACCTCGTCGGCCTCGGCGCTGGAAGTGGCGGCGCGCGAAAACGCCGTCTCGGAGAAGTCGATTCACGAACTGCAGGACCTGGTAAAGAAAATCGCCCTCAAAGAGAAGATCGAAGAGTCCAGGGAATTTGCCGGAGATGTCGATAAATCATTGCATGATGGATTGGCCGCCCGCAGTCCGGGGCTGAAAGACCGTGGAGTGAAGAAGGCCCCCTTCATCGTGCTGATTGGGGCCAACATGCCCTCCATCCTGGCGGAGATCTCATTCGTCAGCAATCCGGTCGACGAGCGCAGGCTGATGAAGCCGGAGTACCGGCAGAAGATCGCCGAATCTCTCTATCGCGGCGTCGCCAAATACGTAAGCGGCCTGAGCGGGGTCAAGGTCGCAAGCGCCTCTACAGCCCCAGCCGGTCAGTAAGGCTTTCCGCAAAGGCCGTCTCTTCCCTCCAATTTCCCGCATTTTTGAACCAGGCAACCCTGAATTGGTGTCTAATAAATGACGGGGCCAGCGTTCGCTCGCCTCGAATCCACCATGCGACAAATTTTGCGATTTCTAGCTCCTTTATTCCTCTTTGCGGCCTCGTCTCTGGCAGCTCCGGCCAATTCTTTTTTGCCGGGCGGCTTTGCCGGTTGGCAGCAGGAGCCGGGCACATTGCGCCATAGCGCCGACCCGGTGAGCGCCGATGCCACCAATGGGCCGGTGCTCAAGGAGTATGGCTTCTCCGACTTTGATTCGGTCACCTATACCCATGGCGGTGGCCGGAAGCTTATCATCAAAGCGGCGCGCTTCAACGATGCGACTGGCGCTTATGGGGCCTTCACCTTCTATCGCAGCCCGGAGATGGTGAGCGAATCGATTGGCGATCAGGCGGTCTCAAGGGGCAATCGCGTGCTCTTCTTTCGGGGAAACATCCTGATTGACGCGGTCTTCGATCGCGTCACCGCCATGTCTGCCTCCGAGTTGCGCACCCTCGCCTCGGAGCTGCCCAGCCCCGAGCCCAACCTATCCCACATTCCCGATCTAGCGCGCTATCTGCCGCAACCATCGTTGATTCAGAATTCTGCCAAGTACGTGGTGGGTCCGGTCGCATTCGAAAAACTGCAGCCCGCAGTCCCCCCTTCAGTAGTGGATTTCAAGCGCAGCGCCGAGCTGGCGATCGGCAATTACAAAACCTCTGACGGCACAGGCACGTTGACCCTGATCTACTATCCCACTCCGCAGATTGCCGCCAACCAGATGCGCGCCATAGAGCAGCTCCATCCCGCGCAAGCCAGTCAGGGACAATTTCAAATCCGACGGACTGGGCCCATGCTGGTGATTGCCTCCGGAGAGATCTCTGCGTCAGAGGCCAAGAGCCTGCTGGCTTCGGTTGATTACGAGGCGGATGTCACCTACAACGAGCCTACGTTTATGAGTAAACGGGACAACATTGGCAATCTGCTGGTCGCCGCTTTTACCCTGATCGGCTTCATCCTGCTCTTCGCTTTGGTCCTTGGATTGGGTTTTGGGGGCTTCCGGATCATGATGAAGAAGCTCTACCCGGATAGGGTGTTCGACCGAGAGCAGGACGTAGGAATCATTAGCCTGAACCTTAGGGAATAGCCCGGCTGCAAATCCATATCTAACTGAAAGTAGAAGGTTTACCTCGTCTAAGGAGCCGCGGGTGACAAAAATTGTCATTTTTGCACAGCCATTACTATTTTTGTAAGTGACTGAAAAGTAAGGGCATTATTCTCCAAAAAATTCTTGACACCCCTTGCTGTGGCCCATAGTATTTCGCCAGAAAGTTCTGATGGCTTTGCCTCCGTTGGAACTATTCTCCCTTAAAGGAAAAGCCGCCTGAGTTGCCGGGCGGCTTTTTCGTTTCTTCTGTCTTCTCCAGCATCGCTTGATGGCTGGGAAATTTTCAAACTTCATCGCGCGTTTTCAATCAACAGCAACTCCGCGACGCTCTTCATGTCCGGCGCTTCGCGATCGGCTTTTACATTCGCCAGCCTGGTTGCGCCTGCGCTCTTCCCTTTTCTGCGATTCACCCAAATAGTCTTTATGCCCAGAGCGCGCGCTGGAACGATGTCATGGAAAAGGCTTTCGGCAATGTGAAGGACCTCATCCCGGCCGGCGCCAATCTTCCTCAGCGCGAGATGGAAATTATTGTGGGAAGGCTTATAGCTGCGGGCCTGCTGCGCAGTGATTACGGCGTGAAGGGGCGCCTCAAGGCGTCGCGCGGTAGGAACAAACAAATCATCATCGACATTCGAGATCACGCATAGCGTGAACCGGGCGGCCAGCGACTTCAAGGCGGGAACAGTATCGGGGAAGGGCTGCCAATCCTGCAAAGAATCCGGAAGGGCCTCCTGCTCATTGCGGGAAGCTGCAAATCCCAGGCGCTCTCCAACCCCTCTCACCACCTGTTGCAGCACCTCGCGATAAGGCTTGTATTCACCGGCTTCAGCCTGGCCCTCCAGCTCGGCATAAAGGTCCAAGACTTGCGCATCGGTGAGGGCGCATTGATGGGTCTGCAAGATTGGCCGCAACGCATTGAGAATGCCGGTCTCCCAATCGATGAGAGTTCCGTAGCAGTCGAAGGTGAGGAATTTCACTCGCGTTAAATCGAAGTTCATGCAGAAGCCTCTATGGATTAATACCACTGGAGCCAGCTCTGGATTAGGCGGACAATACAGTCAGGAGGAACATAATGAGTACTGTGAATCCGAATGTCTCCAATGCGAAAAAGAACGAGCAGGTCAGCTTTCGCTGCTCCGATGTGGGGCCGAAAGAGTGCAACTGGCAGGTAAGCGGCGCCAGTGAAGCGGAGATCATGCCCAAGATCGAACAACACGGGCGAGAAAAGCACAACCTGCAAATGAACAGCGAGACCCGAAACAAGGTCCACGGCGCCATACATCATCAAGCCGCATAGCACACAACAGAGCACGGGGGTGGCGCAGAACGCCGCCCTCTCTCATTTTCCCGGGCTTTTATAACCAGTCCAGCTTCTTCTCCTGTTTTCCCGCTACCCGCAAAAATAGGGCTTCGAGATTGGGGAAACTCTGCCCCTCAAAATTCAAGGTCCCGCCTGGGTCATTAATAGTTCCCTGCCAGGCCAATTTACCGGCTTTGATGATCGCTACTTCATCGCAAAGCCTCTCGACGGTCTCCAGCACATGGCTGGTCATAAAAACCGTCCGCCCCTGGGCAACAAACCGTTGCAGCCATTGCTTGATCATGGCGACGGTCGCCGGATCCAGGCTCTCGAATGGCTCATCCAAAAACAGGACCTCAGGATTGTGGATCACGGCCGCCGCAAATGCGACCTTCTTCCGCATCCCCGTGCTGAATTGGGCCAGCCGCTGCCTGCGGGTATTGGCCAGATCGAAAACTTCGAGCAATTCGGTCACCCTGGCCTGCGTAGTCGGCTCATCGACTCCAAACATGCGCGCCTGAAATGCCAGGAACTCATGCGCGTAAAGCTGATCAAAGAGCGCGAGACCTTCCGGCATGACACCGATGCGGCGCTTCAGATCAATGGAATTGGCGGTAAAGTTTTCGCCCAGCAGTTCGACCGAGCCGCTGGTGGGATCGAGGATGCCGGTAATACAGCCGATAGTGGTGCTCTTACCCGCGCCATTGGGGCCAAGGAAGCCAAACAGCCGTCCGCCGGCAATGCTGAGCGAAAGACCGTCCACAGCGGCGGTCTCGCCGAATTTCTTCACCAGATCTTTCACCACAATTACCGGAGCGGATTGCGACATTCAGATGTGTGCTCTACCGGAGATGACACTACTTCTCCAAAGCTGCACTCCTCTCCTAATTGTTGGCGGCGCCGGCGACGGTCTGCACCAGCGCCTCGCGACGGCCTTCCATGCTTCGGCCCATGGCCACCAGCGAAAGCCAATAAAATCCGAAGCAACCCAGCGCCACCAGCGGCATGGCCCACCAGTAACGGTAAATCAACGCCAATGGATCATGCAGCAGCGCCCGAGCGGCAAAGATGGTCCCAAGCGCGCTAAAGACCAGCAGGTTGGCCGGCAGGGACATTCTATTCCCCATCACGCTGTTGAAGTCCACAGCACGCGGGGTCAGCACCGAGGTCCATAATCCCAGGGCATGGAAGAAGAACAGCCCGGCCAACATATCAAAGAGCAGGAAGGTAATCGAGCGATAGTCGGGCCGCAACTGAATAGCAGGCAGGCCGAAGGCGAGGACCGCCAGCACTCCGGTAAAACCCAGCAGCATCGATGTCGCGCTGTAGGCCCGTAAAACCACGCGAAAGCGGAGCGGCAGCAAGGGATAGCGGCGGACGCCCGCAGCATCATAGCCAAAATGATTTACCGCCATCACCAGCGTGCAGATAAACCCGGCGATGAAGAGATACCCCAAAAAGAACGCAAGCGTCTGCGAGGCGGAGGCGTCTCCCGTCCGCGTAAAGATCAGGAACATGGGGGCAGTCACCACAAGGTTGTAGCGCACGCGATTAGAGCGGAGGTGATAGCGCAAGGATTTGCCCACCAGCGGCGCATACTGCCCTCTAAAGCATCCGGCAAGGCGATCGTACCAGCTCTGGAAGTCCACGTTGCCGGCAAAACGTGGCTGGCGGGCCAGCGATGGCCTTTCCAGCACTCTCAACAGCAGCCCCGCAGCCATTCCCCAGAGCAACAGCATTCCCAGATTCTGCAGACGAACGGCAGTGGTGGCGCCGGTCATTATGAGGGCGGCATTTCCCGGCGGACTCAACTGTGCTGCAGCGCGAAGGGCGCTCCATCCACTTCCCTGGACGGTCCGCAGCAGCAACGGAAAGCCGGCAGCCGATCCCGCGATAAGCAACAAGATCACCAGCGGACCCGAGGCGGTCTGCAGCAGCTTGCCGAAGATGGCGATGAAAACCGTGGCAAACAGGTACGCAACGGCAACGAAGAGGAGCGCCGTCGGGAGGGAAATCCATGGGGGACAGATCTCGAGCAGGCTGAAGCCGATCACCAGGCCCAGCGAGACCGCTATCGCCAGCGGCCAGACGGGCTCGCAGATTCCCGCCAGATGCCGCGCAAAGAAGCGCTGCCATGCGGTCATTGGATAGCGGCGCAGCACTGTGTCACTGAATGCGGAGCTGGGGCCGACCTCCAGCATGGTGGCGATCACAATGGCATTGGCAAAGATGGCGCTGAGAATGCCGCGCGCCAGGCCCTCCGGACGTCCGGCCTGCGCACCCAATCGGACCGCCTCCATGCCGCCCAAGAGCAGAAAAAAAGCCACCGAGATCCCGGCGAAGTAGAGGGCAAAGAAGAGCAGGGTTTTGCCGCTGCCGGTGCGGGCATGCGCCCACAGTAACCTGTAGCGCAGCTGGACCAGGAGTTTGAGTTGGCTTGGCAGCATAGCAGCTGAGCACGACTCGCAGATCAGCAATCCGGCAATCAGCCGGCTCTCTTGTCCCTATTCTGCGAATTTGCTTGTCTTTACTTTAGCAAGACGCAGGTAGGCAAACGCAGCGCGATATCGGACTGCCTCTTTCTTATCGTCCAGCAAGGGGATGATGTCATTGCGCACCTTCGACTGGTTCCGTATTGCGAGCGCATGAACGGCGGCGGCGCGCACCGACCATTCTTTATCGGTCAAGGCATCGCGCAGCGCCTTCAGGGTATCGGGCTTCTTGTCGTGCGCCAGGGCGAGCGCGGCCAGGGCGCGTCCGGTCATCTGGTTATCGTGCATCAGGTTCTCAAAGGAAGAAAGGCCTGTCCCCAGCCCCGGGACCGGGGCGAAGCCGATACCGATCTTGAAGGCGTTCATCAGTAGCTCTTTGGGGACCTTCAGCATCCGCAGGGTATGGCGCTTCTCAATCGTGATATATCCGGAGCTGGTTTTCGTTTCCCCTTGCAGGACGGAGAGCAGGACCCGCTTCCCATCGGGATCTCCCATCTGCCATAGACCTTGCGCGGCGCAAAAGACGACCTCCGGCACCTGATCGTCGAGGGCATCCTTAAGCAGCGGGATTGCGCGCTTGTCCTTTAATGAACTCAAGCTCATGCATGCGGCCAGCCGCACCTGGACGTCATGGTCCTGCTGGGCACGCGAGAGGACGGAGAGCGTCACAGCATTCTGTCCGCCCAGGCTGGCAGCAATCGCGAGCTCTTTGCGCTTGTCCGGATTTGAATCTTTCAGGGCTTGCTCGATAATCTCGCGCGCATGTTGGGCGGAGGTAGGGGCCGCTTCCATGTGCCCCCAGGAAATTCCGGTGAATAGAAGTACAAAGAAAATGATTGATGATCTCATTCTTACCTTCGGCTGCTTGCCGTTTGGGATTCAGGTTTCGAGATAAACGAAATAACCTGCTCTCATTGTGGGATGCCGGAACGTGCGGAGCGGCTGTGTGGCCGCCGTCTGAAGCGCCCGTCGATATACATATTGAAGGCCCCCCTTGATTCCCACTCATCGAACACCACGATGAGTGCGGCACCCGGCGGCTGTGTGGCCGCTTTCACACAAGAGTTCCCCTATCATTAACCCTTTCCAATTCCCTCTCTGGACTGACGTGGCCTAATTTGCTTCAATATGAAGGACAAGGCGATGGAGTTCGCCTTTAACCGCCAGGTCTGCTGGCTGATGACTCCTACAAAGTCCATCAAAAGGAAACTCCATCCAATGATCGCTTATCTCTGGGTTTCGGTTGGCGCTGTCGTGGGCGCTTGCATGCGTTACTTCGTCAGCCGCCTGGCCTCCAAATTGCTCTCACCCGACTTCCCTTACGGAACGCTCCTCATCAACGTCAGCGGCAGCTTCATCCTGGGCTGGTTCATGATCTGGACGACGGAGCGCGTGCTGGCGGACGTCCGCTGGCGGCTGCTGGTTGCCGTGGGCTTCTGCGGATCGTATACCACCATGTCCAGCTACGCCTTTGAGACCTTTGCCAATATCGAGCAGGGGCATTGGGTCATTCCTGCGTTGAACATAGTTTCCAACAACCTGTTATGCCTGCTGGCGGTGGTTGCCGGCGCGGCGCTCGCGCGGGCAATTTAAGAGAAGGAGTAAAATGCCGCCTGTGGCCGTACAGATCACAATCTATCTCACCGAAGGCGACGAATATCAGCACCGCCCGGTGCATATCCAGGTGCTCAATTACCTGCGCCAGGAAAATATCGCCAATGCGGTGGTGACGCACGGGGTGGCAGGCTTCATTGGCCGCAGCCGGGTGAAGACCAGCACCCTGGTGGACGCCGGCGGCAAGCTTCCTCTGGTGATTATCTTTGTGGACAAGGAAGAGCACATCGAGCGCGTGCTGCCGAAATTGCGCGAGATGCTGCCCCATCGCCTGATCGTCCGCGAGAACATTGTGGTGGAGCAAGGGAGCCTCGACTAAACCTCCCATGGCAACCCCAGACCCTGTACAGCTCCTGGCAATCGCCGCGCACCGCGATGATGTGGAGCAAACCTGCGGCGGCACTCTGCTCAAGATGGCGGAGATGGGCCATGCGACCGGCATTCTCGACCTGACACGCGGCGAGATGGGGACGCGCGGTTCGGCCGCGGAACGGGAAGCCGAGGCCAGGGAAGCCGCCCGCATTCTGAAAGTGGGCTGGCGAGAGGCGCTCGACATCCCCGACGGTCGCGTAGAGAATACCTGGGCCAACCGGCTTAAAATCGCCGCTGTGGTCCGCGCCCTGCGTCCGCGCGTGGTGATACTTCCCTATTGGAAAGGCCGCCATCCCGACCACTACACCACCGCCACCGTCGGCTATGAAGCCTGCTTTCTTGCCGGGCTGCAGAAGCTGGAGATTGCGGAGGCGCTACAGCGGGAGGGCGTTCGAGTGGAGAAGGCGCTGGAGGCAGCGCCACACCGCCCCTACAAAATCGTCTATGCCAGCCTCTACTATGATGTGCGGCCCACGTTCGTAGTGGACATCAGCCAGCAGTTTGAGGCGCGCTTCGAGTCGCTGATGGCCTACAAATCGCAATTCTCCGATCAGGAGGCGGGCAAGGACATCTTTCCTGCCCACAATGAGATTCGCGACCGCATTCATTCCATGGCGCGGTTTTACGGAATGCTGGCGGGCGTGAAATACGCCGAGCCTTTCGTGCAGAAGGAAGTTGGGTTGGTGGAAGACCTGCTGGCGATTCCGGTGAAATCGCTGTGATCCCTTTGGCGCAACAACAGTCATTTATCTGCCACCCCGCACAAAATATAGATGTCAGGTAAAAACCAAGCGCATGGAAGATGCAAAACATGCGCCCGCTTCCAGCCGGATTTATACTGATTCCACTATGCTTTC
>CAZONJ010000022.1:3627-39488 GCA_964581225.1 uncultured Terriglobales bacterium | reverse complement strand
AACGCCCGCCTTCGCCATTAATACCGCCCTTATGCAATAGGTGGAAGCGCAGGCCATAGGTGGAAGCGCAGGCCTTCAGGCCTGCGAATAGGCGCTTTTAGGGATTGCGCTTTAGCGCTGGCGCAATTTGAACCTGCGCTGCACGGTAAAGGCAGACAATGTGTCGACCCTCCGGGGTTTCACATTTATAACAATCGTACCCAGCGCTCGCGCGCTGGGCTAACCTCTGTCGCGCCCTTGGCGCTGGATTGTCGAAAACCGACAAACCACATTGTGCCCGGGAATCGTCCTAATGCCGGCAAGCCACCTTGCGCCGATTTGCTCTCTCTGTGTCTCTGTGGTGAATCTTCTTGCCTAGCTTACCGCGGCATTATTGCTGCGCATGCGCTGGGGCAGGGTGAGCGTGTAGTGCAGCCAGGAGAGCAGCGTAAGGACAATGGTGGACCACAGCCCAATCGAGCGCAGGATAAAGATCCAATGCGCGGGATAGACCTCGGCAAACAATACCAGGGTGACGGTCGCGATCTGGGCCACGGTGTTGGCCTTGCCAAAGCGGCTGGGACGGAAGTCCCGCAGCGAGGTGGTGGCATACAGCACCGCCGCCACTACCAGGATGCCAATGTCCCGGCTGAAGACCAGCACGGTGACGCGCCACGCGATCTTGTGCAAGATGGAGAGCACAAAGAACAGGGTGCTCAGCAGCAGCTTGTCAGCGATAGGATCGAGATATTGTCCCAGCCGCGTCCGCTGGCCCAGGCTGCGCGCCAGCAGGCCGTCCAGCCCGTCGCTGACTCCCGCCAGGATGAACAGGCTGAGCGCCATCCGGTAATGGCCTTCGATTACGGCGATCACGATCAGCGGCACAAAGATCAGCCGCAGCAATGTGAGCTGGTTGGGAGCGCTGCGCAGTTGCCGAATCACATGTTTACCTTAATCACGAGCTAAGTCTCTATATATAAGAATAGCAATTTTTAGGCTTCGGCCTTACTCCCGAGCGCGCCGCACCTGAATACACGCCATATTTTGCGGATGACTGGTGGAGCATCGGCAAAAGGGCAAAATTTCACAGCGCCACTGCTTACTTATCTACCAACAGCTCGATGCTGCGTCCGGACTTGCTCTCAAACCTCTCCTGGATCGATGGAATCTCGCCATTGCGCAGGTCGAGCTCCACCCGCTCCACGCGATGCATGGGAAAGAACACCACATGAGCGCTTACCGGCTCCTCTTCCCTGACCTGACGGGCAAAGTCTTCCAGCGAGTTGAGGTCGATGCCGCGAACGCTGATTCCCGCCGCCGAAACCGAGAGCACCGCTCCCCAAAACTTCTCCCGCGGAGAGTTCAAAGTAATCAGCACAATGCTGTTAGGAGGGAAAACTTCCATAGGGTAGGGATTTTACGCCAAAAATAAAAGAGAGCGCAGGGGAAGCGCTCTCTTTTATGCCAGACAGGAATGCGCTTGTTAGCGCGGAGTCTGTGGCGTAGTGGAGGCGGGGGCATTGCTGGTATTGCCTGCCGCTCCAGTGCTCAACGCCGGCTGCTGTTGCTGGGCCGGGGCGGACGAAGCTGCCGTGCCGCTCACCCCACCCTGGTTGTAGCTGGTGGCCGGGGCCGCCTGCTGTTGCGTCCCGGGCTGCTGTCCGGCGGCCGGAGCATTGGCCTGGGCGGTCTGGCTGAGTTCGCCGATGCCGTTGTGCAACAGGCTGATCTCGACCCGTCCTCCACGGATGCGGCGGGGAGTGCTGCCGTTCGCAGTGTTTTGCACAGCCGCGTTGCCCATGCCCACGGTGTAGATGCGGTAAACCGGGATGTCATGGTTGATCACCAGGTACCGGACTACTGCCTCGGCCATGTTCTGAGAGTTCTGGATGGCGGACGGTCCTTTGCCGGAAGAGAAGCCCTGGACTTCCACGATGTATCCGCGCTGGCTCTTCAGCGGCTCGGCCAACTGGTCGAGGGCCTGCTTGGCGCGGGCGCTGAGTGCAGTCTGACCGGGACGGAAGCGAATTTCGGTGTCCGAGACGGCCTGATACTGGTCAACATTGCTTACAGCCTGCTGCACCGTCTGCAGGCGGGCGGTGGTCTGCTGGGCCAGTTGCTGCGCCTGCTGGGCGCGATTGCCGGCGTCCACTGCATGCTGGTCGGCTTCCGTGGCCTTCGCTGTCGCCAACCGGATGCCTTCGGTAGAGCGCGAATCCACGTCGCGGATCATCTTGCTGTTGGAAGAGGTCAGCTCATCCAGTTCATTCATGCGGTCGCGAATCGGCTGAAGCTGCCGATTGACGTACTTTTTACGGGCGAACGGGTTCAGATGTCCCCAGAAGCCCTCATGCCGCTCGGGCTGCAACGGCTGATGGGCAGACAGGTTCTGATCGTCGCTGGTTGCGCCGGTTGCCTGAGTGGTGGGCGCAGCGGTGGTGGCTGCGGGCTGCTGTCCGGCATTGTTGTTGGAATAATTCGTGTTCTGTTGGGCGAAGGCAGGAACCATCAAAGTTGCTGCCAACGGAAGGGTGAATAAAAACTGGGACTTCATCGGGGTCATTCCTCCAAAGTTCCGGCGCATTCAGTGCGGTTCCGGGTGCTTTTTTCTGAAGCGGATATCGGTAGAACTAGCTCCAGTTGCGCCATGCTCAAAAACTCAGCAGAGCAGTTATGAATCCAGAGCCATTCTCTCGGCTTGACCTTTCTATAATCAACTGAAGGGCCAATCTCAATTGTTAGATGCAGGAAAACTAAATCTTTTTTAATCAATGGGATATAAAAGATCTAAGGTATTCACCCCAAAACCGGAGTTGCTGGAATGAGTATTTCCTACGCAGCTTGCTTGGCAAAAATGCCAATCCAGCCGAAAACCACAGAGGCACTGAGACACAGAGGAATCGAAAGCTGCAATTCAACCTTATGGCTGATTTGTTTTCTCTGTGCCTCTGTGTCTCTTGTGGTGAATCATCTTGCCATGGCGCAACTTGACACGCCTTCTACTTACATCTTGCTGGGATTGGGATCGCATCTGAACCAAGTTACCCGAAAACACAGGTAGAGCAATTTACTCTCAAACAAGGACATAGACGAAATGCGGGTCGCTGTCATTGGTTCTGGGTATATAGGCCTGGTCGCTGCAGCTTGTTACGCGGAATTAGGGCATGAAGTAATTTGCGTCGATAACTCAACCGAAAAGATCGCCGCCCTCAACGCGGGAGCGACCCCTATTCATGAAGAATTTCTCCCCGAGCTGCTCAGCCGTCATCGTGGGGAACGGTTGCATTTCACTACTTCGGTGGCGGAGGCGGTCCGCGCCAGCTCCGTAATCTTTGTGGCAGTGGGAACTCCTCCGGCAGAGAATGGAGAGGCGGACCTGTCTTCCGTTGAGGAGGTCTCCCGCGAGATTGCTTTATCTTTGAACGGCTACAAGGTAGTGGTGGAAAAGAGTACGGTCCCGGTCTCTACTAATGATTGCATCCGGCGCGTAATGCTGTTGAACAAAGGTGGGCGGGGATCCTTCGAAGTGGTTTCAAATCCCGAGTTCCTGCGCGAGGGTACTGCGGTCGCCGACTTCCTCTTTCCCGACCGCATCGTGGTCGGCTCTGACCATGATCGGGCCACCCTCCTGCTGCAACAGATCTATCGTCCTCTGACCGATGGTTCTTATGCCAGGCGGAAAGACGCAATCCCGGCACCCGATCATGCGCGTCTGCCGGCCCAGATGCTGGTGACCAGCGCCAAAAGCGCCGAACTGATTAAACACGCCTCCAACGCCTTTCTGGCCATGAAGATCTCGTTCATCAACGCGCTTGCCCCAATTTGCGAGTCGGTGGGAGCGGACATTGAAGAGGTCCGCTCCGGCATTGGGCTTGACTCACGCATTGGCCCCCGCTTCCTGCGTCCAGGGATCGGTTACGGAGGCTCCTGTTTCCCCAAAGACATCTCTGCCTTCCGCGCTGTGGCCCGCGAGTGTGGACATGATTTTCGCCTGCTCGAAGAGGTCATGCGCATCAATGAAGAGCAAAGGGGCCGCTTTATTCGCAAACTCCGCAAGGCCCTCTGGACCCTGCGCGGGAAACGTCTTGGAGTGCTGGGACTGGCGTTTAAGGGAGGCACCGATGACATCCGCGAATCGCCCGCGATCGGCATTATCGAGGCGCTGCTGAATGAAGGCTGCAAGATTATTGCCCACGATCCGGCAGCGATGGAGCGCGCCCGGAAGGTGCTTCCGCCGGCCGTCAAACTGGTCAACGATGCCTATGCCGCGGCGGCGGGCGCGGACGCTTTGTTGCTGCTTACCGACTGGGAAGAGTTTTCGCTCCTCGACCTGAAGCGCCTGTACGCGATCATGCGCTATCCCATCATTGTGGATGGACGCAATCTCTACCAGCCGGCGGCGATGGCGAAGCAGGGCTTTTATTATGTCAGCGTGGGACGTCCCGATGCGGTCCCCGTCAGGGCCTCCACGATGCGCCGGGTTGCGTAACCAGTCGGCCAGGCATCCGGCGCCGCATAACGCTTAAATGGACTGCATGGCCGGCATTCTGCGCCCTCGGGGCAGAGCTGGGCGCCGGCGCAGAATGACATCATAGAGGGCTTCATAGTCGTCAGCCATGCGGGCAAGCGCATGGTTCTCTTCGACGTGCCTGCGGCAGGCCTGGGAGCGGATGGAAGACAATCGTCCGACTGCATCCGCCATCTCTTCTACGCTGTCCACGATCAGCCCGGTCATTCCATCCAATACCACCTCGGGAAGGGCGCCTTGCCGGAAGGCGATCACCGGGGTCCCGCAAGCCATGGCCTCAAGCGATACCAGGGAGCTGGTCTCCGGGACCAGGCTGGGCACAAGAATACCGCGAGCGTTGGAGAGCAGGCGCACCTTCTCCGAAAAGCTCGGACTGGCCACATAAGAGAATTTCGTATTGCGCCGCATAAAAGGGGCGATCTGCTCATCGAAATACCGCTGGTGGTCGGGAAACAGATAGCCGGGTCCGATCAGCACCAGCGGAGATCCGGTGCGCTCTGCCACCTCCAGCGCCAGGTGGGCGCCCTTCTCCTCGCAGACCCGCCCCAGCCACACCAGGTAATCCTGCTTCTCGTCCTGGTAGGTAAAGCGCTCCGCATCGATCCCGTTCCGGACCACGCCCATCATGCGCGGCAGGTCCTGGAAATGATTGAGCTGGGATTTGGAGACACAATTGAAGAAGACATTCTGCGGGACCTCCGCAAAGATGCCGGAGGGATAAAAGCTTCTGGGCAGGTGCAGGGTCAGGAGCAGGGGAATATTAAATTTTCCAGCAGATGGCCAGAAACGCCCTCCATGATCGTGTACCAGATCGAAGGCGGCGGGGCTCCCGGCGCGTTCGGCGATTACCTGTAGAGTTCGGCTGTTGTGCTCGCCGTCTCGTTCGCCTAGCTGGTCGAAGCTCCAGGCGACGTTGCCGGTGTCGATATGTTCGCCCGCGATCTTTGAACCGCTGCATGCCGCTACAGTGGTGATGTGTCCGCGCCGGTGCAGCGCCTGCTCTACCAGCCCCAGGATCTGTTCGGCGCCGCCACAGCTCTCATCGCTGACGGTCGATAGCGGATACGGGACATAGAGAATTCTCTTATGGCGGCTTCTGTCCATGATCGAAGGTGAAACCAGAATGCGGCCCGAAGGCGGCGCTCCCGATGCCTAGAGTATTTCAGCAAAGCGCCGCTGTCTACCAGTAGGAAAGCTTCATCTGGTCAAGCCAGACGGAATAAAGCGTCGGGCCGCTCCGGGCATCCATCTGGAATGAAATATCGATTCCGCTGCTGGAGTCCGATTGATGGCTCATGGTCATATTGACCACGGTCCTGCTTCCATTCAGGGTCACAGCCGTAAAAATGACCTGATCGCTGGCATCGCGCTCAAGTTCCCATATCAGATGGTTCCAGGTGTTTGCCGCTGGGGCCGGGCAGGGCGCTCCGGTGGAGCTCCAGCTGTGGGCCGTGGGGTTCCAAACTCGCCAGGTATGGTCTCCCTGCATATCGCACTGGGTGGAAAACTCGTAGCGGTTTGCGCCAGTGCTTTGGCTCACGCCAAACTCCAGGGCCTGGGCCGCCGTCGGATTGTCCATGTAGAAAGAAAGCTCATAGACAAAATGAGTGGCGCTGTTGTCCGCGGCCAGATATTTCCACCACAATGCCTGCCCCCAGGGGGCGGTCCCGCTGAGCAGGGAAAATTGCGCCGACCCGCCACTGAGCGAAGGGCTGCTTACGCCGACCGTCTGGGAGTAAACCGCAGTCGCGCCCCCAGCACAGGTGGTGCAATTCTCCCAGTTTGGGATCTTCTGGATATCGTTCAATGTGGTTGCATTACCCGGTATCGAGGGCTGAGGACTGCCCGTATTGCTGACGTTATTGCTGCTGGTGCTAGTCGTGCTGCTGGTTGATCCAGGGCCACTACTCGCGCTTGTAGTTTGGCCGGCAACGCTGGTGGAAGCGGCGGAAATCAGGCTCTGTGGCTGCCCACCACATCCGGCAAGCAGGGCAAGCGGAGCAAGCATTAAAAATGGACGGAGATTCATCTTCCCTCAGTTCCCGAAGAAGCGCGGGGACAATCTTCAACTGAGGACCAGCGAAGGTGAATGAGGTTAGAACCTTAATCTTAGGCCCAAAGTATCACTAAGCCAGCTTCTAAGGCGGTAAGGATTTCTGGCTGAGCGGAGCGCCCATGAAGTTAGTTCAATGATTTGGACCCGGCGCATGAACCCTGCGGCAATGCGCAATCATGTGCTTTTTATTGCTGCCGGGTGGCTGGGAAAGTAAACTGGGAATATGCATGTGCATGCGCATGGTCCCTTCAATACGTCCAAGGTCCTGCGCATCTCTTTATTCGTAACTTTTGCTTACATTCTTCTCACAGTTTTTGCCGGCTTGCGCGCCCACAGCCTGGCCTTGCTCTCGGAAGCCGGACATAATCTTTCCGACTTTATCGCCTTGCTGCTTTCCTGGGTAGCGGTTTACGTCCAGGGCCTGCCCCCCACCAGCACCAAGACTTATGGCTATCACCGGGCCGGAGTGCTGGCGGCTTTTGTAAATGCGGCCACCCTGGTAGCAGTTTCCATTTTCATCTTTATCGAAGCGACACATCGCCTGCATTCGCCGGTAAGGGTCCAGCCTGGGCTGATGATGTGGGTCGCCGCGGCGGGCGTAGTGATGAATGGGCTGATCGCCCTCCTGCTGATGGGCAAGAGTCACGATGTGAATGTGCGCAGCGCCTTTATCCATATGGTAGGAGACACCCTTTCCACCGCGGCGGTAATTATCGGCGGCGCTGCCATCTATTACACGGGAAAGAACTGGATTGACCCTCTCCTCTCCTATGCGATTGGCGCGCTGATCCTGTGGTCTTCGTTCGGAATTATCCGCGAGACGCTGAACATCCTGCTCGAGGGCACTCCGCGCGGGATCAAGATGGATGAAATGATTACAGAGATGATGGCCATCGCCGGGGTCCGCAATGTGCACGATCTGCATGTCTGGAGCATCGGATCGGAGGTGCACGCCTTGTCCTGCCACATCAGCGTCGCCGATATCCCGCTCTCGGCAAGCGAGCATATCCTGCGCGACGTAAAGGAGCGGCTGGGGAGAAGGTTCAACATCCACCACACCACCATCCAATTCGAGCATGAGGTGTGCGACATCGCGCATGGATGCATTATCCCGGTCGGCGCCGAGCAGGCGCATTCCGGCGGTCATTCACATCATTAAAGAGAAGACCTGCGAACTCGGGGGCTGCGGGCCTTCTGGAAGTTGCGGACTGCCAGGATCCCGGCCTGAGACAGCCTGTCCTGCAGACGAATAATGTCCGGGACCATAAAGCTGATATTGATTCCCAGTAAATTGCTTTGCACTTCTTCCAGCAGCACGATGCGGAGAATGCGTATCTCCTCCAGCATCAGTTCCAGCGAGTATTCCTGCTGCACTCGCGCGCAACTGAACTCCTCGATCGCCTTTTGCAGGGCAGGGCTGAGCGGAGCGCCGAGGTCGTCCTGCTCAAGGTCGCTTACCAGCTCCCGCACCATCGCGGAGAGAGGATTGACCCGGTCCATATCGCTCAGCTTGAGGACCTTCAGTTCGGGGTGGTGCTTGCACTGCCGCAGCCAGGCTTCAAAGACGTTGCCCAGGTTTTCCGAGACAATCTCCCCTACGCGGCGTAATTTGTGCGCCGTATGTGGCTTGCGCTGCTGCAGCTTGGATTCGATCATATCGATCAACTGGTTGGTATCGGCGGGCTTTACGATGTAATCATCCACCTGCTTGCGAATGGCCTCAAGCGCGGTCTCGAAGGCAGGGAACCCGGTGATGATCATGGTCACCACGTTCGGCTGGGTGCGCCGCATCGCGCTTACTACGGTAAAGCCATCCCCGGGCTGGCCAATGTTGAGATCGGAAAGAAGAACATCGAAGCTCTCCCGCTGAATTAACGTGAGGGCCTCAGGGACGTCCCCGGCGGTGATTACTTCGAAGCCATGCATGGCCAGCACCGCCGGAAGCGTGAGGCGGATGCCAGGTTCGTCGTCGACGAACAGGATTCGGGTTTTGGCCATGCCCTGTACTCCCAGGCTATTGATTTACTGGGATTTTGATGATCTTTTTCTGGATCGCGTAAGTAACAAGTTGCGCCTTGTTGTGAATATCGAGCTTACGCATCAGATTGAATTTGTGGGCTTCGACGGTCTTGACGCTCAGGCCGAGGATCACGGCAATTTCCTTCACCGAGTTGCCTTCGGCCAGCAGCTTCAGGATCTCGCGTTCCCGGGGCGTAAGGGTAGAGATGCGGGGACGCATCTTGGTATCGCGCACCCGGGCGCGGAAGTCTTCTACCAGCTTTCCCAGCACCTGAGAGCTCAGATATTTGCCGCCTTTATAAACATCGCGCACCGCGCTTACCAGCTGTGGGGCCGGTGTATCTTTCAGCACATAACCGGCAGCCCCAACCTCCAGGCACTGTACGAGGTAGTCTTCGTCTTCATACATGGTCAGGAAAAGGATCTTGGTTTCCGGCCGGTTCTTGCGGATATGGCGCGCGGCCTCGAAGGATGACAGGCCAGGCATACCGATATCCATCAGCACAATGTCGGGGCGCAGTTCACGCGCTTTTTCTACGGACTCTCCAGCGTCAGCGGCTTCGCCTACAACTTCGAAATCGGACTCGGTCTCCAGCAGTCTGCGCACTCCCTGCCGGAACAGCGTGTGATCATCGGTCAGCAGAACTCTGATTTTTGCCATTGCAGACTACCCTTCTTCCAGGTTGTAAGACCCTTTGATTTATACCGCCTACACGTCTTCCTTCGTTTCAGGAATAGCTGTGTTCAGTCACGCAGTCTGAGACATTGCTTCAGAATGCGGCGTCTCGCCCGCGGGCACCATGACCTCAAGCCGGGTGCCCTTCCCTTTCTGGGAGCGCACTTCTACTACTCCGCCTAGAGAGGCTATTCTTTCTTTGATTCCTGCCAGGCCAAATGAGTGGCCACGTGAGTTGATCTTTGTTGGCATTCCTACGCCATCATCTTCGACTTCCAGCCGCACCGTATCCGCCTCGCGGTCCATATGGACGGTCACTGTCTTTGCCTGGGCATGCTTGGCCACGTTATGCAACGCTTCCTGCACCACGCGATAGATGGCCATTTCTGCGGGAGGAGCCAGGCGGCCGACGTGCTCGCTGATAGCTACCCTAACTTTGATCCCGGTATTCTTTGCCAGGTCTTTGGCCTCTTTGCGGATGGCAGCGACCATGCCAAGCTCCTGCAGGACCAGAGGAGAAAGTTTGCTGATGATTCGCCGTAGCCCTTCAATGGTGCGGTCCACCACGGCCACCGTCTCGCGGATCTTGTTTTTGGCGGTCCTGCCGGTCAGCGCGGATTCCAGCATCCCCAGATAGAGCCGGATTACCATGAGCGCCTGGCCGGTCTCATCATGCAGTTCGCGGCTGATTCGTTTGCGTTCTTCTTCCTGGGCCTTGAGCAGGTGGCCGGAGAGTTCGGCAATGCGGCTCTCGCGCTCTTTCAGGGCCTCGGTCATCTGGGCCCGTTCGATGGCAATCACCGACCGGTCAGCAATGGCCCGCAGCAGGTCACGCTCGTTAGGCAGCCATTCATAGGGCTTCTCGAAACCGATCATCAGCACGCCGATCACCTTGCCTTCGGAGCGCAATGGCACTCCCCAGACGGAGGTGGCCCGCTCTTTCAACTGCGGGCTGAGGATGCGCGGGTCGCGTTTGGTATCGAGCACCATTTCCGGTTCGCCTGTAGCGGCGATGCTGCCGGAGAAGCCGTTTCCCAGCGCTATATCGGCCTCGCTTTCCGCAAGGTTCTCTATCCCGGTGGAAGCCTGAATGGAAAACATTTCGGAGTCGGGTTGCCGCAGCAACAGCACTCCAAGGTTGGCGTTGAAGTTGGCGACTGTAATATCCAGAACCAGCTGCAGCATGCCGGAGAGATCGCCCATGGCAAGTTCTGCATCCATTACCGAAAGCAAGGTGGAGGACTCCCGGTTCTTGGTATCGACATAGGCCCCGGTAATGGCCACGAAAGAGGCGGAACGCAGCACGTCCAGAGTGGCGTTGGCCTCGGTCTGGCGTTCTGCAAAGAGTCCGTGAAGGTAAGGCTCGCAAAGCTCCTGGTAGACCTCCAGGGCCTGGGAAACCGCCCGGGTATCGGTCTGCAGCTTGGCCAGGCGCGTGCCGTAATAATGCAGGTTCTCAAAAAATCCGCCGAAGTCGCCATGGCAGCAATAAGAACAGGCGATGGGGAAGGTGAGCCGTTCTAAGGCGATGATCTCCCGGCGTCCAAAACCAAATTCTTCATTCAGGCGGTCACGCCATTTTTCCGTAATGTCGGGGAAGTAAGGCTCAAGAGAGCGCAGCACCTCGACGATCATCTCGCGTGAGCTCTCTTTTAACGGAAGAACAGCAGACAATACCAACTCCTTGCGGCCGAGGCTTACTGTCGCGACGACAGTTCCTTACCTGGACCGCTCAACCTTGCGGTATTTTACCGTAAGGCCACCAGTCTTTCACTCAGGCAATGCTTTGCCAGTTACTCATCGATTATAGGGTAAAAACCTCAGAGAAGCACGTCATTTTAAGCGCAAATGAGAAGAAATGAAAACCACTCGTTGCGCGGCTTGCTGGACGGGAAATAACTTTAGCGCGGCAATACGTTAGAATGACTTTTCTTACAAATTATGTTTCGTTTCCACACCGCCGGCGAGTCCCATGGAGAGGCCCTGACCGCACTGGTCTCAGGCCTGCCAGCGGGTATTCCTGTCGATCAGGAGTTCATAAACAAGGAGCTCTGGCGGCGCCAGCAGGGCTATGGACGCGGCGGGCGCATGCGGATCGAGAAGGACACCGCCCACATCCTCTCCGGGGTACGCCACGGAAAGACCATTGGTTCGCCTATCTCAATCCAGATTGAAAATCGCGACTGGAAGAACTGGCAGGAGGCGCTGCCCGTGGAAGTGGGAGACCCGGCCAAGCACAAGCGGGTCGCATCCCCCCGTCCCGGACATGCGGACCTTGCCGGCTCGCTCAAATACAACCTGCCGGAGGCCCGGTATGTGCTGGAGCGGGCGTCGGCCCGTGAGTCTGCGGCCAGGGTGGCCGCTGGGGCGATCGCCAAGCTCGCCCTCGCGCAGCTGGGGATCGAAGTACTGAGCCATGTGATTTCTGTGGGCCAGGCCGGGTTACAGCGTCCCGCTACATGGGAAGAGGTGCGGGCGGTGGCGGCAAAGGACGAAATCTTCCTGAGCTGTGTCGATCCCGCAACCGAAGGCCGGATGAAAGAGGAAGTGGATCGCGCGCTCAAGACCGGCGACACCGTTGGAGGCGTCTTTGAGGTCGTAGGACATAATGTCCCCCCTGGCCTTGGGACCCATATCAATTGGGACGAGCGTCTCGATACCCTGCTGGCTGCAGCCGTTATGTCGCTGCAGGCGGTCAAGGCGGTGGAGATCGGGCGAGGGGTGCAGGCTGCCGTCTCTTTTGGCTCTACCGTCCATGACGAAATTGGCTACTCGCGCGAGAATGGGGCGGAAGACTCCAGCTACACACATTTCACCCGCTCGCAAAACAACGCCGGCGGAATTGAGGGCGGGATCTCGAATGGCGAAGACATTATTGTTCGCGGCTATCTGAAACCTATTTCTACCCTGCGCCGTCCTCTTGCTTCTGTGGACTATGCTACGCGGGAGCCGGTGAAGGCGGCTTACGAGCGCTCCGATGTGTGCGTGGTCCCGGCCGCCGGGGTTGCCGCCGAGGCCATGGTCGCGCTTACCCTGGCGCGTTGCGCCCTGGAGAAGTTTGGCGGCGACTCCCTGCTGGAGCTGAAGCGTAATTTTGATGGCTACCGCGAACAGATACGGAATTACTGAAGAATTGAAAACTGGAAATCCGCAAGTGGAAACTGCCTCTCAATGATCTATCCCATCGTGAAATGGCCCGCCCCGGTCCTGGAGAAACCTGCGGCTGCGATTACCATCTTCGACCAGGAGCTGAAGAAACTCGCCGAAGACATGTTTGAATCCATGTATGCTGCCCACGGGGTCGGGTTGGCAGCGCCGCAGATCGGGATTTCAAAACGCATTGCGGTTGTGGACGTCTCGTTCAAAGAAGATCCCCAGGCCAAGATGGTGCTGGTGAATCCCGAAATCATCCACCGGGAGGGCTCTCAGAGCCACAGCGAAGGATGCTTAAGCCTGCCGGACTTCCGGGAGAACGTGAGGCGTCCCAACCGGGTCACCGTCCGTGCCCAGGACCTGGAAGGTAATTTTTTCGAACATACCGGCGAGGAGCTGCTGGCGCGCGCCTTTCTGCACGAAACCGATCATTTGAACGGCAAGTTGTTTATCGCCCACGTAAGCGCGCTCAAGCGCGATCTGATCAAGCGAAAGATCCGGAAGCTGCAGAAAGTCGGG
This sequence comes from uncultured Terriglobales bacterium, assembly GCA_964581225.1. Classification (GTDB taxonomy): domain Bacteria; phylum Acidobacteriota; class Terriglobia; order Terriglobales; family Acidobacteriaceae; genus CAYTQA01. The sequence continues at coordinate 26,558 of CAZONJ010000022.1, read as the reverse complement.
GAATGGTAGATGGCGGGGCCGAGCATGGCCTGCAAGAAAAAACCCTCGGATTCTTCCAAGGGTTTTCTCGTGGCCGAGACCGCTTATTTCGGCGTGGTGGTAGTGGTGTCCGTGCTGGTTCCGGTACCGGTGGTGCTTGTTCCCGCAGCGCTCTTCTTAGCATGTTTCTTGTGATGGCGCTTCTTGCTGGTCTTGGTGGTAGTGGTGGTTCCAGTGGTGTCGGTGGAAGTGCTGGTTCCGGCGGTGGTGCCCGTGCCTGAACTGCTCTGATCGGTTGAACCTGAGCCGCCAGTCTGAGCAACAGCAATGGAAGCGCTCAGAGCAAGGGCAAAGAAAAAGCTTAAAATCTTTTTCATAATACGGGTTTCTCCTTCGGGGATTTTTGATTGGGCCAAAATCAAAATGCAGGCCGTGTGAATCCGAGGGAATTGTAATCCAAATACCGGCAACAAACAAAATCCGGAGAATAGCCGGATAGTGGGTCCCAAGGCCAGCCACCCCGGGTAAGCACCGGCGGCATGGATGTTGTTTGTCTATGCCACGATCTCCCGAGCTGCACGTTTCGGTCTTTCGAAAGTTTAGGGACTACCAGGCAGGCACACTTGCCCATGGCTGAAGAGCGGCTTGCCGTTTTCAGCACTGGCTTCTACACTGGAATATCCTTAATATCGACAGAATTTTTATTTTTGCCGGGCGCTTTCATTGTCCCACTGAAAAGTGGTCATAGAAGCGGCGCTCGGGGAGGCTTGATGCAGGGGTTTGCACTTATACGATGGGCCGGTTTTTTGTTTCTGCTTGCGTTGCTGGGGTGCGGTCATAGCAGCAAGAAGACTGGGCAGGCAAAAACCATCACTTATGCCTTGTCCACCATTAGCCTGAATGCGGGCGAGGTATACTCCATCGTTCCCTCATTGGTCCAGGTGACTGACACAAATGGCCAAACCATTTCCAGTCCCACTCTTACATTTACCTCTTCCGATACTTCGGTGGTGACCGTCACCAGCGGTGGCATGCTCTGCGGGGGCGTCTTCGATTCCGGCAACGTGGTTTGCCAGGTCAAAACAGTGCCGAGTACGGCGAACCTTGTCATCAGCTACGGCGCTGCCTCGCTCTCTATTCCGGTGTACGTCCATGACCCAATCAAGACGTTGAGCGCAAGCGGGGCGGCAATCGCGAACAGCGCGTCCTGCGTCTCTCAGGGCAAGACCCAGCAGTTCTCGGTTACGGCCACCAACGGCGCTGGGGCCAACATTACAAGCAGTATCGGTCCGGTAAATTGGGGCACATCGAGTCCCGCTATCGCAACCGTCGACGCGACTGGGCTAGTCACGTCCGTGATGCCCGGCGCGGTATATATAAACATCTCCGCAGGCTCAGTCTCCGCCACCAGCGGCACGCCTGCGGTGTTTATCTCGTGCCCTCCAAAAACCATTTCTTTGCATGTGAGCAGCGCGACGGATACGACCTTCAGCCTTGCTCCAGCGGCAACTTCGCAACTGGCGGCCGATGTGACCGATACCCAAGGCCAGCCGGTCACTGGGGCGACTCTTACCTGGACGAGCTTCAATCCTGCTTCCGCCTCTGTTTCCACCTCCGGACTGGTGACCGCGGCGGCAGCCGGCACTACTTCGATTGTGGTCTCCTGCACTCCTCCAGCCTGCAACAATGCGCCCTTAGGGGCGGTCAACAGCCAGAGCACAGGAGTGGGATACCCGGTTTACAGCAATCTGATGACCGGCTCGGTGAGCGGAACTTCAAGCAGCACAGTCTATGCCACCGGACCAACGAATCCGGACGGAAGCAGCAACACCTCGATGATTCCCATCAATACCACCGCCAATACCGCCGGGACCGCGATCACCTTACCCAATGCGCCTAATTCGATGGTATTCGACCGGCAGGGGATCTATGCATATCTGGGAAGCGCCAAGGGATTGATGGTCTTCACCCCCGCCACCAATACAGTGATCAATACCTTTTCCACCCTCACCGGGACTGTTTTAGCGGTCTCCGCCGATGGCAATAAAGTAGCAATCTTCGACAGCTCCGCTAATAAGCTCTCCATCTGCACCGGCTGCACCGGCAGCAGCGCTAGTGCTGAAACCTTCAGCGCCTCCGGCGTGACCGCTGGAGATTTTTCCGGCGACAACTTCAAGGCCTTCTTTCCCTTCACTACCGGCACTTCGTCCGGCATATACGTCTATCAGCCCGGCAGCGCTCTGCACAGCATCACCTCCGTGACCGGCAATGATGTAAAGTTCCTGCCTCACGAATCCATCGGCTACATTGGCGGAAGTTCAGTGACGGGGCTTGCCACCTGCAACAATGCTTCCGTGGATAGCAAAGCGGCCGCAGCCAATGTTCTGGCCGTTTCGAACAACGGCTCGCGTGTAATCGGCGCCAGCGGTTCGGGCTGGGTGAATATCGCCCCCAGCGTGACCAGCGGCATTTGTCCGCCCGCGATTTCCAGCACCCTGGCGACTGCCACCGTGCCTTCTTTTGTAGGCGCGGCCACTCAGATCATTGTGAGCCCCGATGCCAGCATGGCATTTATGACCGGCTACAGCCTTGCCTCGGGCGCGACCGGAGGCGGCGTTCCTTACTACAATACGCAGACCGGCGCATCCGGTGTTTTAGCTGGCGGGCCGGCGCAGGGCGGACAAGCCTTCTCAGGCGGAATCACCATGGATGGAAAGTCTCTATACGTTGGAGTAGGCGCGGCAGGCACGAATGCGCCCGCAGTTTACCGGATCGACCTCACGGCGAGTACTCCCACCGGGGCAACTCCCCTGGTGACCACGACATTTGTGCCTACGATCGTGACCGTGGCGCCGAAGTAATTTAGAGAGCGGAGAGAATCATGGATGTACGGACTGCCTGGGCTTGCAAAGCCCCGGGCAGTTTTTTATTGCGAAGAGGCGGCAAAAAATCTAAGCGTAGATGCCGCGCTGCTTGATGGTGAAGGCGACGCGGTCCATGGCCAGCATGTAAGCGGCAATTCGGTTATTCACATTGTGGGTCTCGGCATAGCGGACCACATCGTCGAACGATTCCGTCAAGATCGATTCCAACTGCTCGTTCACCACCGATTCTTTCCAGAAGTAGCCCTGCCTGTCCTGCACCCATTCGAAATAGGAGGCGGTCACGCCGCCGGCATTGGCAAGAATGTCGGGAATCACAAATATTTTTTTGTCCTGCAGGATATCGTCGGCGACCGCGGTGGTCGGGCCATTGGCGCCTTCGATGATCACCTGGGCCTTAATCTGGGAGGCGTTTCGGCTGGTGATTACATTCTCGGTGGCCGCCGGCACCAGCACGTCGCAATCGGTGATCAATAGCTCATGCGGATCGGCATTCTCCGCTCCATTGAAGCCGACGACGGAGCCGTTACGCTGGCGATGGGTCAGCAGCGCGTCAATATTGATTCCTTTGGAGTTGTAGAGGCCGCCATCCACTTCCGCGACCCCGATGATCTTGTATCCGGCATCGGCCATCAGCTTGGCGGCATTCGAGCCCACATTGCCGAAGCCCTGCACGATCACCCGCGTGCTCTCGGGACGCCGGTTCAGCTTCTTCATGGCCTCATTGCAGACGATGAGCAGCCCGCGTCCTGTGGCCTCGCGGCGGCCGCGCGATCCCCCGATGTTCAGCGGCTTTCCCGTCACCACCGCGGTGACCGTCTGGCGCATGTGCATGGAGTAGGTGTCCATGATCCAGGCCATGGTCTGTTCGTTGGTGCCCATATCGGGCGCGGGAACGTCCTTTTCCGGTCCCAGGAATTCGATCATCTCGGCGGTGTACCGGCGGGTGATCTTCTCAAGCTCGGTCATCGACAACTTCTTGGGATCGCAAATTACGCCGCCCTTGGCTCCGCCAAATGGGATGTTGACCACCGCGCATTTCCAGGTCATCCAGCTTGCCAGGGCGCGGACTTCGTCCAGGGTCACGTCGGGCGCGTAGCGGATGCCACCCTTTGCCGGTCCGCGCGCAATGGAGTGCTGGACGCGGAAGCCGGTGAAGACTTCGATCTGGCCATTATCCATCTGTACCGGAATATGGACGATGATTTCCCGGTTCGGATAACGCAGCACCTTCCAGATGCCGGGATCGAGGTTGAGCTTCTGGGCCGCCAGATCGAATCGAGCGGCCTGCGCCTCCCACGGATTGTATTCCTGCTCAAGCGTCACTGTATGGGTCGTCATTTGTAAGCTCCAATTCCATCATGAAGGCAGCGGAGGTCGTAACTGGAAGCGCAGCCGGTGAAGTGTAGGTCGGTTTGTAAAAGCGGTCCGCTCAAAACTCTTCAGTATAGATTTCATCCCACACTCCGGCAAGGTTACCGAAGAGCAGGCGGCGCTTTGAAATTATTTCTTATGCGGCTCTTTTTTCTTTTCGTCTTTCTTTTCATCCAGAGCGAGAGAAGCGAGTTCGAGATAACGTTGTGAGGCTTCAAAGAGCTGTTTTTTTTCGGCTTGGTTGGTGGTGCGCAGACGCGCCATAAGATTCGAATCGACCCAAAGACCCGCCGGATGGCTCTCTGCCGGATTGGCGAATGCCTGTTTGGGATGGGGTTTATGCTTCTTGACGCGTTTAGAGGCCGCACACATATTAAGAGGAGTTGATGGTGGGATTATAACCTAAAAGTTAAATCTGCGATGTTATTAAAGTCATCAATCTGCCATCTCTGGCACGGTGTTTCCGACCAACCAATTCACATTTGCGGTGCTCTAAATTCGTAGCATGAACGAGCGCCTCAATCGGGTCCACCTGGTGACCAAAGATGACCAGGCAGATGCCTGCAAGCAGTCTTCGAATATCCATCTTTCCCTCGGAGACTATTTTGCGGACGTGGTCTGCGATAACCGTTCTTTTCCTGAAATATGGCATTGGATCGTGCAGAAGAACGGCTCTCCGGCCGTGATCCACTGGGCCCATGAAAATAACCGCGAAATCGCCGAGCGAGAAGCTCTGGCTTATCTGCAAAGCCTGCTCCGCAAAGAACAACTCCGCAATTACCGGGTGAAATAACTTCCAGCCGGACGCAATCGCGCTCCTCGCCTACTTGTTACTCGTCACCGAACGCCGGCTTTTGATTGCATGTAAGGTCGTGATTCCAGGCAGGTAAAAAACTACAGCTCGATCTCCAGCCCCTCGCAGGCGGCGCGCACCTTGGGATAATATTCGCTGGCCCGGCGCACCATCGAATCGATGCAATTGTCGTCGTGCTCCGGATCGTGATGGAAGAGCACCAGCTCCTTGGCCCCGCTCTCCATGACGATATTCACCGCTTCGCGCCAATGGCTGTGTCCCCATCCGCGCTTGTGCGCCTCATATTCATCGGGAAGATATTGCGCGTCATAGATCAGGAGGTCGGCGCCCTCCGCCAGCTTGCGCACGTTTTTATCGAAGATCGGGTGCCCCGGCTCGTTGTCCGTGGCATAGACCACCACCCTGTCTTTGGTCTCGATGCGATAACCCAGGCATCCCTGGGGATGGTTCAGCCAGATCGACTGGATGATGCAATCGTCGAAGGCGACGCGGTCCTCTGCGATATTGTAGAAGCTGCGATGTGCCGCCATGTCCTTCATCTTCACCGGAAAATAGGGAGAGGACATCTGCTCTTCCAGCGCCCCCCGCAATCCGCGGGTTCGGTTGGAGGAATGGAAAAAAAAGCGGTTGTCCTCGCTGCTGTAGAGCGGCGTAAAGAACGGGACACCCTGGATGTGGTCCCAATGAAAGTGCGAGAGAAAAATGTGAGCGTTGATTGGGCTTCCAGCGCTTTCCTTGAGCAGCTGTTTGCCGAGATTGCGAAAACCGGTGCCGCAATCGAAGACATAGAGCTGGCCATTGATCCGCAGTTCCACGCAGGAGGTGTTGCCGCCATAGCGAAGGTTCTCCGCCTGCGGAGTGGGGGTAGAGCCGCGTACTCCCCAAAACCGGATCTTTAATTTTTTGTGGCCATTTGTGTTCATGCAGTCTGGAGCAGCTTCTTGCCTTTAACGGATTACAAATCAACCGAAATGCACGGCCTGGATTCTTAGCCTCGCGCGACATCCTTCCGCCGCTCACATAGATTTATTGGGGAATAGCCCTGAATCTAAGTGCGCTGAGTATACGTTAGCCGCCCCGTGTACTCAATCCGTCTCTTTGCATCTTCAAACACCGTGGTACCAGGGCCTAGTAACTTCTTATATTCATTTTTGCTTGTTATTCGTACACGCGCGGGTTATGGCCGCTCTGGCCTGACCACGTATAATCGCTAATTCACATGCGCTATCCCGAACGTGACCAATTTGAAGAGCTGGCCCGTGAGGCAACGCTGGTCCCGGTGGTCGAGACCGTGACCGCGGACCTGCAAACCCCGGTCTCCGCCTTCCTGAGCATCGCCGCCGGCGAGAAGAACGCCTTTCTTCTCGAATCGGTCGAGGGCGGCGAGAAGGTGGGCCGCTATACCTTTCTCGGCATTCGTCCATACATGATCGTGAGCGCCAAGGGAGACAGCATCACCGTGCAGCGCGGGCGGGCTCGCGAGCGCCATCGCGGCGACATCTTCGAGTTTGTTGCCCGGCTGCTCAAGGAGCATCGTCTGGCCAAGCTGCCCGATCTGCCTCCGTTTACCTCCGGCGCGGTAGGGTTCTTCTCCTATGACGTGGTGCGCCGCATCGAGAAATTGCCCGCCACCGCCAAGGCAGATGTGAAGGTCCCGGACTGCCTGCTGATGTTCTTCGACCGCGTCCTCGCCTTCGACCATGTGCGCAAGCAGATCTACATTGTTGCCACCGCCAATGTGCGCGACGAGAAGCCGCGCCAGGCTTACGAACGGGCGGTCAAAGACCTGCAGATGCTGGAAAAGAAGCTGCTGACCGCCAGGTTGTCCCGCCGCAAGACGCGAGCGGTACACAAGAAGCTTCAGGCCCGGCAGATCACCGACGCCAAAGGTTACACCCAGCGGGTGGAAAAAATTAAGGAGTACATCCGCGCCGGCGACGCCTTCCAGGTCGTCCTCTCGCAACGCCTGGACCTCACCCCAGGCGTGGAGCCCTTCGAGATCTATCGCGCCCTGCGCATGGTGAATCCGTCGCCATATCTTTACTACATCCAGACGGAGGGCCTCCAGGTATTGGGCTCTTCGCCGGAGATGCTGGTGCGGGTCAGCGGGCGCAAGCTCGATTACCGTCCCATCGCGGGGACCCGTCCGCGCGGAAAGGGCGAGCAGCAGGACCAGCACTTCGAAGCCGAACTGCGCGCCGACGAAAAGGAGCGCGCCGAGCACGTGATGCTGGTCGATCTGGGCCGCAACGATCTCGGCCGCGTGAGCGACTATGGGACCGTGCGGGTGAAGGATTTCATGTTTGTCGAGCGCTACTCGCACGTCATGCACCTGGTCTCGGCCATCGAGGGCCGCCTGCGCCCCGATCTGCACGCCATTGACGCATTTCGCGCCTGCTTCCCCGCGGGTACCCTCACCGGCGCCCCCAAAGTGCGGGCCATGGAGATCATCGAAGAGCTGGAGCCGGTGCGCCGCGGACTTTATGGCGGCTCCATCCTCTATGCCGACTTCGCCGGCAATCTCGATTCCTGCATTGCCATCCGCACCATCCTCATGCAGGACAAAAAGGCCTATCTCCAGGCCGGAGCGGGGATCGTCGCCGATTCCGTTCCGGAAAGCGAATACCAGGAGTCTCTGAATAAGGCCCAGGCGCTGCTCAAGGCCGTGGAGCTCGCCCGCGCGGGACTATAGCTCGGTCGTCCTTTACCCGCGCTCTCTGTTCTGCAACACGCTTCCCCGATCGGGAGCAATGCTCTGAGTCGCGCGTCTCCGTGTAAGAAAATACGAACGAAAAATAAACGTCGTCCTGAGGGCCGCGCGAGGCGAGCGAGCGCGCCAAGCGCAAATAGAGGGATCTGTAGTTGCCTCTATCAGAAATATTGATGCAGGCTTTCTCGCCCGCAATATTAAGAGACCATGCGCAAACAAAAAGCGGCGCTCTTGCGAACGCCGCTTTTTGGTTAAAGATGCGACTGCTACTGCTGGGGCGTGCTGGCCGGAGCAGCTGTGTCCGTCGCTGCCGGGTTGGCAGCAACGGTCTGCTGGGCGTCGCCCGAGCCGATGGCGTCACCCGAGAGCACCAGCTCTACCCGGCGGTTCTTCTGGCGTCCTTCCGGGGTGTCGTTGGAGGCGATGGGAACCGTCTTCCCCAGGCCCCGCGCCCCAATCGAGTCGCTTGCAATCCCCTGTTGCACCAGGTAATCGCGCACCGCCTCGGCGCGCTTCTCCGAGAGCTGCTGGTTGTAATCGTCGCCGCCGATGGAGTCGGTATGGCCTTCCACTTCGAGATGCAGGCTGGGATAGGCGAGCACGATGCCGGAGACCTTTGCCAGCCGCTCGCGCGCTTCCGGACGCAGCTCGAATTTGCCGGTCTCAAAGAGCACGTCGGACATGTTGGCGATCAGCCCACGGGCGCTGTCCCGGGTAGAAAGAATGCTGTTGAGCTGACGGAGCAGCCGGGCGCGCAGGTCGGCCTTGTCTTTCTCCGCCTGTTGGCGCAGCCGGTCGGACTCCTGCGCGGCGCTGCGGGCCTTGTCGGCCTCGAGCGCAAGCTGCTGCTGCTGGGCGACGGCTGCCGCTTTGGCTGTCTCCGCCTCCTGCTTTTCACGCGCGGCCTGTTGTGCCGCCGCCATCGCTTCCTGTCTGGCTTGTTCGGCCTGCTGCTTCATGCGCTCGGCCTCGGCTTTGGCCTGTTCGGCCTGGGCGCGCGCGGTTTCGGCGTCCTGGCGGCGCTTTACCTCGGCTGCGGCTTCCGCCTGCGCCTGGGCCTCACGCGCTTCCAGTGTTTTCTTTTCGGCTTCGGCCTGAACACGGGCCTGGGCTGCGCGCTCTTCCATCGCCTTCTTCTCGGCGGCCGCCTGGGCCTGCGCATCCTCTTCGGCCTTTGCCTTTACTGACATCACACGCGCCTCTTCCGCGGTCTCAACCGCTTCACGGGCGGAGGTCGCGATGGCGTTTTTGCCCTGCTTGTTGGCATAGGCCTCTTCCGCCTGGCGCAGTTGCTGCTCCGCCTTGGTGACCATAGAGGGGGCATACTTGTCGCCGTTGGCGATGTGCGCGATGCGCACCGCGTTGCGGGCCTCAAAAAGGTCGAGTGGGGTCTTGCGGTCGATGCCAAAGATAGCGTCCTGAATGCGGGTATTGGTGGAGGAGTAGCTGCCGCGCCCCAGGAGGTCGTACTTGGCCACAATGGTCTCTGTGGCCATCTCCGCCGGAACCACGTTCTCCAACACCACCATGTTGCCCGGCTGGTTGACGGCGAAGTAAGGCTCGGCGGTCACGATCAGGCCGAAAGTCTGCATCCCGGAGATCGCGCGCACGTGGCTTTTGCCATGATCGAGCTCAACCTCACCCAGATTCACCGCGCGTCCGTCGGGCGAGACCGCCCATAAAACGTAGGTCAGGTACTCCAGGCCGAACTTGGTGGCCGGATCGATCCCTTCCAGGTGGGCCTCAATCTCCACGCGGCCATTCTTGCTCTCCACTTTGGCCTCGCCGCTTGCCCCCGACATCAGTTCGGTCCCCTGGAAAGCAATCTTGAGATTGCCCTTGCGCGGATAGTTCACCGCTTTAGTGGTGCGTGAAACCGAATTGGCAGGCGCGCTTGCAGGCGCGGCTACAGTGCTCGGCGTGGCGGCTGGACTCTGCGCCATCGCAGCGGAACAAAATAACAACACCAGACCAAGGTGCTTGTTCATAAACTTGCCTCATTCTTGTCTTCGGCTGCAATTTGCTTGCGCCGAGAAAAATTTTCGCGAATGCGTGTAACCTGCTGAAAAGTATGACCGTTTTGCCTCCAGGATGAAAGACCGGATGGTGCATGGGGTTAGTTGTACTTTAGTTATCAGGGCAAGGGACGTTCACCACAGAGGCACAGAGAAAATTTGGTCATTGGGTGATCGGGTCATCGGGTCATCGGGTGATCTTGCAAAACAGCCATCGTGATTTCCAATCCTGCTGATTTTTTAGCTCTGTGTCTCTGTGTCTCTGGGGTGAAGCGCAGTTCGCCATGAAATGAAATAGAATGAAGGGCACAACACGGCATTCAAAATAAGGAAGGAAACTATGCGACAGAGATACGGAATGGTTGCAGTTCTGGTATTGCTGCTGGCGGCACTCGCCATTGCGCAGAAGCCACCGCAGGACAAGAGCAAGCGGCCCAGCCCTCCGGGGACGGCCGGCATTACCCTTAGGGGAAAGAAAATCGCTATCGATTACAGCCGGCCTTATGTGAAAGGCAGAAAGATCATGGGCGGCTTGGTCCCTTATGGCAAGGTGTGGCGCACCGGCGCCAATGAAGCCACTACGCTGACGACAGAAACCGATCTCGACATCGGCGGCGCCAGCGTGCCTGCGGGCAAGTACACGCTTTGGACCTTGCCCTCGGAAGGCACGTGGAAGCTGATCATCAATAAACAAACCGGGCAATGGGGCACTAACTACGATCCAGCGCAGGACCTGGCGCGCGTGGACATGCAGAAATCGGCGACCGATCATCCGGTGGAGCAGTTCACGATCTCATTCGACAAGCAAGGCGACGACGCTGCCAACCTGGTATTGGAGTGGGAGAATACAAAGCTCCTGGTCCCCATCAAGGCGAAGTAAGGGCGCCTCTTCGCGAGCCGCTGAGAGTTCCGGGGATGAGGTCTTTAATCGTTGACATCGTGCCAGCGACCGGAGACCTCTCGCCCGCTTTCGGAATCACAACTGCCCAGAATCCACAATGACGCCCCAGCGATCTGCGCCGCCCTTCGGTGATACCGCAGCCTGAAGTTATACTGGTAAAGCCGCTCCATGATCTTTGTTCTCGACAATTACGATTCCTTCACCTTCAATCTCGTCCAATATATTGGCGAGACCGGGAGGCAGGTGGTAGTGCGTCGCAATGACCAGACGACCATCAAAGAGATTGAAGAGCTCAAGCCGGAGCGCATCGTAGTCTCGCCCGGGCCCTGCACACCGCAGGAGGCTGGGATCAGCATTGACCTGATCAAGCACTTCGCCGGGAAGGTCCCGGTGCTGGGCGTCTGCCTGGGACATCAGGCGATCGGCGCCGCTTTTGGCGGCAACGTAGTGCGGGCCGGCAACGTGATGCACGGTAAGACCAGCAGCATCGAGCATGATGGCAAAACCATCTTTGCCGGCCTGGAGAAGCCGTTCACGGCGACCCGGTACCACTCCCTGGTGGTCTCCGAAGAGGGGCTGCCGCAGGAGCTGGAGGTCTCCGCCCAGACCCGCGATCACGGCAAGCAGGTAATCATGGGGCTGCGCCACCGAAAGTATCAGGTGGAAGGCGTGCAGTTCCATCCTGAGAGCGTGCTTACCTCAGCCGGAAAAAAGCTGATCGAAAATTTTCTCGACATGCCCGCGGCAAAGTAGCGAATCAAGAACAGCCGTTGCCGTGCTTTGTCAGTGGGTGCCGGAGACAAACCACGCGAGTCCCGTAGGGACGACCGCTGGTAATCTACCGCTTCCAGTCTAAAGCGATCTCCGCTCTCTTCCTGAGTGAAATGCCCGATTGGGCCACTCTGCCTTGGCGCGTAGCATAGGCGCATCAATTCCCGAAACCCCACTCTCTTTGCGAAGAAATTGCGGCGTGCGGTCCTGCGCCTGGCATTGTTCGGCGGCACGGCCATGCTGACGTATTCGTTTGTCGGGGAGCTGGCGATGGTCCCTACCGCCTCGATGGAGAGGACGGTGCTGGTGGGCGATCATTATTTCCTGGTGAAGTTTCCTTATGCTCCAGCCGTTCCTTTTACCGGCCATCGTCTTCCCCGCTGGCGCAAAGTCGGGCGGGGCGAGATTGTGGCCTTCCGCAGCCCGCTCGATCCTCAGCAGACCTTTTTGAAGCGCGTAGTGGCGGTTGGAGGAGATGAAATCGCGGTCCATGGCGGGATCGCGTATGTGAACGGGAAGGCGATGGATGAGCCTTATGCGCGCGCCACCGGGCGGGAGGAGATGGCCACAGTTCTGGTCCCCAATGGCCGTCTGTTCATGCTCGGAGATAATCGCGAGCACTCCGAGGACAGCCGCTTCTGGGGAACGGTGCCGGAAGAAAACGTGATTGGCAAGCCGCTTATGATCTTCTGGTCGTACGATGCTCCAAGCTTTGCCTGGCTCAACCACAATCCCGCCGACCAGCTCCGCTTCTATGCCTCCATCGCCGCGCATTTCTTTGGAAACACCCGCTGGACGCGGCTGGGCGCCCGCCTCTAAACCCCTCCTGGACGGTGACAATTTTCCCCGGCGATGTTTTTTTGAGGCCGCCAGTTCGATGTTAAAATCAATCTTCCCTCAATCGCTTCGGCCAGAATCGCCGAAGCAACCTGGACATTCCTTGGCCCCACAAAAGACATCATCAGAAGTGAGAAGCGCAGCAGAGGCAAAAAGCAAACCGCGCCCGGTGACCTACTCCGACGCGGGGGTAGACATCTCGCGCGCCGAGCGGACCAAGCAGCGCATTAAATATCTGGCCAAGCGCACCTTCGGCAAGAACGTGCTCAGCGAGATCGGCGGCTTCGGCGGCCTGTTCGCCGTGGATACCAAGAAATATCGCGATCCGGTGCTGGTCTCCAGCGCCGATGGCGTAGGCACCAAGCTCAAAGTCGCCTTCCAGATGAACATGCACCATGCCATTGGCGCGGACCTCGTCAACCACTGCGTGAACGACATCGCCGTGCAAGGGGCGACTCCGCTGTTCTTCATGGATTATCTGGCCAGCGGCAAGCTCGATCCCGAAGTGATCGAGAAGGTCATCACCGGTCTGGCGGACGCATGCAAGCACAATGGCTGCGCCCTGATCGGGGGCGAGACCGCCGAGATGCCCGGCTTCTATCCCGACGGAGAGTATGATCTCGCCGGCTTTATCGTCGGCGTAGTGGAGCGGGAGAAGATCCTTACCGGCGCCAAAGTGGAAGTCGGGGACATTCTCGTCGGACTGCCTTCCACCGGCCTGCATACCAACGGTTATTCGCTGGCCCGCAAGCTCCTGTTTGAAGTCGCCGGATATACTCCTGACAAATACGTGAATGAGATCAAAGACAAGGCCGGCAATGCGCTGATGAAGACGCATAAGAGCTACTGGCCGATCATGCGCCGTTTGCTGGACGCTGAAGGCGTGGTGGCAATGGCCCACATTACCGGCGGCGGCATTACCGACAATCTGCCTCGCGTGCTGCCCAAGGGGACGGCCGCAGTGGTGGAGATGGGCCGCTGGCCCGTCCTGCCGATCTTCACCCATCTGCAGGAGCTGGGAAATGTTCCCCAGGAAGAGATGATGCGCACCTTCAACATGGGCATCGGGATGGTGCTGGTCGTGCCCGCCGCAAAGTTCAAGAAGGTGCAGGGACTCCTGGAACGCAGCGGAGAAAAGCACTACATCATCGGGCGCGTGGTCAAGGGCGACCGCAGCGTGATGTACGCCTAGCGCTCTCCGGGGCGATCTTGCATTACACTAATCTCGCTTGAAAGCTGACACTGGCAACTTGAAGCGCTTAGGCATCCTGCTCTCCGGACGCGGCTCGAACTTTATCGCCATCGCCGATTCCATCGCGGCGGGGCGCATTCGCAATGCGGAGATCGCTGTCGTCATCTCCAACAAAGCCTATGCGCCCGGCATGGCGGTCGCGGAAGAGCGCGGATTCAACGCTCATGTGGTCCAATCCAAGGGCCTCTCCCGGGCAGAGCACGATGCGCAGATCGTGGCTTGCCTGCGCGAGCACAACGTAGACCTGGTTTGCCTGGCCGGCTACATGCGCCTGCTCTCGCCGGCTTTTATCGCCGCCTATCCGCAGCGTATTTTGAATATCCATCCCTCGCTGCTGCCCGCCTTTCCCGGACTGGATGCGCAGAGCCAGGCATTCGAGTATGGAGTGAAGGTCAGCGGATGCACCGTCCATTTTGTCGATGAGAACCTGGACCATGGGCCGATCGTCGTGCAAAAAGCGGTGCCTGTGCTGCCCGGAGACGATGAGCATGCCTTGGCCGCCCGCATCCTGGAGCATGAGCACATCGCCTACAGCGAGGCCATTAATATGGTCCTGAATCAACCTTTCGAAATCGCCGGCCGCCGGTTGCTCTTCAAAGTCCGCTGATTCGGGGAGAGTGGCAGCGGTGTTGTCTCCCGTGTTTTAGAATGTTCTTGCGAGGAAAAGCGATGATCTGCCTGACTGTTTACCTTCTGGTTAAGCCTGGCCGCGAGCAGGAGACCGCGGACATGTTCCGCTCCTATGTGCGCCTGGTGCAGGTTGAGCCGGGATGCGTCCGTTTCGATGTGCACCAATCGCGCAAGGACCCGCGCCGCTTTTTGCTTTACGAGGTATACAAGGACGACGCCGCGCTGGAAGCGCATCGCCGCACTCCGCATTTCCTGGAGTATTCGCCGCGAATCGAGGGGCTGACCGAGCATCGCGATTCGGAGCTGTACAAGCAGATCGCATGAAGTTTCCACCGGTAGACGAACAGCTCGCATATCTCAAGAAAGGGGCGGCGGAGATCATCCGCGAGGCCGACCTGCGCCAGCGGCTGGAAGGGTCCCTGAAGACCGGCAAGCCCATGCGGGTGAAGGCCGGCTTCGACCCGACCGCCCCCGACCTTCATCTGGGACATACGGTGCTGATCCGCAAGCTGAAGCACTTTCAAGACCTCGGCCATACCGTCATCTTCCTTATCGGCGATTTCACCGGAATGATTGGCGATCCAACCGGACGATCGGTTACGCGCAAGCCCCTTACCCGCGAAGAAGTAGAGAAAAATTCCGAGACTTATAAAGCGCAGGTCTTTAAGCTCCTCGATCCGCAGAAGACAGTGGTCGATTTCAACAATCGCTGGTTCTCCAGATTCACCGCCGAGGACTTCATCGGCCTGGCGGCGAAATATACCGTCTCCCAGATGCTCGAGCGCGAGGAGTTCAACAAGCGCTTTCAGGAAGAGAAGCCCATCGCCGTCCATGAGTTGCTGTATCCGCTGGTCCAGGGATATGACTCGGTCGCGCTCCAGGCGGACGTTGAGTTGGGCGGGACCGACCAGAAATTCAATCTGCTGGTGGGCCGGGAGTTGCAGCGGCACTATGGCCAGCCCCCCCAGATCGTACTTACCATGCCCATCCTCGAAGGGCTGGATGGCCAGCAGAAGATGTCGAAGTCGCTGGGCAATGCCATTGGCATCAATGAAGCGCCGCAGGAGATGTATGGAAAGCTGATGTCGGTCTCCGACGAGTTGATGTGGCGCTATTGGACGCTGCTCACGGACATGCGCGGCAACGAGATTGAAGCCTTGCAGGCGAAAGTGGCCCGCGGCGAGACCCATCCGATGAAGGTGAAGAAGGACCTGGCGAAGCGTATCGTCGCCGACTTCCATTCCCCGCAGGCAGCCGAACAGGCGGCAGAAAACTGGAGCAAACAGTTCCAGAAGGACGAAGCGCCGCCGGATGTTCCACAGGCGTCCATACCTTTGGAACGGGTCCATCTCTCTAAATCCGACGAGTCGGAAAATGAAGGAGCTTCCTCGCCGGATGGCGCTTCTTTGCACAAGATACGCGTCGATCGGTTAATTGCAGAGGCAGGTTTGGCGGATTCTATTACCGACGCGAACCGCAAGATCAAGCAGAATGCAGTTCATATCGATGGCGCGCGCATTACTCAAACCGCAATCACAATCGATATATCCGCAGAGCATCTATTGAAAGTCGGCCGGAACTGGCGGAAAATCCGCATGATTCAATAAGGTGTGGCCATACCGCGCGACCCCCTCGCCAAATTTTGTCATCTCGTGCGCGGAGCGGAGTCGATGGACCCCGGCACTCCTTACCTCTTCCATTCCGCTGAAAGGTGCTCTCCCAATATTGCTGGGGAGAAGGCCTGAACCGACATTCTCCGGCATTCAATCCTGATCTTGCGGCGCCGGCACATCCTCCGGAGGGCTCATGCTGGTCCAGAGCTTGAGGATGCGCTCGTGCTCGGGAATGATTTCGATAAAGTTGATTCCGGCTGTCCGCTCATGGACCCAGGTCACCTTGCCGTAGGTCTCAATGGACGCGCTTTTGTCGGGCGCGACGACCCGCAGGTGAAAGATGGTCCCTTTTTCCAGCCTTTGGTCCGCCTTGATCGACATTCCTCCTTCGCTCAGGTCTAACAGGACGACCTCAAATTCCTTGCCTCCGCTCGGGGTGAGGAAGGCGGTGAATTGGGCGACCGCCTTTCGCATAGATCGCCGGCGCTCGCGCAGCCAGGCATCCAGCTTCAGCGTCGATTCCGGGTGCAATTGGGCGAAGCGGATGCCGCAGCGGCCGTAGTCATCGCACCAGGCCACCTTCCCACGCGTCCGGATGACGTCAGTGGTGCCCGGCAGGCAAAAGCGCAAAACAATGTCCCTCGATTTCTCGAATATTTCGTGGCACTTGATCGCCATGCCGTCATGGCTCAAATCGAGAATGACCGCGTCAAACTCCTCGCCGCCATCGCGGATAAAATTGGTCAACAGTTCTACCGGCCTGCGGAAGGCCTGGCGCCGCTCGCGGTTCATCAGGTTTCTTGCCGCCCGCATGGTCGTGGACAGACGCGCGGTCGAGATGGGGCCCTCCACGACGAAATGGACGCCGGCGTCGCGGGCGAGGCGCGCATGTTTCTGCTCTTTCACCATGGCCAGCAGCACCGCCCGTTGATTGTAGGGAAGCTTTTTAAGATTTTGCAGGAAGAGGAGGTTTTCTTCCTTAACGTCACACTCCACCAGCACCGCATCGAAGCGCCGCTGCGAGAGCAGTTGCTTGGCCCGGTAGGGGGTCTCGCAGTGCTCTACCTCGATCTCCAGGTCTTTCAATATCAGTTTGAAGACTCGCTTGAGATTTGGGTCATTACAAAGCAGGAGTGAGGTCAATGAAGGCATCCGCCGCGATTATAACGTTTTATTTACAAGCGCAAAGAGTAACACTGGTAATGCGTCTAAGTAACCGCCCCGCAGGATGGCCTAAGTGAACTGGACCTCGGGGGTGGCCGCCAGCAAGGTCCGGGTATACTCATGCGCCGGACGGGAGGTGATCTGCCCGGCTTCTCCGATTTCGACCATCTCGCCGCCTCTCATCACCGCAATCCGGGTGGAGAGATAGCGGACAATCGGCATGGAATGGGAGATAAACAGATACGTCAGGCCGAATTCCCGCTGCAGCTTCGCCAGCAGGTTGATGATTTGCGCCCCCACGCTCACATCCAGGGCCGAGACCGGCTCATCGAGCACAATGAACTTTGGCCGCAGCGCCAGGGCGCGGGCGATCCCGATGCGTTGCCGCTGTCCTCCTGAGAACTCATGCGGATAGCGGCGCAGTGCGCTCTCTTCCAATCCCACCGATCGCATCAATTCCGCGGCGCGCTGCCATAGTGCGCCCCGGGCCTCGTGTTGTTCTTCACCATGGATCGTCCAGGGCTCGCGGACGATGTCGAAGATGCGCAGGCGCGGATTGAGCGAGGCAAATGGGTCCTGGAAGACAATCTGCATGTCGCGGCGCAGCCGGCGCATGGTAGAGGACGACGCGGAGAGGACGTCCTGCCCGGCGAAGCACACCGAGCCTGAGGTCGGCTCAATCAGGCGCAGGACCATGCGTCCCAGGGTGCTCTTGCCGCATCCCGATTCCCCAACCAGCCCCAGGGTCTCACCGGCAAGAATGTCAAACGAGACCTTTTTAACGGCGTGGACCTCGGTTGCGGCGTGGCGCGACAGCAGGGGCGCTTCCCGGCGGTAGACCTTTACCAGATCGCGAATTTCCAGCAGCGCCATGGAGCAATGTTATCTCAGGTCGGAAACGCCAAAATGGAATCAGCTTTTGCTCTCGCTCTTGCTGGGAGCGCTCTCCGGCTTCTTGGCGGAGCCCTCACCAGAGCCGGAACCGGAATTGCCAGAAGAAGAGGATTTATCGTTGGAACCGGAGGAGGAGCTTGGGCCTCCCGACTTCTTGGCATAATCGGTCGCGTACCAGCCGGTGCCCTTGAATTGCACTGCCGGGGCCGAGAGCAGGCGCTCGACCTCTCCGTCACAGACGGTACATTGCTTGGTTTCAGGGTCAGAAAATTTTTCGATTTTCTCAAACCGATGACCACATTTTTTACACTGGTACTCGTAAAGTGGCACGATGAGTGGTTGAACTCCTGCAATGATTGTAGAGTGTTTGAAAAAAATCCGTCAATTTTTGGTGGTAAGCATAAGGTTCCGCGGGATTCGCATTCATGAATGAAAACCACAAATCGGCTGTCACTGGCGAGCGGCTTTTAGAGCTGATCGAATCGTTCTCTGCCCGGGAGCTTGCTCCTGGTTTGTATGTGGTGGGCACACCGATCGGCAACCTGGAGGACATTTCGCTGCGCGCCCTGCGCGTTCTGCAGCAATGCGACCTTATCGCCTGCGAGGATACCCGGAAGACGCAGAAGCTGCTGAATTACTACAGTGTCCCCACCCGGACGGTGAGCTACCATCAGCACAATGAAACGGGACGCAGCCAGGAGCTTATCCGATTACTGCATGGAGGAGCGAAGATCGCCCTCGTCTCCGATGCCGGAATGCCCGGCATCTCCGACCCGGGCGCGGTATTAATTGCAGAGGCGCTGCAGTCCGGTATTCCCGTCATCCCTGTCCCCGGACCGTCCGCGCTGATCTCCGCGCTGGTAGCCAGCGGGCTGGAGACGGAGAGCTTCCGCTTTCTGGGCTTTCTTCCGGCCAAGACGGGACAACGGCGCAGCCTGCTGGAGCAACTTCAGTCCGCGACTGAAACCCTGGTCTTCTATGAGGCCCCTCACCGGATAATCGGGACTTTGGAAGATGTGGTCGCGGTATTCGGGGCGCAGCGCTACATCGTGATTGCCCGTGAGCTGACGAAGATTCATGAAGAGTACCTGCGCGGCCCGGCGGGGGATCTCCTGCAACTGCTCCGCGCCCGCGACATCAAAGGGGAGCTCACGCTGATGGTCCGCGGGTACAACTCTGCCCAGCCAAAGGAACAATCGGGGGTAAAACAGGTGGGGGCTCGCATTCGCGAATTGATAGACCAGGGAACGGAGGAAAAGGCCGCATTGAAGGCCGTCGCCAAAGAGTTTGGCCTCTCAAAAAGCGAGGCTTACCGCGAATGGCAAAGGGCCAGGAAATGAGTTTCTAAGAGCCAAGTCGAGAGCCAGATCTCCTGCGCTCTCCAATCAGGCGCGGCGAGGTTTGGGGCCTTTCGGCGCCTCCCAGGCGCGCTTCGGGCGCAGTGGCTCGGCAGCATCGCGGTCCACCACCCGGTCATAGACATACCGGTCGCTTACCGTGCCCAGGGCCTCGTTATACAGGCTTACAGAGCCGGTCGCCTCTTTGAGCTCCTCGGTAAAGTTGTGAATGGCCTTCAGATGGTCGGCGCTGGCCGGGACCTCGGCCTTCGTGGTTTTCAGGAATTTTTGATACCCTTTATCTACCAGACGCGCAATCTCGCCCCCGATCAGGTATCCGGGCTTGGCGAAGAGGCGGACTCCATCGTCGTCGGCTTTTTCAATGGCAGCCGAGCAGGAGTATTTTTTAAGAAATACACGATTTGAAACGCCGGGGGCATCCAGCACATCAAATTGATGTTCCCTCAGGTGAGATACGGCTTCATCGTAGGTCCGGGTTGTGTTTTTCTTGGCCATTTTGTTCGATATTCGCTTTCAGAGCTGGAATCGGTCCCAGCTGGTAAAACTGGCGATACGATAGCGGAATCCCGCACTCGTGTTGCCCGCTAAATTCACTATCGCTAGACTAAAGTAACTTAGAAGGAAACGATACTCTCGCATAACTGAGCAGGTTTCGGCAAATGTATGAAGACTGTTGCTCTTCCACAAACCGATGTGCATGGCCGCAGAAGCCCACTGGGCGCGGCGCAGACGGAGCGGATCGGCCAGACGCCGCTGGTCCGTCTGGAGCGCATCGCGAGCGACTTCCCGCGCATTCAAATCCTGGGCAAGGCTGAGTGGAACAATCCCGGGGGATCGGTAAAAGACCGCGCGGCCTCTTACATTGTTGCCGATGCAGAGCGGCGCGGCGAATTAGCTCCGGGCGGCCCGAAGGCGTTGCTGGATTCGACCAGCGGAAATACCGGAATCGCCTTTGCCATGATGGGAGCGGCGAAGGGCTTCTCCGTCACTCTCTGCATGCCGGAGAATGTTTCTGCCGAGCGCAAGCGCATCTTGAAGGCCTATGGCGCGAATGTGATCTTTACCGATCCGGCGGACGGCTCCGACGGAGCAATTCGTGAGGCGCGGCGGCTCTATGCGCAGGCCCCGGAGCGCTACTTCTATGCTGACCAGTATTCCAATGACGCCAACTGGCGCGCCCACTACTATGGGACGGCGGAGGAGATCTGGCAGCAGACCGAAGGACGCATCACTCATTTTGCCGCTACTCTCGGCACCAGCGGGACCTTCGTCGGGACTACACGCCGTCTGCGCGAGCTGAACCCTGCAATTCATTGCACATCCTTACAGCCGGATTCTCCATTTCACGGTCTGGAAGGTTTGAAGCACATGGCCACCGCGATTGTGCCCAGGATATATGATCCAACATTGGCCGACCAGGACTGGGGAATTTCCACGGAAGAATCTTATGAGATGCTGAAGCGGCTGGCGCGCGAGGAAGGGCTGCTGGTGGGCATTTCCGCGGGCGCAGCCGTGGTGGGGTGCATGAAGCTGGCGCGGCAGATCGTGGAGAGCGACTGGTTCGAAGAGCATGACGAAGCTGTGATCGTCACCGTGCTGCCGGACGCCGCGGACAAGTATTTGAGTGAACGCTTTTGGGAGGGGTAAACATGCTTACAATTTCACGACCGGAATTCGAAGCCATTCGCCGCCATGGCGAAGAAACTTATCCCCATGAGTGTTGTGGAGCATTGTTGGGGAAGATTTCGGGCGAGGAGCGCCTGGTCGAATTTACCGTGCGCTGCGGCAACACCCGGACCGACTCGCCCCGCAACCGTTATAACATCGCGCCCGAGGAGTTGGTGCGCATCCAGAGGCAGGCGCGGGAGTATGGCGTGGATATTGTAGGCTTTTATCATTCGCATCCCGACCATCCGGCGCAGCCCTCTTCTACCGACCTTGCGGAAGCGCACTGGTTTGGCTGTTCTTACGTGATTACATCGGTGGCCAGGGGCATCGCGCGCATCACCAATTCCTTTGCCTTAAACGGGAGCGGCGAAGAGGACAAGAGCCTCGATCCCGAAGGTGTTTACGTGAGAGACAGGGCAGAAGAATTTATAAGGAGCCTGGCGGTCGCCGCCGGGGTTTCAGACGATCTCGATATTGAGTGAGGCCAAAGGACAAAGTTGATGAAAATTCATATCCCGACTCCGCTCCGGCCGTATGCCGGCAAGAAAGATACGGTCGAGGTGCGGGCCAAAACCGTGGGCGAGGCGCTCGCGCAACTCACGGCGAAACATCCTGAATTAAAGAGCCATCTTTATGCGGCGGATGGCAAGCTGCGCGCTTTTGTGAATGTGTATCTGAACGATGAAGACATCCGCTATCTCGAGACCAGGGAAAATACCGCAGTCAAGGACAGTGACAACCTCTCCATCATTCCCTCGATCGCGGGCGGAACAAAAAAATGAAAGTTGGTTATGGCTACTACTGTACATACTTCTCCGGAAACGGCGAAATTAGATAAAGACGAAATCCTGCGCTATTCGCGCCACCTGATCATGCCCGAAGTCGGCATGGAAGGGCAGCAGAAGCTCAAAGCTGCCAGAGTTTTATGCATCGGCGCCGGCGGCCTCGGCTCGCCGCTCGCGCTTTACCTGGCCGCCGCCGGAGTGGGCACGCTCGGCCTGGTGGACTTCGATGTGGTGGATTTCACCAATCTGCAGCGTCAGATCATTCACACCACCGCCGACGTGGGCCGTCCCAAGCTCG
Source organism: uncultured Terriglobales bacterium (assembly GCA_964581225.1). Lineage (GTDB taxonomy): Bacteria > Acidobacteriota > Terriglobia > Terriglobales > Acidobacteriaceae > CAYTQA01. The sequence continues at coordinate 4,613 of CAZONJ010000022.1, read as the reverse complement.
ATTCGGCGGCGGAGAAAGTTGCCGCCATCAATCCTTTCGTCAATGTGCGGCGTTTTGAGACACACTTGTCGAGCAGCAATGCGCTGGGAATTTTTGAGGACTTCGACATCATCATCGATGGCACAGACAACTTCCCCACGCGCTATCTGGTGAACGATGCCTGCGTGCTGAGCGGAAAGCCGAATGTCTATGGCTCGATCTTCCGTTTTGAAGGGCAAGCCAGCATCTTTGGCACGAAACAAGGCCCATGCTATCGCTGCTTGTATCCTGAGCCACCACCGCCTGGCCTGGTGCCCTCCTGCGCGGAAGGTGGAGTGCTGGGCATCCTGCCGGGACTCCTGGGCATTATCCAGGCCACCGAGGCCATCAAGCTGATCATCGGCAAGGGCGAGCCGCTGATCGGGCGCTTGCTGCTGGTGGACGCGCTGGCGATGAGGTTCCGCGAGCTCAAGCTGCGCAAGAATCCGGATTGCCCGGCTTGCGGTACGCATCCCACCGTCACCAAATTAATCGATTATCAGCAGTTCTGCGGGATTCGCGGCGAGGAGGCCCCTGTGTCCACAAATGGTGTGCCGGAGATCCAGCCGGAAGAGCTCAAGCGGCGCTTGGATGCGAAGGAAAACATCTTCATTCTGGATGTGCGCGAGCCGCACGAGTATCAGATATGCAATTTGAATGGCTACCTGATCCCTCTCGGCGATTTGCCCAAGCGGGTGAATGAGCTGGATTCCAGCCGCGAGATCGTGGCCCACTGCCGCTCCGGCGTTCGCAGCGCCAAAGCTGTTGACTTCCTGCGGCAAGCGGGATTCAAGAAGGTCTCAAACCTGGCGGGCGGCGTCCTCGCCTGGGCCGACAAAGTCGATCCCAAGATGCCGAAGTATTAGTATGCCCCGAAAGTATTCACAAAAGACCTAGTCCTGAGGGGCAGGTCTTTTTATTACAGCGGGATGTTTCCATGCTTTTTCGGCGGGTTTTTGTCGCGCTTG
>CAZONJ010000022.1:0-3527 GCA_964581225.1 uncultured Terriglobales bacterium | reverse complement strand
TTTTTATTACAGCGGGATGTTTCCATGCTTTTTCGGCGGGTTTTTGTCGCGCTTGGTTTCGAGCATCTCCAGCGCGTCGATTAATTTCTTGCGGGTAGCGCGCGGGGCGATCACCGCATCGACATACCCGCGTTCCGCTGCGACATAAGGATTGGCGAAGCGATCGCGAAATTCTTCGATCTTCCTCGACCGCTCCCGCTCCAGGATCGCGGTGCGCTCCTCCTCCGTAGCTCCCATTGCGGAGGCGCGCTCAAACTCGCGCTTGTACACGATGTTGACCGCGCCCTCCGGGCCCATTACCGCAATCTCCGCCGTGGGCCAGGCATAGTTCACGTCGGTGCGGATGTGCTTGGAGGCCATCACGCAATAAGCGCCGCCGTATGCCTTGCGGGTAATCACTGTGATCTTCGGCACCGTCGCTTCGGCAAATGCGTAGAGCAGCTTGGCCCCATGACGGATGATCCCCGCATACTCCTGCTGGGTGCCGGGCAAAAAGCCGGGAACATCTTCGAAGGTGATCAGCGGGATGTTGAAGGCATCGCAAAAACGGACGAAGCGCGCCCCCTTCACCGAGGCATTGATGTCGAGCACCCCGGCAAGATAGGCGGGCTGGTTGGCGACGATCCCCACTGGCCGCCCGTTCAACCGCGCAAAGCCGACCACGATGTTCCGGGCATAGTGCTCATGCACCTCAAAAAAGTAGCCTTCGTCGATAACGCGGGTAATTACATCTTTCATGTCATAGGGCTGGTTGGATGCGGAGGGGACAATGCTATCGAGTTCCGGGTCACTGCGGTCGGCGGGATCGTGGGTGGAGCGCCGCGGCGGATCGTCAAGGTTGTTGGATGGAACAAAGCTAACCAGCTCGCGAATCATGGCGAGGCACTCGGCATCGTCATGGGCCAGGAAGTGGGCGACGCCGGAGGTCTCATTGTGGGTCATGGCTCCGCCCAGCTGCTCTTTTGTGACCTCTTCATGGGTAACGGTCTTGATCACGTCCGGCCCGGTAACGAACATGTATGAGGTTTTGTCCACCATCAGGGTAAAGTCCGTAATCGCGGGCGAATAAACCGCTCCTCCGGCGCACGGGCCCATGATGGCGGAGATCTGCGGGACCACGCCGCTGGAAAGCGTGTTACGCAGAAAAATGTCGGCGTATCCCGCCAGCGACATCACGCCTTCCTGAATGCGGGCGCCTCCGGAATCGTTCAACCCAATCAGGGGAGCGCCCACGCGCGCGGCCATGTCCATGATCTTTACGATCTTGGAGGCATTGGCCTCGGAGAGCGAACCGCCAAACACGGAGAAGTCCTGGGCAAAGACAAAGACCAGCCGCCCCTCGATGCGTCCATAGCCGGTGACGAAGCCGTCTCCAAATATCTTTTGCTCGGCCATGCCGAAGTCGGTGCAGCGATGCGTCACCAGCTTGTCGGTCTCTTCAAAGCTCCCTTCATCGAGCAGGAACTCGATGCGCTCCCGCGCCGACATCTTGCCTTCTTTGTGCTGGCGCTCGCGCCGCTCTTTTCCGCCGCCGCCTTCCGCCAAAGCGTCGCGGCGCTTAAGCTCTTCCAATTTCCGTTCGATAGTCATGCGAATGGATTATAAGAGTTGCGGGTAAGGGCCGCCAGCAAATCGCAAATCGAGGCTTGCCGGTCATGGCCGCTCCGGCGAAAAATCAGACCCGCGCCCAATGTCCGCTGCTTACTTCTCTTAACGGCAGGTCAGGATATTGGCGCGCCTCAACTGTAGCCAGCAGGCGTCCACGCTCCGTCCGCAGGGTGGGAATCGCGTGCAGCAGCCCCTGGGTATATCCGTGCCGCGGGGAATTGAAGATTTGCCTCGCGCTTGCCATCTCCACGATTTGCCCCGCATACATTACGGCGACCCGGTCGGTCACTTGCGAGACCACCCCCAGATCGTGCGAGATGAACAGCATTGCCAGCTTGAACTTCTCGCGCAGGCTGGTCAAAAGCTCCAGTATCTGCGCCTGGACGGTCACATCGAGCGCGGTGGTGGGCTCATCGGCGATCAGCAGTTGCGTGCGGTTCACGATGGCCATGGCAATCATCACCCGCTGCCGCTGTCCCCCCGAAAGCTGATGGGGATAATCGCGGGCGCGCGTTTCCGGATCAAGGACCGCAACCTCGCTCAGGGCTTCGACCGCCTTCTCCCAGGCCTGCTGCCGGCCCACGCGCTGATGGGCGAGGACCGCCTCCGCTACCTGGTCTCCAACCCGCATCAGCGGATTCAGCGCGGTCATTGGCTCCTGGAAGATCATGCTGATGCCCGATCCGCGCAGGGAGCGCATCTCCGCCTCGGTAAGTTGCAGCAACTCTCTGCCGTTAAATTCGATTGTGCCCGCAACCTTCGCTTGCGCAACCAGCAGGCGCATGATGGCCAGCGAGGTGACCGACTTTCCCGATCCCGACTCGCCTACCAGTCCCAGCGCCTCGCCGGGCGCGATGCTGAAGCTGGCCTCCCGCACCGCCTGGGCAAATCCGGATGCGGTACGGAACTGGATGCTGAGATCCCTGACGTTGAGCAAAGATAAGGACACTTGAGCATTATAGAAAATATAGAGAGGACGGCAATCTCCCCCCCCCCGGCATTTTGCCGGGATGAACTTTGAAGATACTTAGCAATGCTGTCAGCCATGCCCTCTTTCGTGAGATGGCCCGCCGCTTCAATTGTGCTTGGGATTTCGGGACGGGTTATTGCTTGTCGAGTTCCGCGACCAGCGCCTCGCGCAGCTGCTCCTGATGTTCGTCCGTGAGCTTGGCCCCTTCAGACGTTACATAGAATACGTCGATGGCCATCTGGCCTTCAGTGTCGATCAATGCCACTTCCAGGTTGCATTTGCATTGCGACAGAATCGAGGTCACCCGATAGAGCAGGCCGGGGCAGTCCTGCGCGATCAACTCCAGCAGTGTGCTGTGCGTGGAACAGCTATTGTCAAAGGTCAGCCTCGTCTCTACCTTTACTTTTGCTGGAGGGGCTTTCCTGGCGCTGGCGCGGCGCCGCAGCAGATGCTCCAGCGGCTCTTCGCCCGAAAGCACCTGCGTGATGCTCTTCTGAAAGCGCCCTCGCTCCGAAGGATTCAGTACCAGCGTATTGAAGCAATCCTTAAAGAAGAACTTATCGACGATGGTCCCGCTCTGGTTGGAAAAGGCGCTGGCCCTCACGATGTCCATGCCCCAGGCGGTAAGCGCCCCTGTAATCGAGGCGAATAAAGCCGGGCGGTCGTTGGTCACAATGGTGAGCTCGTGGAGATCGCGATTCGACTTCAACGCCAGCTGCACCGGCTGCTGCCACAGGCGCAAAGCCATTTCGAAGTGGCCGGCGATCTGTTCCGGCGCGTAGCTCCTCAGATAACGCTGGGGAAAGCCTTCGAGAAAACGGTTGAGCTGCGGCGTCTGCACCCGCGCCAGGGCGCGCAGGCTTTCGATGCTGTTGGTCTGCGAGGCGTGGAAGCGCTCTTCATCCACGCTGCGGTTCATGTAATTGGTGGTGGTGATGTAGAGCTGCCA
>CAZONJ010000021.1:0-39753 GCA_964581225.1 uncultured Terriglobales bacterium | reverse complement strand
TTTCGCACAATATCAATCAAAACACCCGAACCATGGCGGTCGAGCTTGATGTCAGAAACAGTGATGGAAGCATTGCGCCAGGCACATTTGCGAATGTTGTATGGCCTATTCGCCGGGCCTATTCCACGCTCTTTGTCCCCTCAACGGCGATCACCACAGACCAGCAGCGTACATTTGTGATCCGGGTCCGCGACGGCAAGACAGAATGGGTGGACGTGAACGTAGGCACAACAGCATCCACGAATATTGAAGTATTCGGCGATTTAAAAGCAGGAGACCAGGTTATTTACAATGCAACCGATTCTATTCGCCCCGGCACGCAGGTTTCAGTTCAGGTCCCCTGAGGGTGCTTCGTTCTTAAGGATGCGAGCTTTGCGCCTGGTTGACTATGGCAGGCAGCAGATCATGCGCGCCCTGCCGCGCGTAATTGAGCACATGTCCGGGCGCGACTCCTAAATAGATGGTAGCTGCCACTGCCAGGATGAGCGCAGTGGCGAGAGAAGCCGGCACCGGCAATTCCAGCCGTCCTTTTTCCTGCGGCTCATGCATGTACATTACGACGATCAGCCGCAGGTAGTAGTAAGCGGCGATGGCGCTATTGACCACGCCAATCACGGTAAGCCAGACCAGGTCGGACTTGAGCGCCGCGTTGAAGACGTAGAACTTGGCGAAGAAGCCTCCGGTAAGCGGGATGCCGATCAGCGAGAGCATGAAGATGCTAAGCGTAAACGCCAGCAAGGGAGACCTGCGGCCCAGCCCGGCGTAGTCGTTGATGCCGACATAACGCTCCCCGGCGCGGGCAAAGTGGCTGACCACGGCAAAGGCGCCCACGTTCATCGCGGCATAAGAAGCGGTATAGAAGAGAGCGGCGGCGATGCCGATATCGTTGCGCGCGGCAAAGGCCACCAGCAGATAGCCGGCATGGGCGATCGAAGAGTAGGCCAGCATGCGCTTTACGTTGTTCTGCAGGAGCGCGCCGATGTTGCCGATGGTCATGGAAAGTGCCGCTGACACCCAGATCAGCCAAATCCAGGCATCGCTGGTCGCCGACATCGCCCCAAAGAGGATGCGCAGCAGCACGGCGAAGGCGGCGGCTTTCGGTCCGGTGGACATCAGGCCGACAATCGGCGATGGAGCGCCTTCATAGACGTCCGGAGTCCACACATGAAATGGGGCTGAAGCCACTTTGAAGCCGATGCCGACAAACATCAGCGCCATCGCCACATAGCTCCATGCCATGCCCTGGCCGGAGCGCAGCGCGTCATTGATGGCATAGATGCTGGTCGAGCCGGTCGCGCCGAAGATCATGGCTACGCCGTACAGGAAGAAGGCAGTCGCAAACGATCCCAGCAGGAAATATTTGAGCGACGATTCGGTGCTGGAGGTGACCCGGCGGCGATAGCAGGCCAGGATGTAGGTCGCAATCGACGAGATCTCCAGGGCGATGAAGATGAGCACCAGCTCGATTGCCGACGACATGAGCGCCATGCCCACAGTGCCGAAAAGTATAAGCGCGTAATATTCCCCGGAGCGGATCTGCTGGGCGTCCAGATATTCAAAAGAGGCGAGAATGGTGATCGCCGAGATGGCAATGACCAGGACGTGGAAGAAGATGCTGAAGGCGTCCACGCGCACCATGCCGAACCATCCCGTGCCCTGCGCGTTGACCTGATAAAAAGAGGCCGCAATGCCCGCCAGCGCGCCGACAAACGCCAGCCAGCCCAGCGAGCGCCGGTTGTTTTTCCCCGGCAGCAGGGGATCGATCAGCATCACCAGCGTGCCGAAGATGCTGAGGACAACTTCAGGGAGAATCTGTATGTAATTTAGCTGTGGATTCATTTGGTTGAATGCAATTCGGCGCTTTGTCCGGCGGATTTGTACCCGGAATGCGCGGTCGTCTTCTGTACGGCAGCGATGGATGCGCTCACTGCCGGGTCAATCTGCCTGATCCATAACGACGAAGCCACTCCCATAATCAGGGCCAGGATGCAGAGCGGGACCAGGCAAAGGCGTTCGCGTCCGTTGGCATCGGGCAGGGTTTCGTTCACACGGTTGTTGATGGTCCCAAAGAAGGTACGCTGATACAGCCAGAGAAGATAGCCGGCGCTCCAGATCACGCCCGTGGTGGCTATCACTCCATAAAGCGCTTTGGCGCTGAAGGCCCCGCTCAATACCAGAAATTCGCCGACGAAGCCATTCAGCAGGGGCAAGCCCACCGAAGAGAGCGTCATGAACAAAAACAGCGTTGCATAAACCGGCATTGGCGTGGCCAAACCGCCGTACTCCTTGATCTCGTAGGTGTGGCGCCGGTCATAGATCATGCCCAGCAGCATAAAGAGCGCGCCGGTGGAGATGCCGTGGTTCAGCATCTGGTAGACCGCGCCATCGGTCCCGGCCTGGGTGAAGGTGAAGATGCCGAGGACGCAGAAGCCGAGGTGGCTGACCGAGGAGTAGGCGACCAGCTTCTTCATGTTGGGCTGCACCAGCGCGACCAGCGCGCCGTACACGATGCCGATCAGGGCCAGGGCGACGATCCACGGAGCATTCTCCCGAGCCTGCTGCGGAAAGAGCGTCACGTTAAAGCGCAGCAGACCATAGGTGCCCATCTTCAGCAGGACGCCCGCGAGCAGCACCGAGCCGGCAGTGGGAGCTTCAACGTGCGCGTCCGGCAGCCAGGTATGGAAAGGGAAGAGCGGGACCTTGACCGCAAAGGCAATGAAGAAGCCGAAAAACAGGAACGGCGCGGCATGAGCGAAGTTGGCGATCTGGCCCTGTTCGATTGCCGTCCGGATGACGGTGAAGTCGAAGCTGGAGGTCTGGACGTACAGCCAGATGATGGAGGCCAGCATGAAGACCGAGGCCACCATGGTGTACAGGAAAAACTTTACCGCGGCATAGACGCGGCGCTCGTGGCCGTAGATGCCGATGAGCAGCGCCATCGGGATCAGCGTCGCCTCCCAGAAAACGTAGAACAGGAAAAGGTCGAGGGCGAGGAAGACGCCGATCATCGCCGTCTCCAGCAGCATCATCAAAACGAAAAATTCCTTGACGCGGCCATGAATGGAGTCCCACTGGATCAGCACGCAAAAGGGGGTGAGGAAAGTCGTGAGCAGGACCAGCCAGAGCGAGATGCCGTCCAGCCCGAGATGGTAATGGATATTGAGCGGCGAGATCCATCCCACATTCACTTCATATTGAAAGCCTTGCTGCGCCCTCTGAAAGTGATAGGGCAGATGCAGCGAAAGCAGGAAGGTAAGAATGCTGATGGCCAGCGCCGTCCACTTGAGGGCGCGATCGCGGCGCGGCATCACCATAAGCAGCAGCGCGCCGGCGGCGGGGACAAAGGTAACCAGGGTGAGGATCATCGAATCCATTACCGCACCCCCATCCACAGCATGTAGGCGATCACGATGGCCGCGCCGATTGCCACCCAGCCCGCATAGGAGCGGATGTTCCCCGACTGCATTCTGCGCACCACGCCGGAGGTCCCTTTTGAGGTCGTGCCGGCGCTGTTCACCATGGCGTCGATCACGCCGACATCCACGCCCTGCCAAAGGACCTTTCGGGATCCCTCGACAATGGGATTGATCAACATCGCGTAATAACCTTCATCCACGTAATACTTGTTCACCAGCGTGCGGTAGAAGCCGCTGGCGTGAGCGGCGATGCGCGCGGGAAGCTCAGGACGGCGATAATAAAGTTGCCAGGCGAGGAGAAATCCGATCAGGGCCACGCCAACCGAGACGCCGGTAAGCGCCAGCTCCATGCTCTTTTCTTCCTCAGGATTGCCTTCCTGCTTTTGCGGTTCGTTGCCGGCAGCGCCGGTCTGGGAGCGCTCAAAATTAGCGGCATTTTCCGTCTGGCGCGCCGGCTCCGAGCTGTTATGAAAGACAGGGGCAAGGAACTGGTCAAATTTATTGTGCCCGCCCAGCGCCTCGGGAACCCCGACCCATCCTCCAGCGAAAGAGAGAATAGCCAGCAGGACAAGCGGCGCCAGCATGATCCATGGACTCTCATGCACGTGATGGCCGTGCGCGTTGTCTGCGTGGCCATGCCCGTGGGAAGGGGCATGGGATGAGGTGACCCCCACCTGCGCCGAGGCCGCGTCCGGGGCATGAACCGCGCCATGCGGCTCTTCATGCGGATCATGGGCGCGAACCGGAGTACGGCGCTCGCCGAAGAATGTAAGGAACCACAGGCGAAACATATAAAAGGAGGTCATTCCGGCGGTGACAACGCCGATCAGCCAGAAGATCCAGCTTCCGTGGGTTTTGTCCGAGAAGGCCTTCCACAGGATTTCGTCTTTGGAGAAGAAGCCGGCCAGGGGCGGGAACCCGGCGATGGCGAAGGTTGCGATGGTCATCACCCAGAATGTCCAGGGGACCAGCTTGCGCAGCCCGCCCATGTTGCGCATGTCCTGCTCGCCCCCGAGGGCGTGAATCACCGATCCGGCGGAGAGGAAGAGCAGCGCCTTGAAGAAGGCGTGGGTCATCAGGTGAAAGATTCCCGCGGAAAACGCCGCTACCCCGCAGGCCATGAACATGTATCCCAACTGGGAAACGGTGGAGTAGGCGAGGACGCGCTTGATGTCGGTCTGCACCAGTCCGATGCTGGCGGCAAAGATTGCAGTGAGCGCGCCGATGATCGCAACCACCAGCAGCGCATAGGGCGCGCGGATAAAGATGGCATTGGAGCGCGCAATCATGTAAATGCCGGCGGTGACCATGGTCGCCGCATGGATCAGCGCCGAAACCGGCGTCGGGCCTTCCATGGCGTCGGGCAGCCAGACATAGAGCGGGATCTGCGCCGATTTACCGGTCGCGCCCACCATCAGCAGGAGGGCGGTGATGGTCAGCGTTCCTACCGTGCCTTGCTCCACCGGAAAGCGGGAGACCTGATGAAATATGGTGTTGTAGTCGAGCGAGCCAAAGTTCTTGATCAGCAGGAACATGCCCAGCAGGAAGGCGAAATCGCCAATGCGGTTGGTGATAAATGCCTTTTTGCCCGCCTGCGCCGCCGAATCTTTGAGAAAGAAGAAGCCGATCAGCAGATATGAGGCCAGGCCGACGCCCTCCCATCCCACAAACATGAGCAGGTAGCTATGCGCCAGCACCAGCGTGAGCATAAAGAACATGAACAGATTCAGGTAGGCGAAGAAGCGGTAGTATCCGCCCTCTTCCGCCATATATCCGGCGGAATAGATGTGGATGAGAAAACCGACGCCGGTCACGACCAGCAGCATCACCAGGGAAAGCTGATCGAGATAGAAGCCGTAATAGACGGCAAAGTTTCCCGCCTGGATCCAGGGCAGGGAAGGAAGCACGGTCTCAATATGCGGCAACGCCGACTGCGGCATGTCCGCGAATTGCGCGGCCACCCATAGCGCATAGGCAAAGGCCGCGGCGGTAAATCCCAGGGCGATGATAGAGACCAGTGCGCGCGGAAAGCGCTTGCCGAAGAGGCCGTTGATAGCGGCCCCGGCCAGCGGCAGCAAAGGAATAATCCAAAGATTCAGGTTTGGACCAGGATTCATAGTTTAAGAAGGTTCACGTAATCCACGTTCAAGGTTTCACGCGTCCGGAAGACGGCGATAATAATGGCGAGTCCTACCGCGGCCTCCGCTGCCGCCACCACCATCACAAAAAAGACGAAGGCCTGCCCGTTCAGGCGGTGCCAATGGTTGGCGAAGGCCACGAACGAGAGGTTTACCGCGTTAAGCATGAGCTCGATCGCCATGAAGATGGTGATGATGTTGCGGCGAATCAGAAAAGCCGAGACGCCAATCACAAAAAGAATGGCGCTAAGGACCAGGTACCAGGAAAGCGGGACCATCAGTGCTCTCTCCTTGCCAGCACCACGGCGCCCATGATGGCAATCAGGATCAGCACCGAGGTGACTTCAAAAGGAAGCAGGAACTCGCGGAAGAGCGCAACTCCAAGCTCCTGCGTCTTGACGTAATAATTTCCAATCTCCACCTTGGCCATGCCGCTGGTGCGCGAAACCAGGGTATAGACCAGCAGAGCGGTAATGGCGATTACTCCAGGCACGCCGAAAAAGATTGCGATGCGGCTGCCGCGCGTATGCTCTTCCTCGCCCGCATTCAGTAGCATGATGACGAAGACAAAAAGCACCATGATCGCGCCGGCGTAGACGATGACTTGCACGGCGGCAACAAATTCCGCGCCCAGAAGCAGATAGAGCAGGGCCAGCGAGCCCATCACCACGATCAGGGAAAGGGCACTGTTAATGGGGTGCTTCTGCAGCAGCAGGTTCAGCGCCCCGCCAACGCAAATCGCGCCGAAGATGATAAAGAGAACTTGATGCAGCATGGGTCCGTCAGTGTATCCGTAAGCTTCCTGCCGTTCCGGCAGGAGCAAACCAGTTTAACCGCAAACGCTCAGCTTTTGAGCGCGACGACAAGGCTTGTAACGATGATGTTTGCGATGGCCAGAGGCAACAGGAACTTCCACCCGAATGCCATCAGTTGGTCGTAACGGAATCGTGGCAGCGTGCCCCGGATCCAGATATAGAGAAAGATGAAAAAGACGATTTTGGCGACAAACCAGAAAATCGGAGAAATCGCCTGCCAGATCGCCGGTCCGGGCGGCAGGAGTCCCGCAAAAGGGCTGTGCCATCCGCCCAGAAAGAGCAATGTAGCCAGGCAGGCCACGGTCACCATGTTGCAATATTCCGCCATAAAGAACATGGCAAACTTCATGGCGCTGTATTCGGTGTGATAACCGGCAACCAGCTCGGTCTCCGCCTCCGGCAGATCGAAGGGGATACGGTTGGTCTCAGCGTATGCGGCCATGATGTAGATGAAAAACGCGACAAACTGCAGGCCGCCAAAAAAATTCCAATGCCAGATTGGGCCCGCCTGCCGGTTCACGATCTCGCGCAGACTCAGACTGCCGGAGAGGACCAGGACGCCAATCAAAGAGAGTCCCAGGGCCAACTCATAGCTGATCATCTGGGCGGTGGCGCGCAACGACCCCAGCAGCGAGTACTTCGAGTTGGACGACCATCCCGATAAGGCGATGCCGTAGACCCCAATCGAGGTGATGCCCAGGATAATCAGCAGGGCGATGTTGATGTCCTGGATTTGCGGGCCGTTGGAAAAGGCGGTGATCTGGAGCGGAATGCTGTAACCGTGGATGACTATGTTCTCGCCGAATGGAATTAATGAGATGGAGATCAGCGAGAGCGTCAGCGAGATCATCGGCGCGGCAATATAAAACAGCTTATGGACGTTGTCAGGGACCAGGTCCTCTTTCAGGATGAACTTGATTCCGTCCGCCAATGGCTGCAAGAGTCCAAATGGGCCGACGCGGGTGGGGCCCCAGCGGTTTTGCATGTGGCCGATGACCTTGCGCTCCAGCCACACGATGTAAGCCACCGCGGTGAGCAGGATAAACGCCACTAAGGCAATCTTGATGATGCTGACGAGGATGTATACGGTCGTAGTCACGTTAAATTTTGTAAGTTACTACACAACAGTCTGGTTACGAGATTTCCAAAAATCAGTCCGCCGCCGGCACTTCTTTATCGGCAGGAACCCTGCGTTTATTTTCCAGCACCGAGTTGAGCGTCTGCGAGTAGCGTCCCAGCGTTCCCGAGGTGAAGAGCGTATCGTTGGCGGGCACAATGGTCTGCGGCTTGCCCGCCGATGTTGCCGTTCCGCGCTCCACCGCATAGGTATGAACGTCGCTTCCGGCAAACAGGTTCAGGCGCGAGATGTTGTCATAGCCCGGCACCACGCGCTGAATCTCATCGAGCAGGGCATTGGGATCGAAGGGACTCAGCTTGGGCTCCAGGTTCTGCCTTACCAGCCATATCGCATGACGGTCGGCTTCGCCGGACTGCGCCCCGCGACTTTGTCCCATATCGGCGCGCGTGCCTTTGCCGAACGGGACCAGCGAGCGGACAGTTGCTCCCATGCGGTCGGCGATGCGAACGATCAGCTCGAAGTCGGTGCGCACGCCGGCCACGTCGCCGGCCTTCTTCAGGAGCTGCATATCGCCATAAGTATTGGTAAAGGTGCCGGCCTTCTCATAGGCATTGGCGACCGGCAGCACCACCTCCGCCAACATCGCGGTCTCGGTGAGGAACATGTCCTGCACCACGACGAATGTGTCTTGCAGCGCGAAGGGATCGATGTTATAGCGCGCCACCGGATTCGAGCCCACGACGTAGAGAGCGCCTAACGTCCCACGCTTCGCGGCTTCGAACATCTCCACAATGTTCAGGCCGGCAGTTCCGGGAAGCGCTGCGCCATATTCCTGCGCAAAATGTCCGGCTTGCTCTACCGGGGTGTAGCCGGGGAGCAGATCGGGATAAAGACCCATATCGGCGGCGCCGCGCGAATTGGCGTAATCGCCCAGGCAGATAAACTTCGCTTCCGGTATGGTTGAGCCGAACTTCACCAGGGCCTCGATGTCGCTGCCCTGAAGCTCGGAGCCGAAGACGATGATGAGTCCAGTCTCGGCGCGGAGCTGATCGCGGAAGTTGTTGAGCGCCTCGCGGGTAAACTGCGCGTGCAACAGCTTGTCGGCTGCGCCATCGTCGCCCGCCAGGAAGCGCACCAGATTACCTTCGCCACCGGACGGCACATTTGCAAATGCCTTGACCTGGCGCCGCAGCTTGATCGGAGAAGAATTTACCAGGTATAGACGTCCATTGTTGAGCCGCACATTAGTGCGCAGGTTCCACGCCAGCAGCGGATGCTGCTCGGTGGGATCGTTGCCGATTACCAGCACCGCCGGCGCGGTCATCGTCTCCTTAAGCGTGGCGGTAGCGTTCTGTTTTCCGGCAAGCGCGCGCGCGAAGGCGGGATAATCTGCGGTGCGGTGATGGTCGATATTGTTGGTGCCGAGCACGCTGCGGGCAAATTTCTGCAGCAGGTAATTCTCTTCATTGGTGGTGCGGTTGGAGCCGATGACACCGAGGGCCTCTCCGCCCTGGCTGTCGCGCACCTGCTTGAAGCGCCTGGCAATGTGATCGATCGCCTGCTCCCAGGAGACAGGGACCAGCCTCCCGTCGCGACGGATGAGGGGAGTAGTCAGGCGGTCAGTATGATTGGCGAAGTCGAAGGCATAGCGGCCCTTGATGCAGAGAAAGTCCCCATTGATCCCGCTCTTATCGCGGTTGTCCCCACGCACGATTTCCATGCCGGTATCGGCGCGACGGACCCCGAGTGTGGTCTTACAGCCATCGCCACAGTGGGTGCAGACGGTGCCCACATGGTTCATCTCCCAGGGGCGGGTCTTATAGCGGTATGCGCCAGAGGTAAGCGCCCCGACCGGGCAGATGTCGATGCACATGCCGCACTCTTCGCATTCCAGATGGTCTTCTTTATTGGGGGCGATGATGGATTCGACGCCGCGGTTCTGCACCCCGAGCGCCCAAACGTCCATGCCTTCACCGCAGACCCGTACGCAGCGATAGCAAAGGATGCAGCGCGGGCGGTCGAAGAAGACCACCGGGGACCACTGCTGCTCCTCCTTGTGCAGCTTGCCTTCCATATAGCGAGATTCCGCCGCGCCGTAGGTGAAGGTCATGTCCTGGAGCTCGCATTCCCCGCCGGCATCGCAGACCGGACAATCCAGAGGATGATTGCCCAGCAGGATCTCCACCGTGGCCTTGCGCGCCTGCTGTACCTCGTCGCTCTGGGTGGTCACCACCATTCCATCGGCGATGGGGACGGTGCACGCCGTTTGCAGCTTCGGCATCTTTTCGATGCGCACCACGCACATGCGGCATGCCGCCTGAAGCGAGAGCCCGGGGTAATAGCAGAAGGCAGGCACGTCGATGCCGGAGCTCTTGCAGGCTTCAATCAGCAGCGTACCCGAGGGCGCAGTGACTTTGTTTCCGTCAACGGTGATGGTTACGAGTTTGGGTGCTTCAGCCATGTCAGATTTCTACAATTTCCTGATTGAGCCGATCGCGCGATTGCCGGACTTTAAAATCCCACAATCGCAAATCGTCCAATGGTTTATGCCAGGGCCATCTCTGGCCTGCCCGCTTTTTCAAACGGACACGGTTTGCCTTCAAGGTGCTCTTCAAATTCCTTGCGCCACTTCTCGACAATCGACATGGTGGGGATGGCCGCGGCGTCGCCCAGCGGGCAGAAGGTGCGGCCCAGCATGTTCTTGCTCAAATAGATCATGTTGTCGATGTCTTTGCGCATTCCCGCTCCGGCGTGGAAACGGGTGAGCGTCTTCTTCAGCCAGTCGGTGCCTTCACGGCAGGGGATACACCAGCCGCAGCTTTCGTGCTGGTAGAACTTCATAATGCGCAGCGCGAACTTCACCATGCAGGTCTGGTCATCTACGATGACCACGCCGCCGGAGCCGAGAAACTCGCCGCGCTTCTGGAAGGTATCGAAATCCATGTTCAGCGGCTCGGCCTCTTCGGCGGTCAATACGAATGTGGAAGATCCGCCGGGGACTACCGCCTTGAGCTTTCTTCCATTGGGAATGCCGCCGCCCACGTCGTAAATCATCTTCTTCAGCGGATATCCCATAGGCAGCTCGTAGACGCCGGGTTTATTGAGGTGCCCACTGAGGCAGAAGAGGCGAGTGCCGCCGTTTTTAGGTGGACCGAAGTCGGCAAACCACTGCCCGCCCTTGAGGATAATGTGCGGCACAGCAGCGATGGTCTCGACATTGTTGATTACCGTGGGACCGCCATACAGGCCGACTACCGCAGGGAAGGGAGGACGGATTCGTGGAATCCCACGCTTGCCCTCGAGCGACTCCATCAGCGCCGATTCTTCGCCCACCTCGTAGGCCCCGGCGCCGGTCTGGACGATGACATCGAATTGGCGATTGCTGCCGAAGATGCCCTTGCCCAGAAACCCTTTGCTGTAAGCGTCGGCCACAGCTTTTTCCATGATCTCGATCAGATAGCGATATTCCCCGCGCAGATAGATGAAGCCCAGCCGGGCTTCGACCGCAAGGCCGGCGATGATCACGCCTTCGATGATGGAGTGAGGATCGTATTCGGCGATGAGACGATCTTTGCAGGTGCCGGGCTCGGACTCATCGCCATTTACCAGGATGTATTTGGGCTTCTCCGATTGCTTGGGCACGAACGACCATTTCATCCCGGTGGGAAAGCCCGCGCCCCCACGTCCGCGCAGGTTGGAAATTTTGACCTCATTGATAATGTCGTCCGGCTTCATCTCCAGCGCCTTGCGGGCCGCTTTGTAACCGTCCAATTCGATATACCGGTTGATGTCGGTCGCGCCTTTGCCAAAGCGCTGCGAAATCATGCGCACCTCGTCCGGGTGCGAGAACAGTGGGGTCGGCGTTGCGATCGTCTTAATCATCTATCTTGTATCTTGTGTTCTCCGCCGCCCTGGTTCCTTGCGGAATGACGGTGGAGCGAAAATGTTCATCCTGAATCTCTGTTCGCAGAGGCGCCCTGCTGCGCCGCTGCGTTTCCACGCTGGTTATTGCTGCGTTTTTTTCTTATAACCGTCCAGCACCTGGTCCATCTTGTCCGAGGTAAGGTCGAGGTGGAAGTCATAGTTTACCTGTACCGCAGGCGCCCAGCTGCATGCGCCAATGCATTCCACTTCCTCCAGAGAGAAGGTCCCGTCCGCCGTGGTCTCTTTGTTGCCGATTCTCAGCCTGTGACTGCAATGCTCAAGCAGCTCTTCGGCCCCGCGCAGCATGCAGGAGATGTTGGTGCAGACCTGAACGTGATATTTGCCCACCGGCCTGGTGCGCAGCATGGAGTAATAGGTGATTACGTTGCGCACTTCCAGATCGCTCAAATCCAGCCGCTGCCCCACCTCATGGATGACCTCATCGTTCAGATAACCCACCTCATCCTGCGCGTAGAGCAGCATGGGAATCAGCGCCGACCGCTTTACCGGATACTGGGTGGTAAGTTTTTGAAACCTGGTTTCGAGTTGCTCTGAAAATCTCATAATGTCATCTTGCCAATTTAGCAATTACTGCGCGCCGTCCGTTGAACCTTCCATCCAATCGCCCGACGGCCCGGTCACCAAAACACCCGATTGTTACCTGTCTATTTCGCCCAACACAATATCGATGCTTCCGATGGCCGCCACCACGTCCGCCAGCAGCCTGCCTACACACATCTTCTCCAGCGCCTGAAGATTCACATAAGAGGGCGAGCGCATGTGGACGCGATACGGTTTCGCGGTCCCGTCGCTGCAAACGTAATACCCCATCTCTCCGCGCGGCGATTCGATGGCCTGATAGACCTCGCCGGCGGGGACGGTAAAGCCTTCGGTAACGATCTTGAAGTGGTAGATGAGCGACTCCATCTGGGTCTTCATCTTCTCGCGGTCGGGCAAAACTACTTTGGGAGCGGCCGCCTTTACCTCGCCTTCCGGCATCCCCTCAAGCGCCTGGATGGCAATGCCGAGGGACTCGCGCATCTCCTGGATGCGCAGCACGTAACGCGCCCAGACATCGCCATCGTTGGAGACCGGGACCTTGAACTTGAATTTCTCGTAGCTGGAATAGGGGGCATCGCGGCGCAGGTCCCAATCGACTCCGCTGGCGCGCAGCACAGGCCCGGTTACGCCCAGGGCGATGGCGTCTTCGGCGGAGAGCGGGGCCACCCCTTTCAGGCGGTTGATCCAGATGGGATTGCCGGTCAGCAGGCCTTCATACTCGTCAACCCGCCCAGGAAACATCTTGGTAAATTTCTTTACCCGGGGGAAGAAATCCAGCGGCGGCTCCATGGCAAGCCCGCCGATGCGGAAGTATGAGGTCATCATGCGCTGGCCGCTGACGCATTCGTAAAGCCGCAGCAGCTCCTCGCGCTCGCGGAAGCAATAGAGGAAGACCGACATGGCGCCAATGTCCAGCGCGTGCGTTCCCAGCCAGACCAGATGGGAGGAGATGCGCGTCAATTCATTCAGCAGCACGCGAATGTATTGCGCCCGCGGCGGCGGCTCGATGCCCAACAGCTTCTCCACTGCGAGCACGTAGCAGAGATTGTTGGTCATGGGGCAGAGATAGTCGATGCGGTCCGTGAGCGGGACTACCTGCTGGTAAAACTTGGCCTCGCAGGTCTTTTCAATCCCAGTATGCAGGAAGCCGATGTCGGGGACCATGCGCACGACCGTCTCGCCATCGATCTCCAGCAGCAGGCGAAGCACGCCATGGGTCGAAGGGTGCTGCGGTCCCATGTTCAGGATCATGGTCCTGTCCTGGGCGGGATCGAGTACAGGGGTGGGATTCAGATGGGCCATGATTAGCGGTAACCCTCGACCGGATAATCCTTGCGCAGCGGATGTCCTTCCCAATCTTCCGGCATCATGATGCGCAGCAGGTTTGGATGTCCGAGGAAGCGTACGCCGAAGAGATCGAAGAGCTCGCGCTCGAAGAAATTTGCCGCCGGCCAGACCGAGGTAATGGACTCGATCACCGGGTCCTCGCCATGCAGCTTTGCCTTGAGCCGGACGCGCTCCTTGCGGGAATGCGAAAGCAGATGATAGATCATTTCAAATCTCGGCTCGGTAGGATACCAATCCACGCACGTCAGGTCGGAAAAGAAGTTGAACTGCGTATCCGGGCTGCTCTTCAGCAGAGAGCATGCTTCCTTGATGCGCGTGCGCTCCACATAGATGGAGAGCTCATTGCGGTCCCACTTTGCGCCGGTCACGGCCTCCCGGTTCCAGGAGAGCAGGCGGGAGAGAGCGGGATTTTCTTTGAGCCGCTCAAGATCGGTAATTGCCGCTTCCAATGCCATTTACAGGTCTGCCTTTTCGGGTTTGGCCCAGTCGAGCACGCCCTTTTTCCAGATATAAAAGAACCCCACCAGCACCACGCCCAGGTAAACCATCATCTCCCAGAAGCCGAACATCCCCAGCCCCTGGGCCTTGAGGGTCTTAAAGACGACCGCCCATGGAATCAGGAAAATCGCTTCTACATCGAACAAAATGAACAACATCGCCACCATGTAGAATTTTACAGAAAAACGGCCCTGGGCATCGCCGGTGGGGGTGATGCCGCATTCATAGGCCGCCATTTTGTAGCGGTTGTAACGATGTTTTCCCAGCAATGACGAAAGCAGCACCATGCCGCCCGCTATCACGGTCGCCAAAAGAAATTGAAAGAGCAGCGGAAGGTAATTGATGTAGTACGGTAATGGATTGTTCGCCATAATAGAGGGTGTATATAATGCGCAAAAATATAGTACGGGTAAACAACTGAATATAAGTTTCGCTCACGCCCAGTGTCAAGTTGCGGGCCGGGGCTTTCAGTGTGGACAACAGGGGTCGAAAAAATGATTTTTGGCTTCAATACGGATGTACAGGTCGGCGAGATGATTTATCACGTTCAAAGTGAAGCCCGGAAAGCCGAGTTGCAGCTCCAGACCATGATCTTCGTGCGCGGACACTGCATCGGCAAGCACGCCTCCTCTTACGCAAGCCAGGCGGGACAGCCGGGATTTTCCAATGAGCGCATCCATGAGCTGCTCAAAGAGCAGCACCGCACCGTGTTGCAAAGCGTCCGCGAGGGCAGGATTGAAGAATTCCTGCGCTCGACCGGAGAGGTCCACGATGTGGAGGGTGATGGGCTGACGGTGAAATGGGTCAATGCCGAGATCTCTCGCGGCAAACAATCCTTCACCATGCAGTTGATGGTCACCGATTTAGGCTCGGCCGCTGAAGGCGCGCTGATTACCTGCCGCATGGTGCACGTTGCGGAGGGACAGATCCATTCTCACGCGGTCACCGATGCGCATGGGGCCGCGGAATTGGAAGTCGATCTGCGCAGCCTCTCTCCTCAGGATGCCAATCCGGTCCTGCTGGTCCGCGCCATGCATGGAGATAAATCCACCGCCCGCCAATATCGCCTGAAACGAAATTCATAATTCCCTGGGCCCCTCGGTTGGGCGAATTCCTTTTGCTAAACTCGTCTTGTGACCCTGCAAATCAACGGTGAATCCAAGACATTTCCGGATGGCCTTACTTTGGCCGCGCTCATCGAGCAGCTCGGCGCCAAGCCGGATCGCGTCGCTGTGGAGCTGAACCTGCAAATTGCTCCGCGGAACAGTTGGCGGGAGACCATTCTGCACAATGGAGACCGCCTGGAGATCGTGCACTTCGTAGGCGGAGGCTTGCAGTAGGGCCAAAAATATCGGCCGTCCCAGGATCCTTCATGCTCCAGGCTGGATCAGCACTTTATGTTTCCATACCAGCAATAACGTAATCCCGATCAGGATGAGGCCGAGGCACAGGCCGATCCATAATCCGGGCGCGCCCCAGCCCAGTTTGAAGCAGAGCAGCCAGCCCACTGGCAATCCAATCGCCCAATAAGCGATCAGGTTGGCCAGCATGGGACTGCGGGTATCGCCCGCGCCGCGCAGCGCTCCGGTGGCGACGGTCTGCAGGCCATCGAAGAGCTGGAAAGCCGCCGCAATCAGCAGCAGCGACGCTCCCATGCGGACCACCGCCGGATCGGGCGAGAAGATACGCGCCAGTTGCCGGGGAAAGAGCAGGAAGGTAAGCGCGGAACAACTCATAAAAGCTGACCCCAGCAGCATCGCCGTCCAGCCGGCGCGCCGCGCGGATCGCGGATCGTTGCGCCCAATCTCCTGGCCCACGCGCACTGCCGCCGCCGAGCCGATCCCCAGCGGGACCATGAAGGTAAAAGCCGCGCAGTTGATGGCAATCTGATGTCCGGCAAGCGCGACTGCGCCCAGCTTGCCGCAGAGCGCGGTGGCCGCGGTAAAGCCGCCAATCTCAAACAGGATCTGGCTCGCCGCCGGCAGGCCAAGCGCCAGCAGGGAGCGGACCCTCTCCCATTCCAGCTTCAGCCCCATGGTCAGCAATCCCCAATGCTTCTGGCGATTGTTGTAGAGCAGCGCCAGCAAGAGCACCAGCGCCATATAAATCCGGGCGACGCAGGTGGACCATCCGGAACCGGCCACTCCATAGGCGCGCGCCCCCCAATGCCCGAAGATAAGTATCCAGTTGAACAGCGCATTCACAATGTTGGCTGATACCAGAGCAAAGGTCACCGGCTTGAGCACATCAACCGCCTGCAAATACCGGCGCAGGGCGAAATAAAGCAGCAGCGGCAGCGTGCTCCAGTTCAGCGCGTTCAGGAAGGGGCCCATGCCGCGCAGGACCTCGACCGGCACTCCCATGTGGCGTATGAGTGGAGGCCACAGCCACACGATCCCCATGAGCAACGGAGAAAGCATCAGCGCCAGGTAAATGCTGTGCAGCAGCGAGAGGTTGGCCTCATCGTGCTCGCGGCGTCCAAAGGCCTGCGCCACCAGCGTGTCCAGCCCCAGCAGCAGCCCACTGCCAAAGATGGCGACTGTGTAGTAGAGGCCCTGTCCCAGGCTCACCGCGCCGATGGCAAGGGCGCTGGCGGAGCCGCTTGCGTGTGCGCCGCTCCCGGGCAGGGCATCGGATATGTGCCCGACCATGATGGTGTCTACGATGCCCATAGACATCCAGCCAATCTCCGCCAGCACAATTGGCACTGCCAGGCGCAGCATCGGCTTCATCTCCCGCCATGCACCCGGCTGGTGAGTGGAAGCTGCGGATTCAATGGGAGCGGTCATTGGTCAACAAATTATATGTGCTGGCGACTCTATCCCCGTCCAGCGTTCCTGGCGGATAACCGACTGCCGTGGGCAAAAGACAGGACCATCAGATCCATCGCGTCATTTACCATAGGCCACATGATCGTTGTGATCTCAGACCTGCATTTCGAGGAAGAGGCCTCGGACAAAATTCCCGGGCGCGACGGCCATCCCGATCTTGTCTTTCGCCGCAATCTCGATCCCAGGGCTTACCGAAGCTTTATCGCCCAGATGGCGGAGGAGGTGGAGCGCCGCAAAGCCAGTGACTTCGACCTGGTCATCGCGGGCGACCTCTTTGACTTCAGCCGCACCGTGCTTTGGTTCAAAGATGAGCTGCGCCCCTATGTCTCGCTGGAGGAAGTCTCACCCGAGCTGGAGGCCAAAATATTAAATATCCTCGATGCCATTGCCGCCGAGCCGAGGGTAAAGGAGGCGCTGGAGACCTTTCGCCTGCTGGCAAAGGGAAAATATACGGTCTGGCCGGAGGAGCGGAACAAGAAAAAAGAGCGGGATTTCCCCGCGAAGCGCGTTCGGCTCCATTATCTCAGCGGCAATCATGACCGGCTCAGCAACGCCTCTCCCAAAGTGCGTGAACGGGTACGGGCGCTACTCGGCCTGAAGGGCGACGGCAGTTTCCCCCACATCTTCCAGGCCGACGATCCGGCGGTATTAATACGACACGGCCACGAGTACGATCGCAACAATTTCGCCCTCGATCCGGAAAAATTTGAGACCATCCCGCTGGAGGTGGCGGAGGAGGGCTATTCGCAAGCCAACTTCGGCGATTTCATCACCATCGACATCGCCACCCGGCTGCCTTACCTCTTCCGGCAAAAATACAGCGACCAAAAAATTCTGGAGGACAAGGTGCTCTCCAGCCTTTACATGCGCCTGCTCCAGTTTGACGATGTGCGGCCGCAGTCGGCGCTGCTCGATTACCTGCTCGATACATCCGACGGCAACTATTCGGCGGAAGAGGCATGGGAGAAGCTGGTCCCGGTGCTCGAGCAGTTGCTGGACCAGGTGCATGACGATCCATTTTTCCGCCACTGGCTGGCGAAACGCGCCAAGCCCTGGGCATCGGCGGAACTGGAGTCCGCGCGCGGCCTGCTCAAGCTTGGCGGCTGGCGCAATCGCGTGGCGCGCGAGTCGGCGCGAAAGCTCACGCATTTCTTTATGGGAGGCGAAACCGCCGGTCCGGAGATCTTTGCCCAGCGCGAACAGGTAGTGCAGGAGGGGAAAGTGCGGCTGGTGCTGGCAGGACATACGCATTCTCCGCAGGTCTCGCTGGTCGCCTCCGATCCAAGGGCCGACCGTTTTTACATCAACACCGGCACCTGGCGCGATTCAATCCCGTCCACTCCTGACCGCAGGACCTTCGGACGTCTCAAGACCTTGACCTACGTCATGCTGTTCAGCTCCGCCGAGGAGCGGGACAACATCAAATACGGCTCCTTCGATTATTGGAGTGGATATACCAAAGACTGGTCCACGGAAAATCCCGAAGACAATGAGAAATGAGGCAGAGAGGCCGCGCCTGATGCGCTGCGGCAACCTCAGCTTCTATCGGATGCGCTTCTTTGCCGGCTCTGGTATGATTCGCCCACATCTTTTTGGCTGATCTTTTGACCTGACATTTTCATTGGAGGGTTGTGACTGTGAAGCATAGGGTCCGCGAGTACATGACCAGCAACGTAGTCACTTTGACCGCAGAGGCCTGCCTGCTCGATGCTGCGCTGCTGCTTCGCCGCACCGGGAAGAGGCATGTGCCGATCATTGATTTTGAAAAGAAGGTAGTGGGCATTATCAGCGACCGGGATGTGTCGCGTCTGGCGCCCTCTGTGCTCTCTCCGCTTGCTCCGGAGGAATACAACCAGATCTTCGAAAATACTTCCATCACTCGGGCCATGAGCAAAGATCCGGTGACCATCCTGCCGGACGCCCCCGCCCGTAAGGCGGCGGAGCTTATGCAAAGCAAGAAAATCTCTTCCGTCGTGGTGACTGAAGCCGATAACACACTGGTAGGAATTATTACGGTGAGCGATCTGCTCCGGCTGCTCAATGAGTTGCTGGCCGAATCGGAAGAGCGATAAAAGCCCCAGACAGCGCGCCGGGCTATTATTGGGAATAGCCCGGGCCGCCGAGTGTCAATGGCGCTGCGTTGAGCTCTGCGCGCTGCGCAGCTTCGCTATCCGGCAGTATCGCAGGAAGCACTGACCGCAATTATGCAGTCTTGGCCAGCGAATGCGCGTGCTCTGGCATGGTGGTCACATTTTCCGCCAGCGGCTCGGGCCGCGCGCTGCTCATCACTTTCATCTCGCGCCAGTCATAAGCGAATTCCTTGCCGCAATCCAGGCACACTACATAAGTTCCGGTTGCCGCTGCGGCGCCGCGGCGCTGACCACGAGTCGTTATTGGAAAGCTGTAATTCTTGTGCCAACAGCCGAATAAGAGATCGATCAGGTTACTGATCATTTCCCACCACCCCTTGGACTTTAATTCCTGCTGGTAGAGGGTCTTTGCTAACTTGATTTCCTCTCCAGCTTAAATTCCGCTACACACCTTTAGATTCAGAGATGCTGGTTAAGGGTTCCTTAATCCTAAGCAAAAGTTTACGAAAAGTTCAAGCAGGTATGTAGAAACTTCATAGCTGCAAACCTCTGGAAATGAGCAGCTTATAAATCACGTGCCCATTATGTGCTGGAGGGAGGGGCTGATGAAGCAAGAGATTTCCACAATTTGAGGGATTATTATTCAGGTGATTATGGCCGTCTTTGCTGGCTTTCGCGGCGCAATCGCTTACAACTCGCGACGGCCTTCGATGGCTTTCGCCATGGTGACTTCATCGGCGTATTCGATGTCGCTTCCTGCCGGAATCCCGGTGGCAATGCGGGTGACCTTCACGCTCGAGCGCTTCACCATGCGGGAGATATAAACTGCGGTAGCTTCGCCTTCAACCGTGGGATTAGTGGCGAGGATCAGCTCATCGATCTGCCCTTCTTCCAGCCGGCGGGAGAGATTGGCCAGGCGCAACTGCTCCGGACCGATCCCATGCAGCGGCGAAAGCGAACCATGTAAAACGTGGTAGACGCCGTTGTAGGAGCGCGTCTTTTCCACCGAAGCGATGTTGGTGGGCTCCTCCACCACGCATACCAACCGCTGATTGCGCGTCGGGCTGCTGCAATAAATACAGGGATCGACATCGGTGATGTTGTTACAGACCGAGCAGAGGTGGAGTTTCTCCTTGACCTCATGGATGGCAGAGGCCAGGGCCTCGGCGTCTTCCTCTCCGGAGCGCAGGATATGGAAGGCAAGGCGCTGCGCATTCTTGCCGCCGATGCCGGGCAGCTTCTTCAGTTCGTCAATCAGGCGGGTCATGGGCTCGGCAAATTTCGACAAGCAAAACCTCGGAATAAAATTCGATTAGAGAAGGCCGGGAATATTCAGGCCGCCCAGCATCCCGCTCAGCGAGGACTGCATATTTTCGTCCACCCGGCGGCTGGCTTCGTTCACCGCTGCGGCAATAAGGTCCTGCAGCATCTCCAGGTCTTCCCCCTGGACGACTTCGGGGGCGATCTTCACGTTCAGCACCTGCTTCTGTCCGTTCATCTTGACGGTCACGCTGCCGCCGCCAGAGGAGGCCTCGACCACGGTAGCGCGCATCTTCTCCTGGATTTGCTGGCTGGCGCGCTGCGCCTGGGCCAATAATTCTTGCGGATTCATAAGTCCTCCTTGTTCCTGATTCGCCGCTCTTATTTGTGCCGTTCGCGATAATCGATCACGCTGCGGACTTCAGCTCCGAATTTTTCCTGCATACGGCGCACTACTGGATCGTCGGCCGCCCGGGTGCGCGCCCCGCCCGCTCCAGCGCGAGAAGGGTTGGCGACGATGGCCGGAGCAGCTTGCGGGGTGCCGCCGGAGATGACCTTCAGCTTTACCGCCTTCGCCGCCAGGCGGGAGGCTACGGCGTTCGCGATGCGCCTTACCTCCGGATTGACCATCAGGTCGATCATCTTATCGGTCATCGCCGATTTCACGATCAACTCACTGCCGGCAAGCGACCACTCTGCTTGTTCCAGCATGGTGGCGCTCGTCCGCTGCCCCCCAGACTCAAGCGCCGCAACCACTTCACTGCGGAACTGCTCAGGATCCTCGGATGGCGCAGACTCGACCGCCTCGGTTGTGGGAAGGTCGGTGGCTACGATCTCCGGCAACTCCTGCACGGCAACTGCGGAGGTGCTGCCGGGCCAGGATGGTGCAGCGGATGAAACCGCCGGTTGCGCCGCCGCGGATGATGTCTCTTTGCGCGCCCGGTCCGCTTCAAATGGACTCTTGCCCGGCGCTGAAACAGATGCTGAAGAAGGAGCGCTGAATTGCGGGCGCGGCGCAGGCGCTGAAGCCGGCATGGAAGACGAAGAACGCGGCCCGCTTTGTCCCGGCGCTGGACTCTTTGCTTGCGAAGTGGCGCCGCTTCCGGTTGGCGCGGCCTGGCTCAACAGCTCCTCGACGGGAAGCAGGCGTTGCGCATGCACCATCTTGAGCATGCCCAGCTCCAGATGAAAGCGCTGCTCCGGACGATAGCCCAGTTCATCGAAGGTGCGCAGCATGATCTGAAGAAAACGCGTGAGCTCCTCTTCGCCGAAGAGTTCCGCGACGCGCATCACCCGAGTGCGTTCGTCGGAAGAGATCTGAAGCAGGGAAGACTCGCCGCCGGCCACTTTCGCCATAAGCGCGTTTCGCAGGAACCGTACCAGTTGCTTGGCAAAATGCGCCGGGCTTTGCCCTTCAGTAAGCAGGCGATTCACCAGCTGCAACAGCTCCTGGGTGGAGTTGCGGGCGATGCACTGCATGGCCTCTTCGAGCACCTCCGAGGAGACATTGCCCATCAGCCCGCGCACCTGCGCCGCAGTCAGCTTCGCCGCCGATCCCGATTCGTTGAAGACCGCGCAGCAGGCGATCGCCTGGTCCATAATGGAAAGCGCATCGCGCATCGAGCCGTCTCCGGCCTCCGCCAGGACTGCGAGCGCCTCTTCGCCGGTATCTATATTTTCTTTCTGGGCGATCTCCCGCAGTTGCTGGATGATCCCCTCAAAGCTGACCGCGTGAAAGCTGAAATGCTGGCAGCGCGAGCGGATGGTCTGGGGAATATCTTCCGGCTGCGTGGTGGCCATCATAAAGACCGCCCATGGCGGCGGCTCTTCCAATGTCTTCAGGATAGCGTTGAAGGCGGCATCGGTAATCTGGTGGGCCTCATCGAGGATGAAGATCTTATAGCGGTCGCGGGTGGGCTGGGAGCGGGCCTCCTCGCGAATGCGCCGCACCTCATCGATGCCGCGATTGGTGGCGGCGTCGATTTCAATTACATCGAAGTCGTTGCCGGCGCGGATCTCGGCGCAGGAGTCGCATACCCCGCAGGGCTCGGCCTTAGGGCGGTCACCTGCCCGGCAATTCAGGGCCATGGCCAGAATGCGGGCAATCGTGGTCTTGCCGATGCCGCGATGGCCGCTGAAGATATATCCGTGGGCGATGCGCTGCTGCTCAATGGCATTCTTGAGCGTGCGCGTAACATGTTCCTGCCCAATCACTTCAGAGAAGCGCTGAGGACGGTACTTTCGGGCCAGGACCTGATAACTCATAAGCGGAAAGCTTGATTATAACTTGCCGGTGGACGGTCCTTCAGCGGAGCGGTTTATTCACAGCCCAATGTAAGAAGAACATCCAGACTCCTCGCCCTGGGAAGGAAAGACTTGCAGGAAAGAAGGGGAATCCGGCTGGGAGAGATCAGGCCGCTTTTTTGCCCGCGCGCTTCCGGGCCGGCACTTTCTTCTGGCGATCGATCTCTTCAGGGGAGTACATGGTGCCGCGGCATTTTGGGGCGCCGCAGCGGCAGAGGGCAGGATCGTCGTCCTCTCCATCGTAAAGGTTGTAGTCATAGGTGAGCTCTTCGCCGCTCTTAATGTCCCGGCGGGCGACGATCCATACCCGCCCGTCGATTTCTTCCGTCTCGCAGTTCGGCTGGCAGGAGTGGTTGATGAACATGGCCATGCCGTGCCCATCGATGATGTTGTTGCCGTCGGTCAGGCCGAAAAGGTAGGTCGTCTCTTTGCCCTCATAACGGTCGTCGGCTTCGTCCTGCGTGATTCGCGGTCCTGTGTACTCGATGATGTAGGTGTCCCTGGGTATGTCTGCGGTGGTGTAACATCCGGCGGCGTGAATATCGGACGAGCGTACGATCAGCCCCATGAATAGCTTCTCCTCCAAATATTATTGCCATATTCTACGGGAGAGCGTCGATAAAAATTTTGGGTGAAGGGGCTGAAAATCTTAAGTTCTATCATGGATTCGTTTCTGATTACGAGAAATTAGGCAGCTACTGATTCATCATGCCATTCGTTATCGTGAATTTCTTTAACGATCCGCTGCGGATGAGAACTGACGCGCCACTCTCTCAGTAGTTCTTCCAGTGCTTTCCTGGCCTCTTCGAGATTGGGATCTTTCGAGAAAGCCACATAGTAAAGGCGAACTATCTTATCTGAAGTTTCGCTTATGGGCGCTTTTTCGTTCTCGTAGCGGCTTAGAGTCTCTGGTTCAAGTCCAATCTCATGAGCAAAATCGACCTGCTTTTTCCCTAGGCGCTTGCGAAGGAATCTCACTTCTTCTCCGCTAAGAGATGTAGGTTTGCTGAGTACATCTCTCGCTATCAACTGCATTAATTGCTTAATGGCCGGAATATCGGCGATAACTCTTC
Source organism: uncultured Terriglobales bacterium (assembly GCA_964581225.1). GTDB lineage: Bacteria > Acidobacteriota > Terriglobia > Terriglobales > Acidobacteriaceae > CAYTQA01. The sequence goes on along the minus strand of CAZONJ010000021.1, from coordinate 16,418 downwards.
CGCATTCGCACGTGTAGTATTTAATGCCGATCAGGTACACATCGGAAAGGCCAGAATCCACAAAGTGGAAAGGCTGCTCACGGGTTGCTAAGTGCTCAACTCGATTTTGCGTGCAGCTATGACTCATTCAGAATCTCTCCATCTGGTAATGACAGTAAACTCTTTTCGTTCACTATCAACAGCAATGATTATTGTGATTGGCTCGCCATCGATAGATTCGGAATCAATTTTGTATTTCCACTGCCACTCATCCCTGTTGAACACGGTCCTCTTTAAGACCCAAGGACCCTCAAGGGCGTGGATGACATCATCACTCGTGATCCCTCTTTCTGGGTGCTCATAAAGAGCATGATATGTCTCCAAGTTGTTATAATCTGGCGTCTTCTGAATAGCGTCTAAGATCAGTTTGCGGAGTTCATCCGCACTCTTAGACGGGGGGATATAACCTTCATCTGCCATAAAGGTAGCCTTTTTCTTGACTTAAAGTCAAGGTACATTAGTAATTACGCGCTTAAATGATATTGGCTTTCGCCTGAATTCATAAATTTAGTAATGGAATAGGAATTAATCCTTCTGTATCAAGTGCATAATCGCTGAATTTGGCCTACCTTGCTACAAAATGTGTTACCGGCGCGATGCGGAAAGATCCCGCTGCTCTACAGCTCCGCGCGCCTCGGTCCGAGAGAGGACAATCTCCTGGCGCTCGGCCTCCTCGCTCTGGGCGGCGAAGACGCTGAACTCAGGATACTGCTGCGGGGCGATCGTCTGGCTTTCGATGTCGAAATCGCGGAAGATCTCAACCGTATGCGGATCGAGCACGCGAAACCGTGTTTGGAAGGTGCCGAAGAGAGAGGTCAAAGATGAATCCTGCGGCAAAGAGCGAAGAGTGATCTCGTCCGGAAGGTGGAGGAGATAACGCGCCGTCTCTTTCAGCGGGACCTCGATCAGCATCGGATATCTCCGCTGAGGGACGCTGGCATACATCGTCCGCAACGAGAGCTGCGGGATCGGCTGATCGATAGGCACAGCATTCTTGTTCCAGCGGATAAAGTTTCCTACTTTGCATGAAATCTCAAGCTCCAGCGGGCGCTCCCACTCATCCTGGTGCGAGATCGTTCCCTTTACGCCGGCAGCGCCGGGCAAGAGCCTGCTGGCAAGCTCCTCATAAAACGTCTGCACCTGCTCGGCGGAGAGTTGCTTCAAGGTGGTGCGCATCTGCGAACTGCGCCAGCTGCCGAATTGGATATGCAGGGAGGCGCGCATGGAGCCATCATTTGTCAGGGTAAGATCGCCATCGGCGGTGCTGCGCTCCTCGCCCTGGCTTTTCACGATCACGGTCGTAGAGGAATATGTATTCGATGGACGTATATCGGAGTGCAACGGGACCACCAGCGCCGGCTCTCCATTTACCGCCGGAGATAAAGCCCCAATTGCCAGGCCCTCGGGATAGGGATCGACGATGACGGATTTCCAGTTGCTGTCCGGCGATTGAAAGCTGAAGCGCACCAGCGGATGCTGGTAACAGGAGCCATTCAGGCATTCCGAGGAGGCGCCTTTCTCGGCGGCGAGCAATAGCTCGGTCTTTATTCCCAGCGCGGAGGCCAGGGCGATGAGCAGCGCGGGGCGGCTGCCTTCTCCGGCTTGCAGCGTATCGTCCGCCGAGGTCACCTCATCGTTCCGCCAATCGTCGTCGCCAATTCGGACCGATGAGGTCACGAACCGATAGAGCGACTGCACCGTCTCATCGACATTGTTTCGTCTCAGCTTATTGGCGGTCGCTTGCAGATGCGGCGTGATCTGGGCGGCGTCAATCAGCATATTGCGATACTTTTCCGCCATTGCCGATGGGCGCGAGCGGTCGAGCGCAATCATGTGGATCTCAGGGCGTCCATACTCCACAGGGGCGGAGGGTTCCACGGGGAGAACCGGCAAGTCATGCATCCGCCATATCTCGGTCCTCCTCCCATCTAGATTGACGATCTCGGGAGAAGCCAAAGAAGGAGCGGCCCACACCAGCGGCTCCTGGCCTGCCGGGAAGAGGACCGCGTAAGTCGCCTCCCGGGTCCGGGCATTCGGTAAACCGAAGGCGACGTTGAATTCATCGGGGACTACAGCCAGAGCGCGATCATCGAAATGCTGCACCGATTCGAGCTCTACTGCGTCCCCTGGAGTCAGAGAAGGCATGGAGATGCTGCGCTTGTTATCGCTCATCTCCGGCTCCATAAAGCCGCCGTTCGCTTTCAAAGTGCGTAGCTCCAGGATGCGAGCGCCGCGAGGGGCTTCCACCTCGCCAAAATCCGCGATGGCGCTCTTGGCCCATACCTGAATGAGGGAATGATGGTAGAGATCGGCGGAGCCGGATGGATGCAGCACCAGAACGTGATCGTCAAAAAGGACGGTCGCGCTCGATTGCGTTTCGGCGGACTTAGCAAATTCCGCCAGCGCATTTCTGCGGAAGGGCGCCAGCTCCTGTAAATCCTCCGGACGCTGGAAGTGAGGAGCGTTCAAGGCCAGCTCAGGACGAAGCGCGATCTGCCGGAAGCGCTCGGAATTTGGGCTGATGCGGACCAGCTCCGCGGCGGCTTGGCGCGCGCGCGGCAGCTCTCCCTGCTCCACCAATTGACGTATGAGCGAGAGCCGGTGCGAGCGGTCGAGCGGATGGGCGCGCACAAAGTCTTCCATGCTGGCCAGGGCCAGGTCGCGAGCGCCGTGCCGGTTGAGCGCCTCCCAATAAAAGGACGGAGCTGCGCCGCAGTGCTCCAGTTGCCGGTCGAGCTCGGTCACGCGGGAAAATTCGCGGGCATTGGAGTAGAATTTTTCCGCTTCTTCGATCGCCCCGCAACCCGGATGCAGCCGCAGGCGCTCTTCCAGCGCTTCTTTTCTCTCCGGCTGCCATCCGAAATGGCTCGCGACTTCATACTTCAACTCCTGCGCCCTGACTGAATGCGGAGAGACCGCCAGCGCGCGTCCGAGGTGCTGGAGCGCCTCTTCATAGCGCTCATTGCCGTATGCAATCCATGCGAGATCCAATTCGGCTCCAGCGGCTTGCGGAGCGTGGCGGAGAATGACATCCAGCTTCGCGGCTTGCATGCTGCTGTCGGCCCCGAGAGAATAAAGATGCGATGCCAGCAAGAGCAGGGGCAGCGAAGAGCGGTCCTCCGGGATCGCGGTAATCAGCTGTTCCGCAGCATCGTAATTGCCGGCCTGATATTGCAAGGCCGCCTCGATATAGCTGCGCTCGGCGGCAGGGACATCCGGATCGTCCCTGTTTCCGGCTGTATCCTCTATGGTTTCAGGTACGAACGAAATTCGGAATGGAGAGGCCGAAGGCAAAAACTTTACGAATACATCGTTCTTCCCGCCTCGCAGGAAGACCCTTTTCGTGACTACCTCCGGGCCTTTTCGAAAACGATCGTCCTTCAGCAGCGATAAGCCGCCATTGATAAGGAGCTGAAGCGTTCCCTTGCTTTCCGCGCGCAGCAGGTAATAACCGGCCTTTGGCGCAAGATAGTCACTGCTGCCATAAGCCACGCCATAGCCGGCAAAATAATCGGGAAGAGTGACGATCCCATCCGCAAAATGGAACTCTTCTGCAAGATGTTCTCCATATTTCGTACCGGACAGCAGATCGCCTTCCGGAGGCCAGCTTTGGTCAAAATCGATATCGGAAAAATGCCCCATGCCCCCAATCAGCTTCCAGTGCGTGGTCAGGCCGGCGACCCTGGCCAGCTCGTCCATGGATGGCCCCGCGTATCCATCCTCTTCGGCGCCGATCAGGTCGAGCGCGAATGGCGCTGAAAACGATGGGCTCTTCTTCATCAACGCGGTCAAAGCAGGCGCAATGGAGCGGAAGGCGATGGTGTTGGCGCTGCGATTGGCAATCCGCTCCCGTGCGATCTGCACTCGCCCATCTTCCGGGCTGCCCGGAGTTAGGATCAACTCGATTGCGGCCTTGAGTTCGGCTTGCTCGTCGGCCTGCAACGCCGCCGCTTCCATTAAAACAAATAGCGCGTTGCGGTCTGCGGGGTTTATTTTCAGGGCTGCCTTGGCCTGGAGCATGGCCGTCGCCAGATTCGAATCGTCAAACAAGGCCTTGGCGGCCGCCTGCTCCTCTACCGCCGGGGAAGGCTTAGCGATGGATGGTTGCGCAAAGCAGGAGAGGCCCAGATGGAAGAACCAGCACAGAATCACGGCACAGCGGGCGGACTGCTTCACGGAACGCTCACCTGCAGTTCGCGACGGAAGCTCTCATCCAGGATTTGGACGAAGCCACGAAACGCCGAGTATTCCTCAGGCTCGATGCGCAATTTCCGGAACTGCACCGAGCTGTAGACCACAAGCTCGTCATTCTCCCGGGCATAGCGCAGGGTCGCGGATCCAAATTGATTTTCCACATTCAGGTCGCTGGGAATCGAAACAAGAGAAATGCCTTTGGCAAGGCGGATGTGCAATTCTTCCTCGGTGGTCCACGGCGCAGACAACAGCAACGGCTGAGTTCTCTCTGCTGGCGCGGCCAGCGCGGCAAGATACGGACGAGGTATCCACGAGCTGGGAATGGAAAGCTTGCCTGTTTTTCGCACCGGCTGGATCTCTCCGCGATAGCTCAAGGCGAAATCTTTCTCCAGGTTGCGTTCTCCGGGGACGCTGACTGCCTGAATCTGCACCGAAGGCAACACCTGCGCAAGCCGGCCTCTCACAAACTCCTGCTGATGATCGACGCGTTCACAGTTGCGGCGCATATCGGATGCGTCCTGCCCGCGCGCGTAATTCACGCCGGAGAAATGCAATGTGCCGTCCGCGGTCATCTGCGCCTGCACCGAGCGCCACGTGTAATTATCGAGGGGCGACGAAACCGGTATTTGCCGGAGCTTGGCATTGCCGGTGGGGCTTACAATCAGCGCCATCGCGCCCTGGTCGGCGGTGGGCAGCTCCCGCAGGCCGGAGAACTCGGCCGTGCCGTCCAGCCACAAATCGTATTTCGGAACATAAGCAATCGCATGATCGAAGACCGCCACCGAGGCAGGTTGCGCCGCGACCTTTCCCAGCGATTGGGTGCGCACCAGCGCGATGTCCGCTTCAATCCCCATGGCGCGCAGCATGGCAATGATGAGGCTGGCTTTGTCTTTACAGTCTCCAAATTTGCGGGCGAAGATTTGCGTTACCGGATAAGGCTTGTAGCTGAAGATCCCGAATTCCAGCGCTACGTAATGGGTATTCTTCACCACGTATTCATGCACTGCGCGGATTCTTTCCAGCTCGGTATGGTTCTGTATGCGAATCTGCTGAATTACCTGCTCCAGGGAAGCGTCCAGCGTGAATTGCGGAGCGATAAGGTCGGCATACCAGCGCCCCAGTTCCTGCCAGGACTGCACGCTCGATACGTGGATGTAGGGCGCCTGCTCTGACCACGACGGGCTGCGGTCCTCGCGTACCACCGCGTTTATGTCGTGGTCCTCCCAGCGATACACATTGGAAGCGGCGCTGCTGGTTTGTTGCGGAGCTGTCACGTCCTTCTGCCCGTAATACACCGGCAGTTGCTTAGGCGCGATCAGGACATATCGCTGCAGCTCTTCGTGGAGCTCCGACCCAAACGAAACCAATTCCGCGAAATAGCGGCCGTAAGGATTTTCCTTCTGCAACGGGAGAGCGCGATAATCCAGCTCCATCACATCTCCCGGCTGCAGATGAGTAAACCGGATATTGCGCGCGCGGACATCGTAATACATCGCGCTCTGCGCGTCCCCGACCGGGCTGTCACCTAGGTCTTCCGCCTCCAGCCTGCTTCCATCGGCCCGCAGAATTTCCGCCCGCAGGACCGTCAACTGCTCCGACTCCGGCGAATAGCGGATGCTTTGGACCTCATAGCGCTCCGCCTCACTGAGCGAGGCGATGGCCATCACCTTCTGGACATGAGTGCTGCTCAGGTACGAAGCGGAGAGCCTCTGGATGCGCACCTCAGACAACACCCGGGAGCTTTGCCGCTCTGCCACCGGACGCGCGCGCCACTGCGTGGCAAGTTTTCCCGCATCTTCTAAATAGGAAGCATCGGGATCTTTCTCTGGCAGACTTGGCGCATGGCCGGAAAGCAGCCCTCGCAGTCCTTCTGCTGCGGCGTTGCTCTGCGGCGCGGAAGACGGGGCAAGATGCGTGGGGCGGCCGGTCAATTCCGAGCGGAGATCGAGCAATTCAGGATTTCCAGGAGTGAAGTTGAGCGAGCTATCGATTTGCTCAAGGGCCTCTTTCGACCTGCCAGCCTGCTTTTGCAGTGCGATCAGTCGTTCCAGCACCAGAAGATTGTAAGGATGAAGAAGATGCAGCTCTTTGAAGTCGTCGAGCAGCGCCGTTGCGTCGAGCGACTGCTCGTCCAACCGGATCTTGAGCTGCTGGTAATCTTCTTTCGCAAAGCTCTGCGCGTAGACGGCGCTGGCGAGGGAACGGGCGCGTCCCAGAAGCCCAAACTCCGCATATTCGTTTGCGAGCTCGGACTTTAGATTCACCGAGAGCTCTGGCCGGGAGAACAGCGCGTTGATTTCCGCGAGCGCCAAAGCGGAATCCCCGTCCTTCTGCCGGAGCTCGGCCATCATCGCCAGGGGCTCTGCCTGGCAAGGGCGTTGCGCAAGGACATCATTGAGCAGGGCGATTGCCTTGAAATTTTCTCCTCGGCTGGAGTAGAGTTCTGCGGATTTCAATTGCGCCGGCAGGAAATCCGGATCCAGAGACAAACTGCGGTGCAGGAGATCCAGCTTCTCCGTCAGATTATCGCGGCCCTTGGCCATCTCGAAGAGGCGCTCCGGAGTCGCCTCCAATTCTGCTGCTTTTGCCAGCTCTCGCCCGCTCTCCGGCAGATGACGCGACTTCTCCAGCCAGAAAAGCGTTTCAAAATCGTTTGCAGATGGCGCGGTCGTAACGTGGTCGCGGGCGATGGCAAGCGTGTCGTCTGCAGCCAGCTTTCTCCGATCTACTCCCGCAGAAGATATGCCCATAACTTCAGGCCCGGGAGAGGCAGACGATTGCAGGGGGACAGCGTTTCCCGCCGCATCGCTGATGCGCAGCGCCGCGCGAAATTCAACTTGAGCGGAGGAACCAAACAGGCGGATCCTGATCCGGTTTGCCCCGGCTTCCAGATGGGCGCTCGCCCAGGATTGATCGAAGCTCGGCCCCTGGGGGCTTTTGATCTCCATCGCCAGTGCCTGATTCACTTCAATCCATGCCTGCGCATCGCTGCTGAAACGCAGAAACACCTCCTGTGCGCGGCCGGATTGCACCCAAGTTTCGAGGGTTACGTAGTTATTCTGGGCCTCACCTGCCTCAAGCCATGGCCCCGGGGAGGTTGCAAATGGCCTCCAATTCGATCCGCTGGCTGCGATGGGGAACTCCGCATCCGAGATTCGCCATCTCCGCAGGTAGCCTAATTCCACATACCGGGCTTCTATGTTGCTGAATTCGCGGCGTTGGATTGCGACCAGTAGAGAGAGAAATCCGGCTTCCGCCTGGGCCAGCGGCGAAAGCGAATGACTGGAGCGACCGGCCGCAAGAACGGCATCTACTTTGGCCGGATTTGAAACATAATTGCGGAGATCGTAAATCCGCTCCAGCAACGCCGCCTGTTGAGGGGCCTGGAGATTCGAGGGGGAGGCAGTGGCGCGTAACTGTGCAGCCAGCAGATCGAGCTTCTGGTCGTACCATTGCGCCGACTGGGGCGCAGCATTGCAGGAGACAACGGTCGAGTGAGGACTGGAAGGCACGGAGGCGGGCACCGTGGCAAAGCTGGCGCAGCTGCCGGAAAGCAGCAAAAACCAGGCAATTTGCCGGCGGCGATTCATACTCGTCCCCTCCTCACTAGAACCCTGCGCACCCGCCTGATACGCAAACCCCGGCAGCTATGAACTGCCGGGGAGAGGCGCTATCAATGGTTTCGCTATGTCCTCTGCGCCTGAAACCCGGGATTCACTTCGGCATCAAGGGACGCTGTGAAATCAATGATTTGGGTCAAGGTTGAAGAGAGTATGCTCCTGCCGGAATGGCGGGCAAATGCAAAGAACTACTTAAAGCGTTTCGTTTAACACCTTATAGACGGAATAGCACTTCCGATACGTCCCCTTTCGCCAAATTCGGGAGGATGAGGGACGATGGATGGCGCGGGAGGGTAAGGTGCTGGCTCAAAAAATCGCCCCGATGTAATGCTTGTTACCAACGTACATGTCCTTCGGTACACTGTACTTTCACGCAAATTCTGGCGTTTTCAGGTTATGCTAAACGCCAGATTTTTACTTCAACCCTGAAACGGACCCGTCATGAAAGCTGCCCCAGCCAAGAAAAAAATTTCCATTGCAGTAGTCGAAAGCGATCCTTTGCGCTTTATCGGATTGCGCTCGCTTTTCGATTCCGAATCCGACCTGGAACTCACGACCTCCACTATTCCGGAGCTAGTAAGTAACAAGGACGTGGACCTCGTGTTGCTCGGCAGCCGAGGCGGCCAGAACCTCTTTGACGTAATGGCTGGGCTGAAGGCGGCCCGCCCTGACGTTCGCATCATCGTCACCGGCAGTGGCGCCGACGATGAAACCATCCTCAAAGCCCTGGCTGCAGGCGCTAAGGGCCACGTAGATGAAGCGGCCAGTCCCACCGAATTTGTCCAGGCCATTCGCGTCGTGCATCAGGGATCGGTTTGGGCGCCGCGGCGGGTAATGTCGATCTTCATCGATCGAGTGACCTCCTCTCCGGGACGCATCTTCCCCGCGGGCCGCGTGACCTTCACCGACCGCGAGAAGGAAGTTCTGGAACTGCTGGTGGCAGGGCGCTCCAACAAAGAGATTGGCAGTGTGCTCGGGATTGAGGAGCGTACGGTGAAGGCGCACGTAGCCAAGCTCATGCGCAAGGTTGGCGTGCAGAACCGGATCGCTCTCTCCGTCCATGCCATCACGCATTCTCTGGTCACCTCGACCAAATAAAACTTCGTCCGGGTACATGGCCCTGAGTACATGTACCTGGATTGGACCAGCGGACATTCCGCTCTCGTATTTTGGACGAGACTTGGGTCACTTGCAGGCGGAGCTCTCCTGCACCATACTGCATTCACCTACCACAGAACCTGGGAGAGAGGGCTAGGACCGGTAAATTAGGGTCACCGGTTTTAGCCCTCATTTTTGCGCCTGAAAAGCGGCAACTCCGGTTTTTACAAGCGATAATTCCAGGCGCAACATCCCCCAACCGTAACTCTGGCCCAACCCCCCGGCAACTTTCGTTATCTAACATTTCAGCCGGACTACATAAACTTGCAGCACGGGGCTTTGTGCTTTCTGTCTGTACTTCCGGCAGACTTCTCAGGTGATTGGGGTTAAAGCGATGAAAAAAGTTCTATCAGTATTTGCAGGGCTGTTCCTGCTGTTTGGGACCGCATTCGCTTCCGGCGAGAGCGACCGCGCCAAATTGCAGGACCGCCTAAAGAGTGCGGGCGACATCGTTACTGATGTCATGTCCGCTCCGGACAAAGGCATTCCAGAAGAAATTCTCTCCCACGCAAAGTGCGTTGCGGTCATTCCTTCCATGATTAAAGGCGGGCTTGGAATCGGTGGAGAGTATGGTCAGGGAGTGGCCACCTGCCGTACCGCGACCGGTTGGAGCGCTCCAGCGTTCTATCGTCTTGGCGGAGGCAGCTTTGGCCTTCAGATCGGTGGCGAGGCTGTAGATCTGGTCATGCTATTTATGAACCAAAAAGGCATGGACCATCTGCTTACCAGTAAAGTGAAGCTGGGCGCGGATGCTTCTGCCGCCGCCGGTCCGATTGGCCGCCATGTCTCCGGCGACACCGATGTGGCGTTGCGCTCGGAGATCCTTACTTACTCCCGCAGCCGCGGGGCCTTTGCCGGCGTAAGCCTTAACGGAAGCTGGATACAGCAGAATGCGAAAGATACCCGCGCCATCTATGGCCGCGAGGTGCCTTTCCAGACCATCCTGAAAGGTGGCGTAAAGCCTCCGGCGGCGGCGCAGCCGTTCCTGGCCTCTGTTCGTAAGAACTTTGGTGAGGCCAAAGCAGAAGAGAGCGCGAAGAGATAATCTTGCGAAACGGAAGAGCGCAAAAGCGATGGGTTTCTAGCCCATCGCTTTTCTTTTTGCGCCGGAGGTCAAGATCGGACTTATCAGCTTCGTGAACGGCAACTGGGCAATCGCGGGCAAGTTACCTTAGTAGCCTGTACTGGCGCGGCTTTGAACGCTGGACAAAGGTGCCTTAGACATTCGACCTGACTGCCCCGAAAATAGGCTGAGGGGGGACTTACAGCGGGGTTACAATCCTGTATACCTCCTCCGCCTGGAATGAGGCCAGATCTTAAGCATGGTTAAGACCTCATCCGGACGGCGCTGAACGAAGATTGCAAGAACCGCATCTGCACGCATTCTCTATATGCAGGAATTGGTTGCAATTACCAGCTTCTGAAGAAGGACCATAACTATGCTCCAACCAACTCGGAAAGCATTCGCCTCGCCGCTGAAGTCCCGCCTCTTCATCCGTGTAGTGATGGGGCTTGCCCTTTTCACCCCGTTCGCCTTCAGCCAGGGAAGAGACCGGATCGTCCAGCCGATCGATAGTGAAAGCATTGCAACCTTGCATGGGGCGGTCCATCCTCGGGCACAGGCGCGCTTCGATCGCGGTCCGGTAACGGCTTCCATGAAGCTGGAGCGCATGCAGTTGACGTTCAAGCCGACCCAGGCGCAAGAGCAGGATTTAACGTCCTTCCTCGAACAGCTGCAGGACCCGGCCTCCCCGAATTATCACAAATGGCTCACCCCGGAGGAGTATGCAGACCGCTTTGGCGTAAGCCAAAACGATTTCGACAAAGTCGCGAATTGGCTGGAGCAACAAGGATTCGCCATCGTAGAGCGTTCGCGCAGCCGGAGCTGGATTGCATTCAACGGTACTGCCGAGCAGGCGCAATCGGCATTTCACACCCAGATCCATAACTATGTGATGGACGGGGAAAGCCGTTACGCGAATGCTACGGAGCCATCTGTGCCCAGCGCATTGGCCCAGGTGGTGCAAGGGGTCCGGCTCAACGACTTCAAGCCAAGGGCGAGAGCGGTGATAAAAAAAGAGGCGAGGCCCAACTTCACTTCCAGCATCTCCGGCAACCACTTTCTCGCGCCGGATGACTTCGCCACTATTTACGATCTGCAACCCCTTTATGGCGCCGGAATCGATGGTACCGGACAGAAGCTGGTCGTGGTGGGTCAGAGCAACATTACTCTCAGCGATCTGGATACTTTTCGCAGTGTTTCCAACCTGCCGAAGAACGACCCGCAGATCATTCTGGTACCGGGCGCAACCGACCCGGGAATCGTCAGTGGTGATGTCGGCGAGGCGGACCTGGACCTGGAATGGTCAGGAGCGGTGGCGAGGAATGCCAACATTATTTATGTGTATGCAAAAAATGTCTTTGATTCGCTGCAGTATGCGATCAATCAGAATCTCGCTCCGATAATCAGCATCAGCTACGGCGATTGCGAGGCCAACTTTTCCGCGGCCGAGATTTCTTCGCTGCAGTCCATGGGGCAAACCGCGAATGCCCAGGGACAGACGATTGTCGCCGCCTCCGGCGACACCGGCGCCGCCGACTGCGATTACCCCACCGGCACGACCAAGGTGACCTCGGCGACGCACGGCTTGGCAGTGGACCTGCCCGCCAGCTTGCCGTCTGTGACCGGAGTAGGCGGCACCGAGTTCAACGAGGGTTCCTCCCCATCGACTTATTGGAATACCACCAATAACGCCAGCAATGGCTCGGCGATCTCTTACATCCCGGAGATAGTCTGGAACGACACCGCTTCTGTGATTGCGAATGGAGGCTCTTTATCCGCCAGCGGCGGGGGAGTGAGCTCACAGTTCCCAAAACCCTCATGGCAAACCGGCCGCGGGGTGCCCAATGACAGTATGCGCGACGTGCCCGACGTCTCTCTCACTGCCTCCGCCAATCATGATGGATATCTGGTCTGCAGCCAGGGAAGTTGCGTGAATGGCTATCGCCAAGGGAACAATAACTTAACGGTTTACGGAGGCACCTCGGCCGGCGCCCCGACTTTTTCCGGAATACTGGCGTTAGTGACTCAAAAGTCGGCTTCTTCCCTGGGCAACGCCAATGCCTCTATCTACTCGCTTGCTGCGAGCACGCCCAACGCTTTTCACGATATTACCTCCGGGGATAATAAGGTCCCATGTACACCGGGCAGCAACCCGGACTGTCCCACCGGCGGCTCCGGTTACATTGGATACACCGCAGGAGTGGGATACGATCTGGCCAGCGGTTGGGGTTCGCCGGACGCCAACAATCTGGTGCTTGCCTGGGCCCCCACCTTGCCGCCAAATTTTCAGCTTTTCGCCAGCGCCAACAACCTCACGCTTACCCATGGCGGCGCGGCTGCCAGCGACACAATCACATTGAACTTAGGCAATGGCTTCTCCGGCGCCGTGAATCTTACATGCACGGTATCTTCCACGCTGGGCGCAACCACCTGCGCGGTGAGCCCGTCCACTACCAATCCGCCCGGCACGGCCACCCTTACTGTCACGCCGCCCGCTACGCTTGCCAGCCTGCCGCGCTCTCATTTTGGCTGGGAGGCTGGATCCAGCTTTGTCTTTCTTGCGGGCTTATGGATCAGCTCATGGACACGCCGCGAACATGCACCAAAGGGCAGGAAACGCGCGCTCTGGAATGTGTTCTTTGTGATCGCGCTGATTGCTCTGGCAGGGGCGATGATCGCCTGCGGAGGAGGCAGCAAGCAAAGCACCCCCACGCCCATTGCTAACACTCCCCCGCCCCCACCCCCGCAACCACTGAATGGTACGGTTACCGTGCAGGGGACCAGCGGCAGCCTGACTCACAGCGTCGCAATCCAGGTAACGGTGAACTGAGCTTCCCTCAAGATCATCGACAAAAATGCAAAAGACCCCAAGTGGACGCGATATGGTCCTCCTGGGGTCTTCTGCATGTCTTGAACCGGACTTGATCCGGCGCTGTTACCACACCCCTTTATCGCTGCCGGTGATCTTATAAGCCACAGCCGCGGCTGAGGCCAGAGGGGGAAGCAGGCTCAGGCGGAAGGTCGCTGGAACATCGCCGCTGAAGGCCGTCCTGGTTAGCTGATGGGTATAGAGCGCGGCCCCTTGCGGCATCATGGGAACACGCAGGAAGCGGGCGCGCGGCTTGATCTGGTCGCCGCCGAAGCGGGCCGCCGAGAGCACGGACTGAGGCAGCTTGAGCGGTACCCCGCGATAGCGCTTCACATGGTCGGAGACGATGACCATATACGTGGCCACGCCCGGCCATATTCCCGCTTTTTCGCTGATGTCCTGCAGTTCGGCAAAATTCAGCCCGCCGGATTCGATAATCGCTGCCGAGTTCACCAGGTCACACACCCGGAAATAAAAGTGACGGTACATGCGTTGCAGGGTGGCGACGATGATCCGCTCTTCCGGCGCGGGGACAAAATAGGTGTGCCCCTCGACCGTCTTCTTGCAGCGGCGGGTGACAAAGCGCTGCGCCAGTTGCGTATGCTCGCCGGTCTGGCCCAAGCGCCGGACATGTACCTCCACCGATTCTTTCAGTCCGGGAATGGCGAAATTCCACTTGTTGGCCAAACGGTCGCCCCAGCTTCGCGCCTCCACGTGGGCCCTGAAGCGCTGGGTCATGACGTCGACGATCTCCTGTTCACTGGCGGTGGAGTAGAGGTCAAGATCATTGCCCAGGTCGGGCCAATGATCGAGAGACTTCATTACCGTGGTGCGGCAGCCCGCAGCCTCCAATTCGTTGCAGATGGATTCAAGCCGCGTCAATGCATTGGCGATCCGCGCCTGTTCGCCCTCAATCGCGTTTTGCGCCCACGCTGCCAGGTCGCTATTGCCAGTGCGCCCGGCGTATGGCGCTATCACCTGCATGGCCCGCACGATCACGTGGTGAGAATCGGCCAGGGAAAGGAACTCCTGGCGTTCCTTGCTGGTGAGCGAGCCAACCAGGGCCAGGGCCTTCGCGGCTTGAAGAGGATTAAGGGTAAGGGTACAAAGCGCGTCCAGATATTCAGATTCCCGAGCTACCTCTGCGGCCATTATGGAGACACCCCTGAGAACAAGTCTGTAACAGTCCTTTCATGAGATGTGAGCCTCTGAATTTAAGTTGCAGCTCTCCTATGTAGAAGAAAGCTTTCGACATCCCGGAAAATGCAAGGCGAAGCTGCGGGTATAATCAGGCTTTCCAACCGCGAGAGAAAGCTGCTTTCCGCGTTTTCTCCGGGCGGAGCAGGGAGCAAAATTGGCCTATAACGATCTTAGGGAATGGATAGCCGCCCTCGACAAGGCGGGGGAGCTCAAGCGGGTGCGGACGGAGGTGGATCCGGTGCTAGAGATTGCCGAGATTACCGACCGGGTCTCCAAATCGGGAGGCAACGGCCATTCTAAGAATTCGTCGCCGGGTGGCCCCGCGCTGCTCTTTGAAAACGTAAAAGGACATCGCGGAGCGCAGGTCCTGATCAACCAGTTCGGCTCGGAGCGCCGCATGCGCATGGCCCTGGGAGTGGATTCGCTGGACGAGATTGCGGAGCGCATCCGGCTGCTTCTGAACATGAAGTCGCCTGAAGGGCTGCTCGACAAGATCAAGATGCTTCCTATGCTCGCCGACTTGGGCAAATTCTTTCCTAAGACCGTCTCGACCGGGCCATGCAAAGAGGTCATCAGGAAAGACAAGTTCTCACTGCTGGATTTTCCTATCCTGCAATGCTGGCCGCAGGACGCCGGACGCTTTATCACCCTGCCATGCGTCATCACCCGCGATCCCCGGACCGGCAAGCGGAATGTAGGCATGTACCGCATGCAAGTCTACGACGAGCGCACCACCGGAATGCACTGGCAGCGGCAGAAGGTCGCCGCCGAGCATTATCGTGACATGCTGCGCGCCGGCGCCGCTGCGGGAGCAGGGAAGTCCGCCCAGGTGGACATCATGGCCCGCTCGTCTGGGGGTTCGGTGCTGGCGGCGGGGGAACGTCCCTCCGGCAAGTTGGAAGTTGCGGTCGCCATCGGCACCGAGCCGGCGCTTACCTTTTCGGCGATCGTGCCCGCGCCTCCGGAGGTGGAAGAGTTCATCATCGCTGGTTTCCTGCGGCAGAAGCCGGTGGAGCTGGTGAAGTGTGAGACGGTGGACCTCGAAGTCCCAGCTAACGCGGAGATTGTCCTTGAAGGCTATGTAAATCTGGACGAGCTGCGCTCCGAAGGGCCCTTCGGCGACCACACCGGCTTTTACACCATGCCTGACGAGTATCCGGTCTTTCATGTGACCTGCGTGACCCATCGCAAAGACCCGGTCTATGCCACTACCATCGTGGGCAAGCCGCCGATGGAGGATGCCTGGATGGGCAAGGCGGTGGAGCGCATCTTCCTGCCGCTGATGCGGCTCACGCTTCCGGAGATCGTGGATGTAAATCTTCCGGTGGAAGGCGTCTTCCATAACCTGATGATCGTCTCCATCCGCAAGTCGTATCCCGGCCATGCCCGCAAGGTGATGAACGGGATCTGGGCGCTGGGCCAGGCGATGTTTACCAAATGCATCGTGGTGGTCGATGAAGACGTCAACGTGCAGGACATCCCGGATGTCGTACTCAAGGTCTGCAACAATATCGATCCGGAGCGCGACATCCAGTTCACGCTCGGCCCGGTGGATTCGCTGGACCATGCCTCGCGCCTGCCGAATTTCGGCTCCAAGATGGGCATCGATGCTACCCGCAAGTGGCCGGCGGAGGGCTTTCAGCGTCCCTGGCCGGATGAGATCGCGATGAGCGCTGAAGTCAAGGCGCTGGTTGACAAGAAATGGAAGGGCCTGGGGATCGACTTATGACATTGGAAAAAAAATTCGCAACGCTGCGGCCGGAGGGCGGCATTGACGAAATTCAAACCGCCCCCTTTATAATGAGTTTATGTCGATCCTGAAGAACATTGGCGCGATTGCCAAAGGCATGGCCATTACTTTCCGTGAGATGTTTGCTCCTACCGTGGTGGAGAACTATCCCGATGGGCCAGGGCCATTCAAGGGCGCGAAGTTCGAGGAGCGCTTTCGCGGTCTGCACGTCCTGCAACGCGACGAGAATGGCCTGGAAAAGTGCGTGGCCTGCTTTCTTTGCGCCGCCGCCTGCCCTTCCAACTGCATTTATATCGAGGCCGCCGAAAACAAGGAAGAGGCCCGCATCAGCGGCGCCGAGCGTTATGCCTCCGTCTACAACATCGACTACAATCGCTGCATCTTTTGCGGATACTGCGTAGAAGCCTGCCCCACGGATGCGATCACGCACGGCCATGGATTCGAGCTGGCAACTCTCAATGCCACCAACCTGGTCTATCGCAAGGAGCAGCTGCTGGCCCCGCTTCCGCCGGGCGCAACCGGAAA
>CAZONJ010000020.1:0-42824 GCA_964581225.1 uncultured Terriglobales bacterium | reverse complement strand
ACCTCAAAACCGGTACGGCCCAACTTTCTGAACTTCATTGTTTCGCTTCCTTCCTGCGCTCCATTTTACGTTGTAACGTTCCAGCCTCTTATTCGCAAGCAAAGGCCCGGCATATAATCACCGGGCCTTATCGAAGACTAGGCAATTTTCCGAGGCGCCTCCACCATCACCTTCTTCAGGGCGAGTCCGGGATAGCGCTCGCCGGTGGCCGCTCCGGGCGGCAGCAGCTCATCGATGGCGCGCAGCTCCTCGGCTGTAAGCTTCACATTCATGGCTTGAAGGTTCTGCTCCAGGTAGGTGACCCGCTTGGTGCCGGGAATGGGAACCACATCATTGCCCTGCGCCAGCACCCAGGCAATCGCGAGCTGGGCCGGCGTGCATCCCTTCGCATCCGCGAGTTGCCGGATGTGCCTGGTCAGCTGGAGGTTGCGGTCGAAGTTCTCTCCCTGGAAGCGAGGATGATTGCGGCGCGTGTCTTTGTCCGACAGCTCCGTAGGGGCACTGAACGAGCCGGTGAGGAAGCCTCTGCCCAGCGGGCTGTAAGCGACGAAGCCGATTTCCAACTCCCGGCAGACGGGCAGGATGATGCTTTCCAGCTCACGCGTCCACAACGAGTACTCACCCTGATAGGCGCTGATAGGATGGACGGCATGGGCGCGGCGGACCGTCTCCGGTCCCGCCTCGGAGAGCCCGAGATAACGGACCTTCCCCGCTTTTACCAGCTCGGCCATCGCGCCGACGGTCTCTTCGATAGGCACTTGTTCGTCCACGCGATGCTGATAGTAAAGATCGATTACCTGGATGCCCAGGCGCTTCAGGCTGGCGTCGCAGGCTGCGCGGACGTACTCCGGACGTCCATTCACCTCGCCAAAGCCGCCGCCTTCAGTACGAGTAATGCCGAATTTAGTGGCAATCGTGACTTTGTCGCGGCGGTCGCGGACCGCACGCCCAACCAGCTCTTCGTTGTGGCCGCTGCCATACATGTCCGAAGTATCGAGGAAGGTGCAGCCCAGTTCGATGGCGCGATGGATCGTCCGGATGGACTGCTGGTCATCGGGGGTGCCGTAGAACTCCGACATCCCCATACAGCCGAGGCCAATGGCGGAGACGCCCAATTTTCCGAGATTGCGTTGTTGCATAGCGAGTACTCCTTGAAGGTTAGTGGCCCATGGACGGGCCTTTGGATGGATCGTTTTTCCTTAGCATAAGCGCCAGCGGGATCAACGCGAACATGAGGTATGCGAGAACGTGGAAAATATCGAGGAACGCCTGGGTGGTAGCCGCGCGCTGGACCTGGCCGAAGAGCAGCCCATAGGCTTGCTTGGCCGCCATCGCTGAGCTGCTCCCTTTGCTTTGTAAAAGACGGGCGATCCCCAGCAGCATCGCCCGGTAGCGGGGATCATAAGGGGTCAAATGGCTGACCAGCCGGCTGAAATGGAACTGCGAGCGGCGGTCCAGCATGGTGGTGATCAGCGAGATCCCAAAGCTGCCGCCAAGGTTGCGCGAAAGATTGATCAGCGCCGAGGCATTATTGTTCTTGTTTCGAGGGACGGTCCCATAAATCGCAGTATTCAGCGGCACAAACAGGAACGCCAGCCCTGAGGCCTGAAAGATGCGCGTCCACATGGCCTGGGAAAACGAGATATTCAGGTTGAAGTGCGACATGTGGACCAGCGCCAGACCGCTGATGATGAAGCCAACGCTGACCAGATAGCGCGCCGAGACCCGCGAAACCAGGAAGCCGACCAGCGGCATCAGCAGCATGATGGCGAAGCCTCCGGGAGAGAGGACCTTCCCGCTCTCTTCGGCGGTGTATCCCATCAGGTTCTGCAGGAACAAGGGAAGCAGGACGGTGCTGCCAAAGAGCACGAATCCCAGCATGAATAACAAAAAGGTGCCAAAGGCGAAATTGCGGTCTTTAAATAGACTGAGGTCCATCACCGGATTTTTCTGCCGCAACTCCCAAATCAATGCAATTGCAATACAGACCACGGCGATCACGGTGAGCCAGACAATAAAATTCGAGGAGAACCAGTCGTCCTGCTGTCCTTTGTCGAGCACCACCTGCAGCGAGCCGAGGCCCAGCGCGATCAGGCCCAGGCCGATGTAATCCGGCTTGATGCCGGCCAGGCTGGTGCCGCGCAGATGCGGCGGGTCTTCGACCAGCCGCGAAGTCAGTATGAGCGAAAGAATGCCTACGGGAACGTTGATAAAGAAGATCCAGCGCCAGCTGAAATTGTCCGTAATGTAACCGCCCAGCGTGGGCCCGATGGCGGGCGCCATGACCACGGCAATGCCATAAAGAGCAAATGCCGCGCCGCGCTTGGCGGGAGGAAAAGTGTCGGCTAGGATCGCCTGCTCGCTGGGCTGGAGGCCGCCTCCACCTACGCCCTGCATGATGCGCAACATGATCAGGACCGGGAGGCTGGGGGCGAGTCCGCAAAAAAATGAGCTGGCGGTGAAGATGGCTACACAGCCCATGTAAAAGCGTTTGCGGCCAAAGATGCCCGAGAGCCAGGCGCTCATGGGCAGCACAATGGCATTCGAGACCAGATAAGAGGTGAGCACCCAGGTAGCTTCGTTCTGAGTGGCGGAGAGGCTGCCCGCGATATGGGGCAGCGAGACGTTGGCGATGCTGGTATCCAGCACCTCCATGAAGGTCGCCAACGTCACCGTAAGCGCGATGAGCCAGGGATTATGGCGCGGCTTCCAGGGCTGCTCGGCAGCCTGTATGTTCGCGCTGCCGCTCATCTCACTTTTACTTTTGGTTCCACCGACATTCCCGGACGCAGCAGCTCATCCTGGTTCTCTCCGGGCTCAAGCACAATCCTTACCGGAACGCGCTGCACCACTTTCACATAGTTGCCGGTCGCGTTTTCCGGAGGAAGCAGGCTGAACATCGCTCCCGTGGCCGCTCCAATGCTGTCCACATGGCCTTTGTACTCGCGGCCATAGGCATCCACGCTGATGCGGACCTGCTGCCCGGGACGCATCTTCCTGAGCTGGGTCTCTTTATAGTTTGCAATGATCCACACGTCCTTTAAGGGGACGACCGTCAGGAGTTCCTGGCCGGGCTGGACGTTCTGCCCCACTTCGACCGACTTGCGTCCGATCACGCCATCCACCGGCGACTTGACAATGGTGTACTCCAGATTGAGTTGTGCCTGCTTCACTGCGGCCTCGGCCCGCACCATGGCTGCATCGGCAGAGGCTGCACGTGACCGAGTAACGGAAATCTGTTGCGGAGCAGTCCCGGCATTGCGCAACGCAGCCTGTGCCTGTTGCAGGCGGCCGTTGGCCTGCAACACCTGCTGCTGGGCCGCAGACAGGGTGGCGCGAGCGGATGCAACTCCGGCAATGCCTACCTGGGCGGCGGCAACCGCCTGGTCATACTGTTGCCGGGAGATCTCTTCCTTGGCGACGAGCTGCTTGTAACGCTCCAGGTCGGCGGTGTTCTTGGCTGCGGTGGCCTGCGCCTGGGCCAGCTGGGCCCGCGCCGCGTCTACCTGCTGCTGCGCAGCCATTACCCCGGCCCGCGCATTTTCAACGTCCGCCTGGGCGGAGGTGATCTGGCTGGAGGTGCTGATCGACTCAATGGGAACATTGGTCTTGGCGGCGTGCGCCTGGGCTTCAGCATCGGCCAGGTCCGCCTGCGCGCGCGCCAGCGCAACCTGGTAGTCGGCAGGATCGATCACCACCAGAACGTCTCCCGCTTTTACCGATTGTCCTTCATCTACTTTTACCTGCTGCACGGTGCCGGAGATCTTGGCGCTCATGGGCGTGATGTGGCCTTCGACCTGGGCGTCGTCGGTGGATTCCCATGTCAGATGCTCTATCCAAAGGAAGATTCCGCCAGCAACCAGCGCCAGCACGACCACAATCACAACGATTCGCGCCAGCGGATGCTCGCGGAAGAAATTCCCCGCCTTTTCCCGGCGCGACAGATCGCGGTCCCGTCCCTGGGGCCGTTCCCGAGACTCGCCGCCATTCCGGGCCGGCGCTCCATCGTGGCTCTCCGGCGTGCGCTCCGGCTGCTGTATCTCCGGCTCCTGTATTTCAACGGGTTGTTCTAGTTCCGAATTGCGGGCCATTACTTTGATCCTCCGAGATAATTCCGCACTGCTTCTTCCGCGATGCCCAGTGCTTTGGCCAAGGTCACTTTCGCGACGTTGTGCTGGTAGAGACTGCCGATGTAATTGTCATTGGCGGCGGCGACCGACTGCTGGGCCTGCACTACCTCCAGATTGTCGGCAACGCCGGCCGAGAAGCGGTCTTTTGATTCAGCCAGGGTCTCATTTGCGAGATTGAGATTGGTCTGGGCCACTTCCACCTGCTTGGCTGCCGCCTGCACATCAAGAAAAGCGCTGCGCACCTCATATTCGATTCGTCCCCGCAGGTCGGCGAGCTCCGCCTTGCGTTCACGTAAAGTAGCGTCCGCCTGTTGCACGTCGGCACGAATCTTGCCGCCCTGAAAAATGGGTACCCGCAGCATGCCGGCCACCGAATATGTGTTCCGGGCATCTCCCGGAGTGAGTCCCAGGGCCCCAAAATCGCCGCTGACCCCAACCGAGGGCAAATATTCCAACTCCGCCGCCTGCTTGGAGCGCTCCGCCGCCTCCACCTGGGCTTGCGCGCCCAGATAATCGGGACGGCGAGTGTAAGCCCGTTGCAGCGCGCCCTCTAAATCCAACTCGGCCAGCGGTGCGAAGGGAATGCGATCGGTCAGCTTAAAGGGCTGGGCAATAGGCAAGCCGATTACCCGGGCCAGGCTCAACTTGTTCTTATCGAGATCGTTCTGCGCGACGATCAATTCCTGCTGCCGCGCCTCAAGCTCCACTTGCGAACGCAAAGGATCGATGCGGGCCGTGACCCCGGCCTTTTGCAGATCGGTGGCCTGCTGGAAGAGCGCCTGCGCAGTTTGCAGTTGCGCCTGCGCCGCCTCTACCCGGGAGAGGTCCGCGACCGCCTGCAAATAGATCGATCCCACGGCCAGCACCACCAGCTCCCGCGCGCTGCGGTAATTGAGTTCGGCGGCTTTCACCTCCGAGTTGGCGGAGCGCACCCGATTCACGGCGGTCAAATCAAAAATCGATTGGCTGCCCGATGCCCGCAAATCAAAATTGCCGAATGGTCCTACCAGGGACGGCGTGCCGGGAGGCAGAGGGAAGCCAAACGCCTTCAGGTTGACCCGCTGCACGCTCTCGCGCACGGCGCCATTGACATTGGGAAGCAAATCGCTCAGGGCGCGCAGGCGCTGCGCCCGCGCGCTCTGCGCGCCGGTTTCATTCAGCAGCAGCCCGAGATTGTGCTTCAGTCCGCGGTTGATCGCATCCGTGATGGAGAGAGGGACCTCCTGGCTGGTGACCTCTCCTTCCGGAACGCTTCCCAGAATGGGGCTTTGCGGCTCCAGGTTTGCTCCCGGATTGGCGGGAAGCTGGATTGCCTGGCTGCTGCGCGCCGGCTGGGCTGCCGCGGTGGGACTCGGGCCCATCTGGCCCGGCAACGGCGCAGATGCGGCCAGCATGACTGCGGCAAATAAAAATGCTAAAGCCCGGCTGCTCCGGAATCGGGATGCGATTTTCATTTCAGTATTCGAGATGGCCTGCACAGAATCAAGATGTCTGGACAAAGGGAATCGATGAAATTTATGCAAAGAAATGCGCGGTCGCGGGTCCAGCGGAAGATTCGCCGTCCGGATCCGGTCCTTGCGCGCGCTGAAAGTGAATTCCGTCATCATTTATTTTTCTTTCGCTGATTTCGAGCGATTGGAGAACTCGTCGGCATGCATCAGCCCGGCTTGAGAAAAGTTCGCGATGTGCTCCGCAATGTGGTCCAGCAATTCGGCCGTCATTTTCTTTTCATTTAAAAAATGCAGCATTACTGGCAGGGCATTGCGGCAATGCAGGCATTGGCCGATTATGCTGGAGGCATAGAGTGGCAGGTCCTTGCTGTGGCGCAGGGCGGGACGCGCCTGGGCGATCAATGTAACCAGGAGCTCTTTCTTGGGGGCGATAAATTCGCCGATAATCACTTCCAGCGCGGGGCTCGGGTCGCTCATCTCGCGGATCATCAGCTTGGCCTGCAACGCGGCTTCCTCAGACTGGAAAAGCGCCTGTAAAAATTCCCGCACATAGTCGCGAATCCCCTGCATGGCCGCCTTCTGCGTCCCCGCTTTGATGGCGCGCTCCAGGATATGCTGGGTGCGCAGATTTAGCGCTTCGCTGTTCCGATAGCAAAAACGCAGCGTCTCCAGGTACAAATTTTCCTTGCTGCCGAAGTGATAATTGACCGCAGCGATGTTCACTCCGGCTTCCTGGGCCAGCTCGCGGATGCTGGTGCCGGCGATGCCTCGTTCGGCAAACATGCGGCGGGCGGCCTGCAATAAACGGGCAGGAGCGTCCGCGGCCGCGCCCTTGGAGGCGGGTCCATGAAAATCCGAATCGGGGTGGGTATACGACATAAATTAAAACACTGGTTTCAAACATATGTTTTAATCGATGGAGGATGGATCTGTCAAGCCCCTAGGTAGGGCGGCTGCTCTTCGCAGGAGGGCGGATTCACTGGAGGAATCCGCCGAAAATTCGGCGTACAATGAGGAAGCTGTGGGGCATTCTGCCAGTCGATCTGGTTGGCACCTGCTTTCTGCATTGCCCTTCAGCAGCAGCTCCCATGAATAGGGCAAGCTGCTATTGCATCCCGGATCCGCTCGTCTGGAGGTCTCCCGTGCGGCGCCGTATTTACACCCTCAATTTCGCTCTCCTTCTTGGCTTAGCTGCCGTTTTAACCGTCAACGCCCAAGGTCCTGCTTCTATTCCAAACTCAGCTGGAAAGAGCGGCTGTCCTCAAGGCACCGCACTGCGGGTTCGCATCGCCTACCCGAATGAACGCCGCGTGACCGAGCCGGCGAGCGTCCAGCTGCTCATGTTTGCAGGCGGGATCTTCGACCAGATGATGACCGACTCCAACGGAGACGCTATGTTTCCTGGTGTGCCCCCGGGAGAGTACACCGCCCACGTGACCGGAATGGGAATCATGACGACTACCTCGGAGACCCTGACCCTGCAACCTTGCCAGCCATCGCTGTTGTTTCTGGTTTACGTTCGTCCCAAAGAAGAAAGGAATGCGCAAACGCCCGGAGGACAGATTTCGGTGCGCGAATTTCGGATCCCGGAGAAGGCGCGCAAAGAGCTTGAAAAGGGCGCCGATGCGATGGAGCATGGCAACTTCGAGGAGGCTGGGAAACGATTTAGCCAGGCTGCGGAGATCTATCCAACCTATGCTGCCGCCTTCAACAATCTTGGAGTGCTCGCGATCCAGCAGAAGGACCTGAGTGGGGCGAGAAGGTATTTCGAACGGGCGATTGCGGCGGATGACCGGTCCTCCAGCGCCTACTGGAACCTGGGGAAATTGGATTTGAAAGAGCAGAAGTTTAAAGAAGCGGAAGGCCCCTTGGTGAAAGTTGTCGCGCTTGCTCCCAATGATGTTGAGGCAATGACGATGCTGGCCAATTGCCAGCTGATCAATGGAGAGAATGACGCTGCGATCGTAACGGCCAGAAAAGTCCATGCTTTGCCGCATGAAAAATTTGCCGTTTCCCATGTGATAGCCGCCCGCGCTCTGGAGGCGAGCAGCCAGCCCGCAGAGGCCATCAAGGAATATGAGCTATTTCTGCAGGAGTCGCCGGATAATCCTCTGGCCCCCGATGCGCGGAACTCGATCGAGCGGCTGCAGGCAGACCAAGTAGTTCGAAAACGGTAGGAGAGATTTTCAAATACAATCGCTGCTGATGCGCCAACGTTCTTCTCTCCGGGCCCAAAAATCACCTTACTCAACCCTCCCCATCGTAAAGATCAACCGCCGCGCGGCCCTAAGACTGCGCGCGGGACATCCCTGGGTCTACCGTTCCGACCTCATCCCCACAGAAGAGATCGCGCCAGGAGCGCTGGTCTCTATTGCCGACGAACAGCAGCGCGTGTTGGGCAGCGGCCTCTATAGCTCTTCCTCGCAGATTGCGCTGCGCCTGCTTTCCTCCGGGGAGATCGCGGAAGCCGATTTGCCCGCGCTGGTGGCGGACAGGGTGCGCTCCGCTCTGCAATATCGCGAAAGGCTTGAAATCCAAAAGAGCGCGAATGCCTGCCGCCTGGTCTTCAGCGAGGCGGACCAGCTCCCCGGGTTGATTGCCGACCGCTACAACGACGTCATCACGGTGCAATTCCTTACCCAGGCCATGGACCGGCCAGAGCTGCGCAGGAGCGTCCTCGATGTGCTGGTCGAGGAGCTTTCACCACAGGCGGTAGTGGAGCGCGTGGAACCCCATCTACGGGAGCTGGAGCAATTGCCGCCCATTCCCGGAGGCTTGCTCTATGGTGAGAAAACTCAGACCGTGATCGAGATGAATGGCCTTAGCTTCGCCTATGATGCGGCTGCCGGGCAGAAAACCGGCGCCTTCCTCGACCAGCGGGAAAACTATGCCGCCGCCGCCCAATTTGCCCGGGGAAGGGCGCTCGATGTCTTCTGCTATCAGGGCGGCTTCGCCCTGCATCTGGCGCGGGTCTGCGCTGAGGTAACGGGAGTGGATGCCTCGCGTCCCGCCCTGGAGCAGGCCGATGCAAATGCCGCTTTGAATAAAGAGCGGTTGCCGCAATCGCCGGAATGGATCGAGGCCAATGCCTTCGACCTGTTGCGCGATTACTCCGATGCGGGGGAGAACTATGACACCATCGTCCTCGATCCGCCGGCCTTCGCCAAAAGCAAACGCGCCCTGCCTACCGCGCTACGCGGATATAAAGAGCTGAACCTGCGCGCCCTGAAAATGCTCAATCCAGGGGGCCTGCTGGTGACCTGCTCCTGCTCTCATCATGTTTCGCAACAGGATTTCCTGGAAATGCTCCACACCGCCGCTATCGATGCGCGCCGCCGGCTACGACTGGTGGAGGTTCGCGGGCAAAGTAAGGACCACCCCATAATCGCCGGAATTCCTGAGACCGCTTACCTGAAATGCTGCATTGTAGTCACTGAGTAAAAGCGCACTTTGGTAATCCTGGAAACGTCTTATAATCAACAAGGAAATCAAAGGCGCAATATTAAATGCATTTGAGGATGCATTTTAAACTTGATCTTGACGAGTTTTTCGTGCATCTATAATTGTAAGAGGAAGATAACTCTATGACATCAGATTTACAGCAGCTCTCCAAAGCGCTAGCGGAAGAGCTTCCAGAAGAAGTGTTAAAAAGAAGGCTGGAAAAAATACTCAGGGAAAAAGCTCAGGAAATTACAGCCGCACTCAAAAATGGAGAAGTGTTCGAGGACCAAAAGAGCGGATTAAGGATTTCCGCCGCATAAAGGTGAACGCTTAATCGTGATTGCACTCTTAGCCTCAGCAATGCTGGGGCTTTATATTTTAATTCCCGACCTTTTATTTCGCAGAATTACATCTTGGTTTACTCCGTTAAAGAAGTTTCAGCGTACCCAAACTGAAGAGGTAGTATTCGGCATTCTTGTTGCTGCTCTGCCGGTTTTCGCGGCTTGGATTCTATCACTCACAATTCCGTTTATGGGTCATCATCCATTTGTCTTAAATGAAGAAAATGAATCTAGGACGGCAGATTATCGCACCTTAATATTGGCCGCTGATAGCGAAACCTATTTTAAGGAGAATGCCAGTTTAGTGTGGACGGCCGCTGATCACGTTGAAAAGAGACAATTTAGGTTTCTGATTTGGACATATTTGATGCTCCTGGCCGAGATCAGTGCGTGGTGCATTCTTACGTATAACTATGCTTCACTTCGTCGATTTCGCGCATACGAGCTATTTGCAAATAAAGTCCTGCTGAAACGTGTCTCCGAGTGGCACATTTTATTAACGACATACAACTTTCCAAAATCCGAAGGCCGATTTGTTCTTGTGGATGCACTGACAACGGATGAGCACTTGTATCAGGGACGCCTTGCCGATTATTTTTTAGATGTGGATGGAAATCTCTCGGGAATACTACTCAAAGGGACCAAGAGATTTAAATTCCTGCAGTATGAAGAGGACAGGAAAGAGGGCAACATTAAAACTCCAATCGATGATCACTATTGGACCCTCATTCCCGGAGCCAATTTGTATATACCGTTTGAGAAGATCGCCAACCTCAATATCCATTACAAGCTTCCAAAAGAAACCGAACAAAAGAAGCTTCAGGATGTTGTCGGCAGCGATGCACTCAAAGGGATACTCGCGGAATCTGGGAAAAAGACAGTGAAGATCGAAACTCGCGATTAGCAATCTGTCTCCACCTCTCTAAAACTTTTAAAAGCTCTTCGTCCGAACTGTCATTTTCCGTCTGGATCCCCTTTGTAAGTCCCACCTTTTGCCTCAATCCGTTTCAATGAATTCTAAATAAATATCCTATTTTTCAATAAGATACTAGCATACTACCTTTCGATTAATACATGATTGACAATAATACACTCACATTTTATTATCCTCTTATGCTAAATACAGCATCTAAAGTTTTTAAGGAGGTTAATTGACAATGGTTATCACTCGTTGGGACCCGTTTCGTGAGCTTTCAAATCTTCAGAACCGCGTGAATGGCCTGTTTCAGGACGTCAACCGCGGCCAGCAGGATGATCTGCTCTCCACCGGCAATTTCGTGCCTGCGGTGGATATTTACGAAGACGAGCATAAGATCATTCTCAAGCTGGAGGTTCCGGGAATCGACCAGAAGGATGTGGACATCCAGCTGGAGAACAACACGCTGACGATCAGCGGCGAACGCAAGTTCGAGAAGGAAGAAAAGGAAGAGAACTTCCATCGCATCGAGCGCCGTTATGGCAGCTTTGCCCGTTCGTTTGTGTTGCCCAACAGCGTCGATCCGGAAAACATCACCGCCGAGTACGTGGATGGCGTGCTCCGGGTCAATCTGGCCAAGCGCGCGGAAGCCAAGCCCAAGCAGATCAAGGTAAACATCGGACAAAAGGCGGTAGAGGGCAAGTCCGAAGCGAAGACCACCAGCAAGGCAGCCTAAGCGGCACAAACGAAGTAACGATCGGAAATGGGAGACGGCCCGAAGGGAACTGTCTCCCATCTTTTTTAAAGGGATTCTTAAATAAATTTCACAGCATCAGTAATGATCAGGAGTTCAAAATGGCAATCCGTTGGGAGAAATTGACGCTCAAATCGCAAGAGGCCATACAATCGGCCAGCGAGATCGCGGCGCAGCACGGAAATCCCGAGCTGTTCTCGATGCATCTGCTCGCTGCCCTGCTGCAAGATCGCGAGGGCATCGTCGGACCGGTCCTGGGCAAAATCGGGGCGGCCCCGGAGCAGCTGCTGGCAGAGGCGCAGCAGGCGATTGAGCGTTTGCCCAAAGTTTCAGGGGGCGCGGCGCAGCCCCAGATGTCCAATGCGCTGCAAAAGGTCCTCGACCAGGCTTTCAAAGAGGCGGACGCATTCAAGGATGAATATGTCTCGACCGAGCATCTGCTCCTGGCTATGGCGCAGACCAAGAACGATCCGGCGCAGGCGCTGCTGGTCCGCAGCGGCGCTTCGCACGAAGCCATCCTGCAGGCGCTGACCTCGGTGCGCGGATCGCAAAAAGTCACCGACCAGAATCCTGAGGCCAAATATCAGGCGCTGCAACGCTATGCCAAGGACCTGACGGAATTGGCGCGGCGCGGCAAGCTCGATCCGGTGATCGGGCGGGACGAAGAAATCCGCCGCGTGGTCCAGGTGCTCTCGCGCCGGACGAAAAACAATCCGGTGCTGATCGGCGAGCCTGGCGTAGGAAAAACCGCCATTGTCGAAGGTCTGGCCCAGCGCATCATCTCGGGCGACGTGCCTGAGGTATTGCGCAACAAGCGCCTGGTAGCGCTCGATCTGGGGTCCATGCTCGCGGGGGCAAAATATCGCGGTGAATTTGAAGACCGGCTGAAGGCCATCCTCAAAGAAATCGAAGACTCGCAGGGGCAGGTCATACTCTTTATCGACGAGCTGCATACGCTGGTAGGAGCTGGCGCCGCCGAAGGCGCAATCGATGCCTCCAACATGCTCAAACCTGCGCTGGCCCGCGGCGAACTGCGCGCCATCGGCGCAACCACGCTGAACGAATATCGCAAATACATCGAAAAGGATGCCGCGCTGGAGCGGCGCTTCCAGATCGTCTTTGTCGGCGAGCCCAATGTGGAGGACACGATCGCGATCCTGCGCGGCTTGAAGGAGCGCTACGAGGTCCATCATGGAGTGCGCATCAAGGATTCCGCGATTGTGGCCGCGGCCACGCTCTCGCACCGCTACATCTCCGACCGCTTCCTGCCCGACAAGGCGATCGACCTGGTTGACGAAGCGGCGGCCTCACTCCGCATCCAGATCGACTCCATGCCCACCGAGATCGACCAGCTTGAACGCCGGGCAACGCAGCTTGAAATCGAAAAACAGGCGCTGAAGAAGGAAGACGATGTTAATTCCCGCGAGCGGCTGGCAGCCGTCGAAAAAGAGTTGGCGGAGCTGCGCGAGCGCTCCACTGCCCTTAAGACGCGATGGAAGGAGGAGAAGGCCTCCATTTCGCGCATTCGCGAACTGAAGGAAAAGATCGAGCAGTTAAAGCTGGAAGAGCAAAGCGAAGAACGCAAAGGCAATCTGCAGCGCGTCGCCGAGATTCGCTACGGATTGTTGCGGCAGACCGAGGCTGAATTGGCCCGGCTGAGCGCCCAGGCCGATGGCAAGGCCTCGAGCAGCCGCATGTTGAAGGAAGAGGTGGACGAGGAAGACATCGCCCGCATCGTCTCCAAGTGGACGGGAATCCCGGTCTCCAAGATGCTCGAGGGCGAGGTCAAGAAGCTGATCAAGATGGAAGAGCGTCTGCGCCAGCGGGTGATCGGCCAGGACGAGGCCCTTGCCCACGTGGCCAATGCGATCCGGCGCTCGCGGGCGGGGTTAAGCGATCCGCGCCGTCCGATTGGCTCATTCATCTTTCTGGGCCCCACCGGCGTCGGTAAAACGGAATTGGCGCGGGCGTTAGCGGAGTTTCTCTTCGACGACGAGCACGCCATCGTCCGCATCGACATGTCCGAATACATGGAGAAACATGCGGTGGCAAGGCTCATCGGGGCGCCTCCGGGATATGTAGGATATGACGAAGGCGGGCAGCTCACGGAAGCGGTGCGCCGCCGTCCCTATTCGGTGGTGCTGTTTGATGAGATCGAAAAGGCGCATGGGGACGTTTTCAACGTGCTCTTGCAGATCCTCGACGACGGGCGCCTGACGGACAGCAAGGGCCGCACCGTCGATTTCAAGAACACCGTCATCATCATGACCTCCAACCTTGGGGCCCAGCACCTGAACAGCGAAGGCCTCAGCAGTCCGGAGGCATTTGAAGAGGCGCGGGAGCGAGTGATGGGGGTCCTGCAGCAGCACTTCCGTCCGGAGTTCCTGAACCGCATTGACGATGTCATCATCTTCAATCCTCTCAGCGAGGCGCAATTGACGAAGATCATCGAGCTGCGGCTGGCGGACCTGCGCAAACTACTCAGAGACCGCAAGATCACCATCGAGGTCACCGACGCGGCCAAGGAGTTGGTGTTCATCGAAGGCTATGACCGCGTCTATGGCGCGCGTCCGCTGAAACGGGCGATCCAGCGCCTGATTCAGGACCCGCTGGCCATGAAGATCCTGGAAGGCGAGGTCCTGCATGGCGACCATGTGATCGTGGATGTCGATCCCGCGAAGCGGCAGCTGGCGTTCAAAGTCAGCCGCCGCGCGGGAGAGCCCCGCGAGGCCCGTGAAGCCGAGACCATCGCGGCGCGATAAACGTCACGGCCGGAGATGCTGACTCATCGCAGCAACCCTGCAAACAGGGCCCCGGCAGTGGCCACTCCAAAGGTAAGCCATGCGACATAGTCGCCGGGATGTCCCGAATGAAAGTCCTTCAATGTTCGATTGCCGAGCTCAAGGCGATGGGCAAAACGCAGCAGTGCGGGCACGCGCCTCCAATAAATTGAGAGCAGCGCAAGCAGTACCGCCGATATAGCCGAGGCGATGCCGCGCAGCACCGGCCCGGCATGGTTCGGCCCCGGAGCGGGGACGGGAGTAGTGGTGGGCGCATTCTCCAGCACATGATTGATGTACTCCCCCTGGTTTTGGAATTGCAGGCTGGCGATTTCCGCCCGTTGCGAGAATTGCGGAAGAAGGCCGGCTGCCATGCCGAGAAAGATAAGGCCGGCGGCCGGAATAAACAGAAAGGCTGCAACCCGGCCATGGGCTTCCCTGGTCTCCGGCTGTTCATCGCGCTGCGCCGATTCATCGGAGGGCGGCAGGTCACCCCATCCCCAGAAGATGCGCGCGGTGGCGCGCAGCACCGCGCCCGCAGTCAGGATCCCAGCGAAGAGAGAGAGCCATGAGATCCATCCATAGCGCAGCATCTCGCCCCCGGCCTCGATCTTTTGTACTCCGGCGGCGGTGCCGAATGGGGGCAGCCCGGCAAGACCCAGCGCGCCCAGCACGAATAAGACTGCGGTAAATTTCAGCTTGCGCGCGCGGCCAAAGAGCTTCCTTTCGCTGACGCTTTGCAGCCGGTGCAGGAGAATGCCGGCGCAGAGGAAGAGTCCCGCCTTGAACAGTCCATGGCTTACCAGGTAGATGGCAAAACCGGCGAGCGCCCGCGGATTGAGCAGCCCTATGGCCACCAGCATTAAACCGGCATGGCTGACGGTGGAAAAAGCGAGCATGCGCTTAAGGTGGTGCTGCGCAAAGCACATCAGCCCGCCGACCACCGCGGTAAGCGCTCCCGCCCCCACCAGGATAGCGCGCAGCTCACGGGTATGCGGCGCAAGGGGGGTTTGAAACATCGTCCAGTAGATACGCGCGACCGCATAGATTCCCAGCTCCACCATCACCCCGGAAAAGAGAATGCAAACCGGAGTAGGGGCCACAGCATGGGCGTCGGGCAGCCAGAAGTGAAAAGGGACGGTCGCCGACTTGACCAGAAATCCAGTCGCCAGAAAAAGGAAAGAGATCGTGATCAGCGGATCGGTATGCTGGGAAAACGAATGGCCGATCTGCGCCATGTTCAATGCGCCGGTCCGGGCATAGACATAGGCCAGCCCGGTAAGGGTGATAAACGCGCCTACGGTATTGGTGACGGCGAAGTTGAAGGCGCCCTGCAATGGGGCCGGCTCCTCGGTCTTTAATCCGCAGAGCGCGAATGCCGCCGCTCCCATCAGCTCGAAGAAGACGAACAGGTTGAACAGGTCTCCGGTGAAGCTGAAGCCGCACATGGCGCCCATAAAAACCAGCATGAGCGGTTGAAAGTGGTTCTCGGCGGCATCGAAGTAGTGCCAGGAAAAAACCAGCGCGGCCAGGGTGAGCAGGCTGATCAGGACGCCCAGCCCGGCGCCGAACGGGTCTACGACAAAGCCGATGCCCAGCGAAACCATCTTTCGCGGCATCCAGTTTCCAAACCAGTAGACCACCGGAGTGGCCAGCGATTGGCGCAGAAGCAGCCAGCAATCGACCAGGGAAAACGCCGCGGTGGCAATGGCCAGCAAATCGGAGAGCCTGCGTCCCAGCGCATCGCCCGCGGCGGACAGAAATGCGGCTGCCAGCAGCGAAACAGCTATGGGAAGGACCGGCAGATGTTGGCCCATGATTCTCCGGTCATCCTTTCATGAAGCGCAGCTCGCTGGGATCAAGGGTCCCGGCGCGCTCATTCGCCTTCACCGCCATGGCGAGCAGTAAAGCGATCACCGTGGCCTCGACCACGACATCGGTCAGCATCAGCGCCTGCATCACCGGATCGACGGCCGGCGTTCCCACCGGAATATCGGCAAAGACAGGGGCGGTGCCGCCGTAGCGATATCCAATTGCCAGCAACAGGACATAGGTGGAGGACTGCATCACCGCCAGGCTCATGATGAAGTGCACCAGATGCTTGCTGGTGACCATGCCGTACAGCCCCCAGGCAAAGAGCCAGACCGCAATCAGATAGGGAAAGTAACTCATCTCCGTTCGTCCTTTTCCTCTTCGTCTTCCAGGACCTCGCGCAAAAATGTGTGCATGAGCAGCACGAAGCCGCCTGCAACTTCCAGTCCGACCAGGGCGCTGATCACGGCGATGGTCCCGGCGGAAAAGACTGAGCCGGTCTGGTACAGGGGAATCACGTTGGTAAGGAAGGCCGCTCCGGCAAAGAAGGCAATAAGGCCGACAACAGCATAGCCGCCCGCCCCAATAGCCTCCGCAATCTTCAGCAGCGGGCTGGTGGTAATACGCTTGAACGCCTCCAGATTTCCGGCCAGGTATACCAGCAGCGGCGCGCTGGCCAGGATGACTCCACCCTGGAAGCCACCGCCGGGGGTGAGTTGCCCGTGCAGGGAGATGTACAGGCCAAAGATGACCATCATGCCCACCATGCCCAGGGTCATCACCCGCACCGCCTCACTTAATAGAGGCTTGTCCTGCTCGGCCCTCCTGATTTTTTCCGCGTGCTCCCTTTCCTGCTCCGATCCGGTTTTTCTCAGCAGCAGCAGGACCCCGGTCACCGAGGCAAATAAGATGAATTCCTCTCCCAGGGTGTCGAAGCCGCGATAGTCGTATGTGACCGCGTTCACCACGTCAGTGGCGTGCCGCTCATAAACCGCGACCTGGTTCAGGAGATCGCCATAAGGGCCGCGATAATAGCCGAATGGCGGCAGGTCATGGACCGCCCATGCGGAAATCGCGGCGAAGCCCAGAATGGAAATCAGGAACAGCGTGGCCCTCGCGCGCTCGTTCATGATTTTTCCCGCCCTTGCGGCTTGCGGGCCGCGGCGTGTCTCCGCATCTTTGAAAGCGCCAGCAGGACCATCAGGGGCAGCGCCACCGCTCCCACCGTGATCTGAGACAACGCCACATCCGGGGCCTGAAAAATAAAGAACATGATCGCCAGCAGAAGCCCATAGAAGCTGATGGTAATGGTCTGCGAGGTGGGGTCCCGCGTGAGCACCACCCCCGCTCCGGCGATGGCCACGAACACCAGGATTGCAATTTGCATTACCAGCATCTCTCAATCCATCTCCTGAATTTCTTCCCCGCGGGGACGCCAGTCGCCATGCGCTCTCATGCGAAATGCGCGGGCAGTAGCGTGGCTTACCACTGAGTTCAGCAAGGTAAGGACCCCGACGATGATCAGCGCCTTAATGCTGGCCTGGTTCCAGCCCTTTTGCAGCAGGAGCGCAAGAAAAATTGCGAAGACGCCCAATGATGCCGGAGGGGCGATGTAATGCAGCTTCTGGTAGGGATCGCGCATGGCAACCAGGCCTATGCAGCATATCCAGGTAATGGCCACCGCGAAGCCGAGAAGAAGGGCAATCGCCCACTGGTGCGCGTTCATAGCAGCCGCTCCAGAAAACGCGCGAAGACCAGGCCTCCCCCAAAGCTCATGATCGCCAAGGCCAGGGCAAGATCGAACATTGGCAAGCGGTTGAAGCCCTGGGCGAGCAGCATGAGCAGCAGCGTGCAAACCACGCCCGTCATCTCCAGGCCGACCAGCCGGCGCTCCGGCGCCCCGCGCAGCACCGTCCAGCCGCATGGGAGCAATGCAAAGAGCAGCACGGTTGCGGCGATCAGCCAGACGTTCATGGATGCGCTCCCAGCTTCTGCGTCATGATGGGAACGCCGCTCTTTTCCACCTGGTGATAAAGGAGCAAGCCTCGTTTTTTATCGATCCCCCCGACAATAAAATTGGGAGCGGCGCAGGTGTATGCGATCGCCAGGACGCGCCGCGCTAGACTGTTGGGGTCTTCTCCACCCACATCGAACGGCTTGGTTTGCCATAAGGATTTCGCGGGCCCGATTCCGAGCAGCTGTTTGGCCAGCACGACCATAATCTCCCCGGTGCCGCTCAGCAAGTACCAGAGCAGACGAATTCCCTGCAGAAGCTGCTCCAAAGTTGGAGAGAAGCGCAACGCCTGCTCCGTCCGCACCAGCAGAGTGGCGTAAGCGGCGATGGCGGAGGCGGCGAGGCCCACGCTGAGCTCATCGGCTTTCGTGGTGTTTACGAATAGAAGCCACAGCCCAAGGAAGATTGCGAAATAAGCTACAGCAAGAATCACTTTGCGCAATTGCTGCTCCTGCTTTGAAAAATCACAACCGTGGAAGATCGGGCCCAGGCAGCTGGCCAAAAACTCAACTATCACGCTCAGAAGACTATCGCGCGCGTGAGGTTGCCAATCCGCCATGAGGGCACAAATAAACGAAATTCCTCTAGAGCGCACCACGGGATTTTCAAGCTCCGCATCTTATCGATCATAAGAAAAAAGGGAGCGGATTATGGCAGGCAATACAGCGGCGGATGTTCTGATCGAGACCCTCATGGATTGGGGGGTGGATACAATCTTCGGCCTCCCCGGAGACGGCATTAACGGGATTATGGAGGCATTGCGCAAACGCCAGGAAAAGGTCCGTTTTATCCAGGTGCGCCACGAAGAATCGGCCGCCTTTGCGGCCTGCGCCTATGCCAAATTTACCGGCAGGCTGGGAGTTTGCCTTGCGACCTCCGGCCCGGGTGGAATTCACCTGCTCAACGGGCTGTATGACGCAAAGCTCGACCAGGCCCCGGTGCTGGCCATAACCGGCTTGCAGTACCACGATCTGGTGGGCACTTATACCCAGCAGGACGTTGCGCTAGACAAATTATTCATGGATGTTGCGGTCTACAACGAGCGCGTCATGGGGCCAACCCACGTGGAGAACGTGACCGACCTGGCCTGCCGCATGGCGATCTCCTATCACGGGGTCTCCCACATTACGATTCCCGTCGATTTTCAGGAGATGGAGGTCGAAAAGAAAAAGCGCTCGAAACGCAATGTTGCGCACCACACTTCTCATGAGTACGCGCGCAGCGCCCGTCTGCCGGAAGAGCGCGACTTACGCCAGGCAGCCGACATTCTGAATGAAGGCAAGAAGGTCGTGATCCTCTGCGGACAGGGAGCGCTGCACGCTACCGACGAGCTGATTGAGGCGGCAGAGAAGCTGGGCGCTCCAATCATCAAGGCCCTGCTCGGAAAAGCGGCAGTGCCCGACGACCATCCCTACACCACGGGCGGCATCGGATTGCTTGGCACCAGGCCATCCCAGGAAGCGTTGGAGGAATGCGACACGCTGCTGATCGTGGGCAGTTCTTTCCCTTACATCGAGTTCTATCCGGAAAACAAAGGCGTGCGCGGCGTGCAGATCGATCTCGATCCCAAGCGCATCGGTCTTCGTTTCCCGGTGGAAGTCGGCCTGGTCGGGGACAGTGGCCGCACACTGCGCGAGCTGCTTGCCCTGCTGCATCAAAAAAGCGACCGCAGCTTCATCGAGAAGGCGCAGCGCGGCATGAAGGAGTGGAACAAACTCATGCTGGAACGCTCCTCATGGATGGACAAGCCCATGAAGCCGCAGCATGTAGCGCATGAGTTGGGCAAGCGCGTTCCTGACAACGCGATTTTTACCTGTGACAGCGGCACCATCACGACCTGGTGGGCGCGGCACATTCCCGCCAAGCGCGGGCAGATGCATTCCTGCTCCGGCAATCTTGCGACCATGGCCTGCGGCCTGCCTTATGCGATTGCGGCCCAGGTCGCCTATCCTGACCGGCCGGTATTCGCCATGGTTGGAGATGGGGGCTTCTCGATGCTGATGGCGGATTTCGTCACGGCGGTGAAATACCATCTGCCCATCAAAGTGCTGATCATCAAAAATAATGTTCTTGGCCAGATCAAGTGGGAGCAGATGGTCTTTCTGGGCAATCCCGAGTATGGTGTGGACCTCAATCCCATCGACTTTGCCGCCTTCGCCCGCGCGTGCGGCGGGGCAGGATACACCATCCGCGATCCCAAGCGCGCCGGCGATATTCTGGATGAGGCCCTTCAAACCGAGGGACCGGTAATTATCGAGGCGGAAGTGGATGCGCTTACCGCTCCCATGCCGGGCAAAATCACTGCCGAGCAGGCAGTCAAGTTTGCCGAGTCTCTGGCGCGCGGAGAGCCAAACCGTACCCAGATTGCCTGGACCGCTTTCCACGACAAAGTGCGAGAGATGGTTTAGGGCCTTTCCGATGTTAAAACACCGGGGCCTGCACCCAGGCTCCGGCTTCATTTTGGCCCCGACAATGGATCCCGCTGCACTGGGAACGTTGGCTACCGTCCTTTGACTCCAAAGGAGAAGCGCAATCCAGTGGTAAGCAGAAGATCGTTGGTCTTGATGGTGGGCAATGGATTGCTCTGATAGCGGTCGCTGAGCGTCACCTGAAAATCCAGGACCTTCGTCAGCTTGGTTACGGCGGAGGTGTCGAATACCATGCGGAACTGTCCCACATCGCTCACGTTGGGGAAGAGATCCAGCCGTTCGCGCAGGGAGGTGCTTCCACTGATCTTATGAGTCAGCTCTTCGCCCAAGAGAAGCTCCCCTGATCTGCGGCTGATATTATTGGTGAAAAATTCCTGGTCGAAGGCGCCGCCGGCATAAAGATCGAGGGTGGTGAAATCGGTCTTGCGGGCGTGAAGACCCACCCCGCCGCCGATCACGTTGCGCAGGTTCAGCAACTGAAAGGGATCGTGCTCTAAATCGGTAAAAGCAAAGGCGAAGCTCCGTGGACCTAAATTGAAGTCGTAGCGAAGGCCGCCGCGCACCGACTTTGCGGTGGTCAGGGTGATCCCGTTTGTCCTCCCACTGGAAGTAAGGTAGGTGAGATAGGCCGCCGTCTTGTCCTTCTCCGTGGTACGTGTGGCATTGGCTCCCAGAGTATAGGTAGTGCTCTCGGAGTTGCCTCGCGCCAGGCTCAGGCCGGTATCCAGAAATCCGTTCCACGACTGATAGGACGCTTGCTCCTGCTGTGAACGGATGGCGCGCACATCGTCTTTGGATACTGAAACCACGCCCAGGTCTTTGGTGGTGACGTTGAGCTTGCCGCCTTCGGTTTCTACGGTGCCGGTGATCACCTGCCCGGCTTGCGAGGTCACGTAAACCGGCTGGCTTGCCGAGATCTTGTCAATGGCGGACCACTTGATGGTGATCGCTCCCGCATAGTCGGACTTGATGACCAGATTCTCGGTATCCGACTTGTCAATCGTTCCGCTAATCCGATCGCCATTCTTTAACAGCACGCTGTCGGCGCAAGCCGAAGCACAGAAGATGCCCGCCACCAGGCACGAAATAGCCCACCGCATGATTTCCCGCATATCGCCCCATTTACCGGTAGAGAAGTTTTAAGAGAAGAGCCTCTCAATCGCATTGATATGCGGCGGATATGAAAAGGTTGCAAGCTGCAGTGGACAAAAAGGCCCAGCGCTTAGGGACAACAATAAGAAATGTCATCATGAGCGCCGCGCGCCGCGAGCTTGCGAGCAAAGCAAGTCGAACGATCTGAAGTCGCTCGCATCGGAGATGTGATTCAGGCCTTCTCGCCAGCAAAAGATCGGAAGAGGTCTTTCAGCGGATAAGCGCCGTCGCTCCCTCCGCTGCGCCCGGGAAAAGAGAATTCAGGTTCTCCCAGCCTCAGGGTCGCTGCTCCGCTTCACCGCGCAGAACTATTTCGGGCGCGAATTAAAAGGGCTGGCAGGATTGAAAATAATCGAAATCACAGTTGAGGTCGGAGCGGAAGCGGGAGCATATTTCCAATGCACCACAGCCTTAGCTGCCGAATCGACCAGCATGGGATTTCCCCCGAGAGTTTCCGTCTTTGTGACTGAGCCGGCAGCATCAATAGTGATCCGAAGTTTCACCACTCCGCCAATCTTCAATTCCTTCGCCACAGAAGGATATACAGGAGCGACCGACGTGAGGAGAGCGCGCTCCGCCGAATCCGCATATGACATTGGTGCTAACAGGGCCCCAAGCAGCAGTATCAAGCCAAGCTTCTTCATATTGTCCCTCTCATTTCGATGCCTGAGAATCCCATGTCTACTGGCCTGGCGCAAGGCACCGTAGTAAGCCGCATCGGTAATTGTCTGTGTTACCTCGCAACGCCGGTAATGGTTACCAATGGAGCTGCGCAGACGATCCGGAGGCCCGCTTTAGGGAGCTTGAAATATAGGAATTGACGAAGTGTGCAAAAATGTTTGCTTCGCATGGATGTACCTGCACCGGGATGTGCGAAGGACGATATGCCAAGGACCAACTATTCGAGCGGAGCCCCATGGGAGTCGACGGTGGGGTATTCGCGCGCCGTCAAAGTCGGTCCTTACATCCATTTGTCCGGGACCACCGCAACCGATGAGCGCGGCGAGCTTCTCGGAATCGGCGACGCTTATGCGCAAGCGGTACAGATCTTCCGCAACATGGAGCGCGCTCTGCGTAAAGCTGGGGCAGGCATGCAGGATGTGGTGCGCACACGCATGTTCCTGACCAATATCGAAGACAAGGACAAGGTCACACGCGCCCACGGAGAGTTTTTTCGCGAGATCAGGCCGGCGGCCACGCTGGTCGTGGTGAGCGCGCTGTATGATCCACGCATGCTGGTAGAGATTGAAGCCGACGCCATTCTTACGGAAGAAGAAAAACATATATGAAAAAGATTGCAGTCTTGCTCTCCGCCTCATTGCTCTGCTGCCTCGCCACCGCCCAAAGCCCCGCGAACGCCAAGCCGGACGCAGGCAGCGCGGAAACGGTCACAATCATCCACGCCGGGACCCTGATTGACGGCAAAAGCGCGCAGCCGCTGCGTAACCAGACCATCGTAGTCCGTGGCAACCGCATCGTGAGCGTCGGCGGCAGCGGACAAGCCCAGGGAATTGCAGGAGCGACGGTGATCGACCTCTCGTCCGCGACCGTGCTGCCCGGCCTGATCGATACCCATACCCACATATTCCTTCAGGGAGAAGACCCTGCCGAGGGCGGGTACGACATTCAACTGCTGAAATATCCATTAGCCTTTCGAGCGGCGCGGGCCACAGTTTCCGCGCGGCGCTGCCTGGAGCAGGGATTTACTACCATCCGCGATCTCGAAACCGAAGGGGCGGGCTATGGAGATGTCGGCATCAAGCAGGCGGTGGACAAGGGCTACATTCCCGGGCCGCGGATCTTTGCCGCGACCCGCGCCATCTCCACAACAGGCGGCTACCCGCTCGAGGGCTATGCGCCGGAGATCCAGGTCCCGAAGGGGGCGCAACTGATAGACGGGCCGGTGGAGGCGCGCAAAGCTGCCCGCGAGCAGCTCGATCATGGCGCCGATTGGGTCAAGGTGTATATGACCCACCGCTCCTGGGTGGACGACCAGGGCCATCTGCAGTCTCAGCCTACGCTCACGGTAGAGGAGCTGAAGGCCATCGTGGACGAGACCCATGGTTGGGGCAAAAAGGTCGCCTGCCATGCCTATAACGGGACCGGCTTGCATCGCGCTCTCGATGGCGGCTGCGATTCCATCGAGCATGGCCTTGACCTCGACGATGCCGCCATCCAGCAGATGTTAAAGCAGGGGACGTGGTATGTGCCCACCCTGGCTATCTACTATAAGCAATGGGCCGCGGAGAACACGCCGGAGGGCGTTCGCGACCGCGCCCGCGCAGCCAACCACGGCTCCTCCTTTAATAAGGCGCTCAAGGCGGGAGTGAAGATCGCCTTTGGCACCGATGTGGGCGGATTTTCCTGGACGCAATCCATTGCCCAGGAATTTCCCTATATGGTCCAGTTTGGGATGCCCCCCATGCAGGCCATCCAGGCAGCCACCTCGCGGGCGGCGGAGTTGCTCAACATGCGGGACAAGCTGGGGGTGATCGCCCCGGGCGCTTATGCCGATATCATTGCCGTCCAAGGCGATCCATTGCAGGATATAAAGCTCCTCCAGAACGTCAGCTTTGTAATGAAGGATGGAACATTATTTAAAGGAGCGGGGGAAAACGGCCAGAGATAACCCTGGATCGTCGCCCGGATTCGGTTCAAGCCTTATCGCATCTGGTAAAGCTGAAGCGGGGTCACGGTGACATTCATTACGCCGTTGATCGAAGCGGCATCGTCCTTCTCCGGGAAAAAGCTCAACGCCTGGCCGGTCGCCGGATCTATCAGCCTCAACTCTTTCAGCTTGAAAAGGCGCGAGCCATTGAGCGCGACATATTCGTCATAGACGATCCCCACCAGCACATAAGGATGATGCTTCCACACCAGCATCAGTGGATGCTGGTCCTTCATAGCCACGATCACGGGCTCCAGGAGAGAGGGCGCCCCTTCCGTATATTGCGCCTGCAAGAGGAATTTGCGGCCATCCGGCATAGTGTATTCATGACTGATCTTTTCCCCTAACTCGGCGTAGCTCTTTACCTCCGCGCAGAGATCGCCTCCATAAAGGCGCAGGATCTGATACTCCTGCCCGGTGGCAGCCTGTTTGGCCTGGAGGAGAGAATCGAGCGCCGCCGCCCACATCCAGTTCTCGCAAGGACGCTCGGCGCGAACGATAGAAGGGTGCTCGACGATCGCCTGCTGGTTAGGGAGTATATGGTAGGTCATCCCAAGCTTGCTCTTCCAAAGACCGAATAGAAGACCGGGAGAGAGCCCCAGGACCGCGGCCAGCAAGCACACTGCGCGCAATCGCTTCTGCATGGAGGGATACTACAACGGTCTGGACCAACTTACTTATGAATTAACGTGAGGCTGAAATCCGGCAAGGATTTCCAGGAACCAGAACGCTTCCGCAGACGCCGGCATAAATCAAGATCGGCGGCGCAAATCCGAGAGGGCGCCCCCATGTGAATAATTAATTAAAAATTACTATTGACCTGTGTAGCGGGAGTTGTGTATAAACGCTGGGGCTTTTCTTACCAGAGCAAAACGTGTCTCTATGGTTCGATGCCGACTGCGGCAGATTTGTTATTGCAACACTTGCAGCAAGTAGTGCTGAAGGAATTTACACCAGGAGCTGACATGAAGCGCCACTTTGTTTCTCTGTTTTTGCTTTTTCTGTTTACCAGTTGTTCGTTCGTCTTTGCGCAGAAGATTACCGGAACGATCACTGGCTCAGTGACTGACCCCAGCGGGGCGGTCGTCAACGGCGCAACCGTTACCGTCGTCAATATGGCGACCAACCTGAGCCGTACAGCCAAAACCAACGATGAGGGCGTCTACACTTTCCCCGAACTCGAACCTGGGGCTTACAAAGTCACGGCTACCATGCCTGGCTTTAAGCAAGTCACCCAAAATAATGTGCAACTGCACGTCTCCGATATTACAAGGACCGATTTTCGGTTGCCGGTCGGCGATCCTGGCACTCAGGTCGAAGTTCAGGCTTCAGGCATTCAGGTAGAAACCGAGACCGGCACTCTGGGCAATGTGACCAATGGTCAGCAGGTACGCGAGCTTCCGCTGAACGGACGCAACTTCGTCCAGTTGACCACTCTGATTCCGGGCGCGGCGACAGGCGAAGGTTTTTCGCCGACCAATAAAGGGCTCCTTGCCGGCGTAGATATCTCCTTCAGCGGAGCGCCTTCCAACGCCAACCAGTGGCGTGTGGACGGTGCGAATAATAATGACGAAGGCTCCCAGCGCACCATCCTGCTCTATCCTTCGATCGACAGCATTGAAGAGTTCAAGATTTTGCGCAACAGCTACGGGCCGGAGTATGGCGGCGCGGGCGGCGCGCAGGTCAACCTGGTTACCAGGGGCGGCACCAACGGCTTTCACGGCGACGTTTACTACTTTGGCCGCAACGACTTTTTGAACGCCAAAGACTACTTCCTCGGCGCCGATCCCACCAGTTGCGCTGCCAATCCCCTCAGTTGCCGGAAGCAGAAGCTGCGCCGCAACGACTATGGCTACACCATTGGCGGACCGATCAAGAAGGACAAAATATTCTTCTTCTGGTCGGAAGAGTGGAACAAGGAGCGCCGCGGCCAGGTACGCACCGCCTGGGTGCCTACGGCGCTGGAAAAGACCGGCAACTTCTCGGATCTGGGAACAAACCCCTCGACCGCATCGGCGCCTTGCAAAGCCCGCATGCCTATCGACGACACGACTGGCACCTACTTCCCCGGCAATGTGATTCCGGCGAACCGTGTCAGCCCCGCCGGACAGGCTTATCTGTCACAGATGCCCAACCCCACCGGGACCGATCCTTGCGCTACCACCAACTGGGTGGCGCAGGTGAATATCCCGCTGGACTGGCGCGAAGAGAATATTCGCGGGGATGTAAACCTTACCCACAACACGACCCTGATGCTCAAGTACACCCAGGACGCATGGACGAACACACAGCACGGATATGAAGAAGGCGGCCTGTGGGGCGATCAGTCATGGCCGGCGATCAGCGACTCATGGGACCAGCCCGGCAAAATGGCGGTGGCTAAACTCTCGACGACGCTTGGCGCGACGGCTGTCAACGACTTCCAGTTCTCCTGGTCGGCCAATCGCATCAATATTGCCCAGGCCGGAGACAATCCCGGACTGATCAAGAGCATCACCAGCGCAATTCCTACTTATTACCCGCTCAGCGGGAAGCTGCACGCGAGCGCTCTGCCGGAGCCGATCTGCTGGTGCAGCACCTACTTCGGACAGATTGGCCCCTGGAATAATCGTCAGGACCTCTATTCATGGAAAGACGATTACTCCAAGGTAGCCGGCCACCACACCTTCAAGACCGGTGTCTATTACAGCCAGAATGCGAAGGATGAAGAAGGCGGAGAAGAAGCCATCGGGCTATGGGGCGCCGGCGG
The DNA here is from genome assembly GCA_964581225.1 of uncultured Terriglobales bacterium. Taxonomy (GTDB): domain Bacteria; phylum Acidobacteriota; class Terriglobia; order Terriglobales; family Acidobacteriaceae; genus CAYTQA01. Next base: position 16,187 of record CAZONJ010000020.1, on the reverse strand, counting down.
TGTAGGTAAAGTAGACTGGGGAAATAGCGGAAATCAGTACGCCGATACCCTGATCAAGGGTACGGAGTGGGGCTTCAACGAAAACCAGAGAAACACCGTCGCCGATATCCGTTGGCGCGATGTTGAGTTCTATGGCGGCGATAGTTGGAAGGTCGTCCCGCGCTTGACGCTGGAATACGGCGCCCGCTGGACCTTCCAGCAGCCTGAATACCTGGCCAGCAAGAAGTGGGCGTCGTTCGTTCCATCCGCCTACAGCCCTGCACTCAAGAATGACCCTTGCAACGGCATCCTTGTTCCCGCAGGCGGCACGAATACCTGCCCTTCGATCGGGGCTAAGGGCGGAGGCATCAGCCCTTACGGCAGCCTGATGCCGAGCAACCACCACCTGATTGCTCCGCGCCTGGGCTTTGCATGGGATGTATTCGGAAACGGTAAGTTCGCTATTCGCGGCGGCGCTGGTCAGTTCTTCTCGCGCGATCCCGTAGCAATCGCGATCCGTATGCAATCCGCGAATACTCCGTATGCGGTGGCGTTGACCGGTTATCGCACTTTGGATGGTCCGCTTGTAGCCGGGAGCACTTTGTTTGACAATGGCGGCGGAGCTAACCCTGCCGCCGGCGGTACCCCGGGCCAGGGTCTTGAGCAGAACACCAACGTTTCCAACAACTGGCAATGGAACCTCACGACTGAAACCCAGCTCACCAAAAATGCGAAGCTGGAATTGGGATGGGTAGCCCTTCGCGGCATTCACCTGATGTCCTCGTCGCAAATCAACCAAGTCATGCCTGGCAATCGGTTGGCGTATATCCAGCAGGGGCTGCAGAGTCCAACACCAGCCTCTCGCAACCAGATGCTGCCCTACTCGGCGCTGACAACCGGCGCCCTGGTCCAGTGGAACCACCGTGGCGACTCGATTTACCACTCCCTGCAGTCGATGTTCACCACCAAACTGGGCCGCAATGGAGTGTTCTCGGGCAGCTACACCTGGTCGAAGAACATCGCCGATACGACGCTCAGCTACGTTGGGACCACAACCGGTATCGCGGACACCTACAACCCGCGTGAGGGACGTGGACCGGCGGATTTCGATCGCCGCCACATCTTCAACGCCAGCTTGGTTTGGAACCTGCCAGCCATGACGAACTCGAACGGCTTCGTTCGCGGCCTCGTGGGAGGCTGGGAGACCAACTCGATCATCACGGTCAACTCCGGGCCAATGCTGACCATCTCCGGCAGCGTCGGAGGCATCGGCAACCCGCTTGGCGTAGGCAATAGCAACGTCACTGCGGTGCGTCCGCTCCGCGTCGCCGGTCAGTCGTGCACGATGAGCGGCGGAAGCAGAGTTCAGTACCTGAATCCCAATGCCTTCACCTTTAACGGGTACGCACTTGGCACCGCTGGAAACAGCGGGCCGGGACAGTGCGCCGGTCCCGGAACCCAAGATGTAGACTTTGCCATCGACAAGAACTGGAACCTGCCCTTTGGCATGAACAAGTACTTCGGGGAAAAGTCTCGCATTCAGTTCCGGTTTGAGTCATTTAACCTGTTGAATCATCCGATGTTCCGCTTCAATGGGAATAACCTCAGTTACAACGTGACCAACGCGCAGTTCACCTGCAACTCGAATTCGGATTGCTCGAACGTAACGAGCGTTACTGGCACTACGCTCAAGAGCAGCGCGAACTTCGGTCAGGTTCGCACTTCCAGCAATTTGGGGAACAGGCAACTCCAGTACGCGCTCAAGCTCATCTTCTAATCGCGTCCTGAATCGGCTACACCATAACCGGGCTTGACATCCGTCAAGCCCGGTTATTTAATTTTGAGAAGCACTCAATCTTCTGCCCGGAAACGAATTCCACAGGGACCCCATGGGTAAATTTTGCCGGCAGTGCAGGGCACTGCGCGCAGGAACTGTCTTCCAGCCATTGCCGCTGCTGCTCGCTCTATGCATCCTTATAATGCCTCTGTTATCTCTCGGGGAGCAGCGTGCGAAGGCCGGACGTACCGCATCCCAAAGTGCCCCGGAACAGCGGCAGATCGCCGACCTGATTGCAAAATCCGAGTACTCTGAAGCCGAATCCCGCCTGTTCGCGGTCCTCACGAAGGAGCCGCAGCCAGCGTGGGCTTTGCGCCTCCTGGCAGCGCTGAGAGTGAAGCAGGCGCGGCTCAGCGAGGCAGAATCGCTTTTTAAACGAGTTATTGCTGTCGATTCCCGCGATGTCGAAGCGCACGTGGAGCTTGGATCGGTGCTGAAGGCGGAAGGCAAGCGCGACGATGCGATCGCCGAATACCAGCAGGTGCGGCGCTTGAGGCCCAGAGATATGGCCTCGGCCGCGTCCCTTGCCAAGCTATATTCCGAAAGCGGGGCCTTTCGAGAATCGCTGGAAGTAGCGCAGGAGATCCCCATTGCCCAGCAGCCTGTAAGCTTGCTTCCCGCCATTGCTTCCGATTATTTTGGTCTGAAGCAGCCGGAGAAAGTCCAGCCATTGATCCCCCGCGTATTACGGGGATCTTCCCGGGAGATGAAAAGTCTGCTGGATTTTTCACAGGTGCTTGCCGAAAACGGCTACATTGCCGATGCCGCTCATTTGCTGGAGGCGGTGCGCCCGCCCGAGCCTTCAGCGGACTACCTTGGCGCGCTGGCGCGGCTGCGGCAGATCCAGGGCAAGAACGAGATTGCCGAGCAGTTATACCAGCAAGCGCTCGCGCTCGCGCCCGGTTCCTACGATCTGCTCTTTAATACTGCCCATTTCTATGCAGACCATGGCCAGTGGGCGAAGGCCGTCGATCTGCTTGGACGCGCCGATGAACTTTATCCCGACCGGCCAGAGTTGCTGAAAAAGCTGACTCTTTCGCTGCTAAAGCTCGGCAGGGTAGAGGCTGCGGTGCAGGTCGCTCAACGACTGAACATTCTTTTGCCCAACGATCCGGATTCCGAGCACATGCTGGCTGTGGGCCTGGTCCTGGAGGATGGCTGGGAAGCGGCCGAGCCGATCGCGAAAAAGCTTTCCAGCTCTCGCCCGAACGATGCCAGCGCGCAGCTTGTGATGGCCTCCGTGTTGTTCCAGAAGGGAGACAACAACGGGGCCCGCGAGTATCTTCGGAAGACGCTGGAGCTCGATGCCAATGTTCCCGAGGCCCACTTCTATCTGGGGCAGATCGCGCAGCGGGAAGGGAATATCCAGCTCGCGAAGACTGAGATGGAGAAAGTAGTTGCAGCCCAGCCCGATCAGCCCGGTGGACAGTTCGAACTGGGCAAGATCGAGTTGCAATTGGGAGAGCTGCAGGCTGCGAAAGGGCATCTTGAACGCGCGAGCCAACTCGCCCCCACCGTCTCTATCAACCATTACCAGCTCGCTGTCCTTTACACCCGCCTCGGCATGAAAGATCAGGCCAAAGGTGAAATGGACGAATATCAGCGCCTGAAGACTATAGAAGACAATAAGCGTCACATCTCCGACAAAGCAATCGACGCGGCCACCGAAAAGGCCCGAAATCAAAGATGAAACATCTTCCAGCCAGCTTTGCAAGCAGTCTCGGGGCCAGCCTGGCTTGCGGCCTCCTGCTTGGGCTGTCGCTCTCGGATGCTCAGGCGCAAAAGCCGGCAGGACAGACGGCAGGCAAGCTCCCGGCGGCCAGGCAGAAGCAATCCGATCCCATCGATCAGCACTTTCATGCCGCAGAAACGTTTCAGGTCGCCGGAGAATTCGACAAAGCCTCCGCCGAATATCGACAGGCGCTGATTTTTGGGCTGGACCGCATGGGAAATGTTCGGGTGCTCACCGGAGATACACGCAAGGCGGAAGACCTGTTTGCGCGGGCCCTGCAGATCGATCCTACGTCGATCCCGGCGCGCCTGGACCTCTCCTATATAGAGTTCCGCTCGGGAAAGGTTGATCAGGCGGCTGAAGATATCAACCGCGTGGTTTCCGCCGATCCGCAAAACGCCAAGGCGCTGACGCTTCGCGGGAAGGTCCGCTTTGCCCAGGGTGACTTCGCCGGCGCAGCCGACGACTTGCAGGCCGCCTTACGCATCGATCCGGATTTCGATACCGCCTATACCCTCGCGCTTGCAGACCTCAAGCAGAAAAAGCGCCCCGAGGCAGGCGCTGTCTTCGATGAACTGCTGGCGGGCTCGAAATCGACCCCCGAGTTGTACTCGCTGATCGGCGTTGCCTACCGCGAAACCGGGTATTACGAAGATGCGCTCCGTCAGTTCCGAAAGGCCGAGGACCTCGATCCCAAACACGTCCACGTACATGCCGGAACCGGGATTGCGCTGTTCGAGCAAGGAGAAGCGAAATACCCAGAGGCACAGCAGGAGTTTGAGAAAGAGATCGCCATCAATCCCGGCGATTTTGAAGCCAATTATTACCTTGGAGTCATTGCGCTTCAACAACACCGCGCCGCCAATGCGGAGCAGTTCCTGAAGAAAGCTATTGCCTCCTCTCCCGCCCACCTGGATTCCTGGTTTTATCTGGGGAAGGCTCAATTCGAGCAGGGAAGATGGAATGACGCGACATTGTCTCTGGTGCGCTCGCTTGGTCCCCCCGAAGATGCCGCCCGCAAGGAAAAGATCGATGAGGCCAAGGCGCTTATCGAGCAGGCAAGGAGTAAAGGCGCGCCTCCGCCAGCCCCTGGCCCACAGCAGGTCGCCCAATCTTCAGCGGAAACCGGCAAAACCCCCGCTACAGGTCTCCAACAGCTCGCGCTGGGCTTTTCCAATGCGTATCCAGCCGCGCCGCAGACTGCGGAGGAGAAGAGATACGAGGCCACCGTCGCTAAGATACTGGCGGAGGCATATAACAATCTCGGTGTAATCGATGCCCACAATGGAAATCTCGCGCGCGCGGCCAGGGAGTTTGAGCAGGCGGAGCGATGGAATCCGGAACTCGAGAACGTGGACCGCAACTGGGCGCTGGCCGCCTTCCGATCGCAGCAGTATGCGGACGCCATTGAACCTCTTGGACATCAGCTTGCAAAAAAAGAAGATTTCACACAACGCGAGATGCTGGGCCTCAGCTACTTTATGACCGACCAATACGTTGAGGCGGCCAGGACCTTCTATCCCGTGCTCGACTTCCTGCCCAACGATCCGGCGATCCTATACGCCGCCGGAGTCTCCCTGGTCCGCGCCAGGCATCCCGCGGAAGCAGCCAGGATCTTCGACCGCCTGCTCAAGCAGAACGATAAAAATCCCGAGATCCACGTCCTGTTGGGCCAGGCCTACGCTTCCCAGCAGGATTACAATCATGCGCGCGAAGAATTGAATCGCGCTCTCGCCCTCGACAGCCACGCCGCCGACGCGCATTACTATCTCGGGATGGCTGACTTTTATGAAGGCAAAATGGAAGATTCAGCCAGGGAATTCCAGAACGAGCTCGCCTTGAACCCGAAGAATGACAAAGCCGCGTACCAGCTGGCCTACGTACGGTTGCAGGAACATCGCAATGATGAAGCCGTTGTCCTTCTCAATGGTGTCCTGGAGCGTGAGCCTGACAATGGCGATGCCTTGTACCAGCGCGGCAAAGCCACTCTGGAGAAAGGCGATGCTGTGGCCGCACTCAAAGACCTGGAGCGCGCCGCCCAGTTGAATCCCCAGGGCGATTACATCTATTACCAGCTAAGCCTTGCCTATCGCGCCGCCGGACGCCCACAGGAGGCCGCCGCCGCTCTCAAGAACTTCAACGAAATTAAGGCGAAAAAGACGCCGGTACGCAAACAGTGATCGGGTAAACTCTACTCATAACCCATGTACTTTAAGTCCTGGATCTTTTCTGCCTATGTGATCGGTCTGCTGGGCGCGGTGTCACATGCACAAAATCCTTATCCGGCACAGCCTGGCGGCGCTCCCGCGGCTTCCTCGGTCCGCTTTGAGGACGTTACCGGGAAGATAGGGGTGAGCGCCTCCCACATCTCTTCCGCCGAAAAGCATTACATCATCGAATCGGTAAGCGGCGGCGCGGGCGTTTTTGACTGCGACAATGATGGCAAGCTCGACATTGTGTTAGTGAACGGCTCGACCGTGGACCGTTACAAAGCCGGTGGCGATTCCATGGTCACGCTCTACCACCAGGACAGCGGATTCAAATTTACCGACATTACGGTCCAGGCAGGACTCAATGTAAAGGGTTGGGGCATGGGCGTCTCTGTCGTGGATTTTGACAACGACGGCCTGCTCGACCTTTATGTCACCGGCTTTGGCCACAATGTGCTCTACAAGAACATGGGAGGCTGCAAGTTCCAGGATGTGACGAAGAAGGCCGGTCTTGAGGTCGGCGGCTTCAGCACCGGCTCCGCCTGGGCGGACTATGACAAAGATGGCAACGTGGACCTCTTCGTCTCCCGTTATGTCCACGTGGACATCAACAAGCTGCCGGAATTCGGCAGCAACGATAAGTTCTGCCGCTTCAAGGGACTGCTTGTGCAATGCGGTCCCTGGGGCATGGAAGGAGAAAGCCATTTTCTGTTCCGCAATCGGGGAGATGGCACCTTCGAGGACGTCTCCGAAAAATCAGGCTTGAGCAATCCGGCCCATCGTTACGGCCTCGGCGCGGTGTGGGGCGACTACGATAATGACGGCTGGCCCGACCTTTACGTCGCCAACGATGCCGGCCCTAACTTCCTCTACCACAACAAGCACAACGGCACATTCGACGAAATCGGCCTGCTTTCCGGAACGGCTTTGAGCGCGGACGGCCAGGAGCTGGGTTCCATGGGCGTGGATTGGGGCGATTACGATCATGATGGCAAGCTCGACCTCTTTGTCACCAACTTCACCGATCAGCCGGATAATTTGTACCGCAATCTCGGCAATAACGCTTTTGTCGATATGGCTTGGGCCTCGAAGACCGCCCCGCCAAGCTATCCCTGGGTAAAATGGGGTACCGGTTTTGTGGACTTCGACAACGATGGCTGGCCGGATCTATTGGTCGCCAACGGCCACGTCTATCCCCAGGTAGATTCGATCGTTGGCGGCGCAGGATACCGCCAGCCTGCGCAGGTTTTCCTGAACAAACACGACGGCACATTCGCGGACATCTCGGAGAGCTCTGGCGTGGGTAGCCTGCCTTTACACTCGCGCCGGGGCGCCGCATTCGGCGACTTAAACAACGATGGGCAGATTGACGTCGTACTGCTTAATGTGGGCGACCCGCCTACAGTCCTGCTGAATACCACTCCTATTACCAATCATCGCGCGCTGTTCAAGCTGATCGGCGTTAAGAGCAACAAGGCAGCGATTGGCGCCCGGGTAACGGTACGCTCCGGCGGCATGATGCAGTTCAATGAGGTCCGCTCCGGCGCCAGCTATCTTTCGCAGAACGACCTGCGCCTCCATTTTGGCCTGGCCGATTTTGTAAAGATGGACTCAGTGGAGATCGCGTGGCCGAGCGGCAGGACCGAGATGCTGAAAGACGTTCCGGCCGATTTTATTTACACTCTCGTGGAAGGCGCAGGCATCAAGGACAAAACCGCCTTGCCGCCCGTCGAAGCGGCAAAACCTGCCCAACAGGCCCAGGCGCAGCCCCCTGCCAGGAAATAAGCTGCGCGCCATCGCTTGTGCACGGAGATCCTACAGCCGCCTTTCCTCGGCGGGCAGGCGGTTAATGAAGGACCAGAACGCTCCCAGTCCGCGCAAGGCTTGGCTTAGCCGCTCAAATTCGAGGGGCTTTATCACGAAACCGTTCGCACCCATTTCGGAGCATACTTCAATGTCTTTGTCCTGGCTGGAGCCGGTAAGCATCACCACCGGAATCTCCCGCAAATCGGCCCGTGACTTCATATATTTGAGCACCCCAAAGCCATCGACCCTGGGCATCTGGATGTCCAGCAGGACGATCGCGGGATTGGCCGGGCTTCGCAGCATATGCGGCCCCTGCCGCTCAAAGAAGTCAATGACCTCCTGGCCATTCCGCAGGACGATGACCTCATTCACGATATTGTGGGTTTCGAAGGTGGTGAGGGCAAGCTCTACGTCTTGCACGCTGTCGTCCACCAGAAGGATTGGAGGCGGCACAATCATGGTCAAGGCTTACAAAAAGTAGATAAGGTTAACAAAAAAATACATAAATTCTGATGCAGAGAATGTGCCAGTCTCACCGGTGGTGGCAGGAATTTATTTCGACAGCGCGGCCAGGGTCTCACGGAAAAGTTGGTCGAATCCACCTGGACCTGCCGCCCCGCGGTCCTTACGGAGGCGCTCTATAGCGCGTTCTACGGCGGCGCGCTGATACCCCAGATTGACCAGGGCCGACAACACGTCTTCCTCCACCGGACTGCCCGCTTTTGCCGGGGCGGCGGTCGAGAGAAACTGGTCGAGCTTGTCGCGTAATTCCAGGATCATGCGCTCTGCCGTCTTCTTTCCCACGCCGGGAATGCGGGTCAGCGCGGCCAGATCGTTGCCGCGAATGGCCGCCACCGTTGCCTGCGACGACATCCCGCTGAGCACCGTGATTGCCAGCTTGGGCCCAATGCCGCTCACCGAGATCAGCTTTTCGAAGAGCTGCTTCTCCTCGCGGAGTAGAAAGCCAAAGAGCGAGATCGTATCTTCGCGCACATGGGTATAAATGAAGAGCGAAATTTCAGCGTCTTCGCCCGGCAACTGGGAAAAGGTAGAGACGCTGATGGTCACATCGTAGCCCACCCCGCCGGCCTCCACGATGAGCTGGTCCGGATATTTAAAGAGAAGACGTCCGCGAAGGTGCGCGATCATGCTGCAGGTGATTCTAATTCAGGCGCATTGGAGCAGAGGAGTATTAAGCTCACCGCCCGGCCCCCAGCGCCCGCCGCTTGCGAAATACCACCTGTAACTCCTCTCGCCAGCGCTCATCGATGCCAACCAGCTCCCACTCCAGCGAGGGTGGAAAATACCGGAGCACCGCATCGACCGCGGGATGCACGTGCAATGCTGGAGCAATCAGGAAGAGCAGTGGAGGATCGGCGGAAAGCGGAAGCGGCTTGCCCGCTGCATCGAGAAAATAGCCGAATGCCTGGAACTCTCCTCGCTGTTGGTGGCAGCATACGCGCGTCCAATAATCCAGCCCTTGCAGCGGCAGGTGGATATCTTCGTCGGCCTTCAGCTCGATCACCGCAAATCTTTGCTCCTGGGTGATGGTGAGCAGGTCAATCATGGCTCGGTCCGAGGCGGCAAAGGCCGGGACCTGGACATAAACATGGCGACCGTCAAAGCGCGAATCGAGAGACGTTATATTGCCGCATACCACGGACTCCAGCCATCGCTCCGGGTACATTCTCCATAGAGGATCTTTGGAGTCTCCTCCCGGAACTCGTGCTGCGCGCAGGCGCTGTACCAGCTCGGAAAAAAGCGGCGACGAATCCTCATCCAGTGCGCGTTCATACGGGCCGGCCCCAAAGACGATCTGCTGATGGGTTTTGAACGAGTCTGAGGCGAGCGCGTTGCGGGCCCGGGCGAACTCCAGGCCATGCAGGCGGAACGAGACTTCCAGTGACGAGAGCACCACCACCTCCGCCTCCGGCACAGCAGCGACGATGCGCTCGATCTCGGCGGCGAAGCGCCGGCGCGTGGAGCCTTCGTCCGTCCTCCTGATAAGCCGGGTCGCGATATTGCCATCATCATGGACATCGAATTGATTGAGCGACTCCTCCCGCTCATCCAGCTCATAGAGATGGAATTCCGCGATATTATGCGAAAGATGCGCAACCCGGGCGCGCACAATCGCAGAGCTTTGCGTAGGCAGAAAGAGTTTGAGGCCTTTAAGGGCGCTGCGTCCCGCCTCGCGCTTGCGGCAATGCTCCAGCCAGAGCAGTCCGAAGGTGAGGGATGCGTCAATTGCGGCCTGCGACTCCTGCGCATTTACGCCCAGCAGGGCAAAGGCGCTGTTGCCCTTCCGCATAAGCCCGCGGGTATACACCGGGCCAAAGCTGCGCTCCAGGTCCATCGCCGAGCTGAGCTTTTCTGGCCTCCACTCGGGAAAATTTCGCGCCAGCATTCGTTCCAGCAGCTTCTGGTATTGCGCTCGGGCCAGCTTGCGCGCGGTCGGAGTGCGGCGGTCAGGATCATGATAAATTTCAAGCCGTTGCGGGCGGGCCTGGCCGAAGCGCTGCACGGTTAAATGTAATGCGCCGCCCTTGCGTTCAACTTCCAACACCCGCCGCACCATATTCCGCTCCGAAGACCAGAGGTGAAGCAGGCATTTTCCGCGTTCGCTGGAGATCGAATACCGCGCTTGCCCAAGATCGAAGAGCACTGCCCCATCTTCGACGACCACCGCATGGCGGGCTTCGCCGAGAAAGCTGAGGAGTTCGCGTTCAAGCACAGCGGAATCCATATGCGCGACGAAGCATAGCATTTGTGCGATGCAGAACAAAGCAGAGCGGGAACAAATCCGAGTTTTGCCCGTTGGGCTATTTGGGTGAAATAATGAGGTTTACCGCCAGCCTGATTCCTTGGATGGAGTTGGAGCATCTATATAGCGGCTTATTTATGGACCATCGCGAATTTTTCTTTCAAAAGCTGGGGATCGTTCCCCGCGACCTGGAGCGTTACCTGGGCGAGGCGCTTTCCGCCGGGGGCGATTACGCCGACCTCTATTTTGAATATCTGACCTCCAGCTCCTTGAGCATGGACGAATCGCTGGTCAAGTCTGCCAGCCAGGGGATTTCTGCCGGATGCGGGGTGCGCGTGGTCTCGGGGGAGCGCACGGGGTACGCCTACACCGACGATCTGGCGCCGGAGAAGATCATCCGGGCGGCCCGGACTGCGGCCCTGATTGCCAGCGGTCCGGCAAAGCAACCGATCCAGAGCCTGAAAGAGCTGAATGGCCCGCGCAATTTGTATCCTATCGCCGCGCCGTCGGTGGATGCCGATGTCGCCGCCAAGCTGGACCTGATCCGCCGCGCCGACCACACTACCCGCGCCTACGATCCGCGGATCGTCCAGGTGCGCGTCGGTTATGCAGACGAGCTGCGCCGCATCCTGATTGTCGGCTCCGATGGCGTGATGGCCTCGGACTCGCAGCCGTTAGCGCGTTTCAGCGTATTCTGCATCGCCAAAGACGACAAAAATTCCGCGCGCGGAAATTCCGGCGGCGGCGGCAGGGTTGGGATCGAGTACTTCCAGACCGAAAAGACGCCAGAGAACTTTGCCCGCGAAGCTGCCCGGCAAGCGCTGATCCAGCTCGATGCCCGCGAGGCCCCGGCAGGCGAGATGGAAGTCGTGCTTGGCCCTGGATGGCCAGGCGTGCTGCTGCATGAGGCGGTCGGCCACGGACTCGAAGCCGACTTTAACCGCAAGAAGACCTCGGCATTTTCGGGGCTGATCGGCAAGCGGGTGGCCAGCGACAAAGTTACCGTAGTCGACAACGGCACCATGCCCTCGCGGCGCGGCTCCATCAATGTGGACGATGAAGGCTCGCCCACCCAGAACACCATGCTCATCGAAAACGGCATCCTCAAGGGATATATCAGCGATAAGCTCTCCTCCCGCCTCATGGGGATCGCCGACACCGGCAACGGCCGGCGCGAGAGCTACGAGCACATTCCCATGCCGCGCATGACCAACACCTACATGCTGGCCGGCCAGGACGATCCCGCGGACATTATTCGTTCCGTCAAGCGCGGACTGTTCGCGGTAAATTTCGGCGGTGGCCAGGTGGACATCACCAACGGCAAGTTCGTATTCTCGGCATCGGAGGCATACCTGATCGAAGACGGAAGAATTACTGCGCCGGTGAAAAACGCGACCCTGATCGGCAACGGTCCTGACGTGCTTACGCGGGTTTCCATGGTTGGGAACGATCTCGCGCTCGATGAAGGGGTCGGGACCTGCGGGAAAGACGGGCAGTCGGTCCCGGTCTGCGTAGGCATTCCTACCATTAAGGTCGACCGGCTGACGGTCGGCGGAACATCTTAGCGCTGCCTCGGCAGCTCCAGTGTGGTGAACATCGAAATGATTACACAACTCGAAGCGGGAAACCCCCAACTCGAAGCGAAAGAAAACGCCGACCTCAAGGAAATCGCGGTCGATCTCGTCCAGCGCGCGCTGAAGGCGGGGGCGACTGGCGCTGAAGCGGTGGTGCGAGAGGGCAGCGAGTTCTCCAGCCTGGTGCGTTTGGGCGAGGTCGAGACCCTGAAGGAATCGGGGGCCAAGGCTTTAGGCCTGCGCGTTTTCCTGGGGCAGCGCGCCGCCAGCGTTTCCAGCAGCGATTTCTCTCTTCCAGAGATTGAGCGCATGGCCGCCGCCGCGGTCGAACTGGCCCGCGTGACCTCGGAGGATCCCTACGCCGGCCTGCCCGATCCTTCACTGCTGGGCAGCATCCCGGGCGATCTTGACCTCTATTACGACGATGTCTACTCGCTCTCCACGGCGGACCGCATTGACTATGCACGACGGGCGGAGGCTGCGGCGATGAACTGCGATCCCCGCATCAAGAACTCCGACGGCGGCAGCTTTGACGCGGCGACTGGCAGGAAAGTGCTGGCCAATTCGCTGGGCTTCGTCGGCGAATACCGGCGCTCCTATTGTTCGGTGGCGGCCATGCCGATTGCGCAAACTGAAGATGGTTCGATGCAACGCGATGCCTGGTACTCGGTGGCGCGCAGCCTGGGCCGGCTGGAAAGCCCCGAGCAGGTAGGGCAGGAAGCGGCACGGCGCACACTGCGCCGCCTGGGCGCTCGTCGCGTCCCTACCCAGCGTGTCCCCATCGTCTTCGATTCCACCGTCTCCCGCTCCCTGATCGACCACATCTTTGAGGCGGCAAATGGGGACGTAATCTATCGCCATGCCTCTTACCTGACCGGCAAATTGGGCGAGAAGATTGCCGGGGAGAACATCACCATCATTGACGATGGCACCATACCCGGCGGTTTTGGGACCTCCCCGTTCGACGGCGAAGGCGTTCCCACGCGACGGACAGTCGTGGTCGAGCGCGGCGTCCTCAAGAACTACCTGCTGAACAGCTATACCGCCAAGAAACTCGGTATGCAGACGACCGGCAATGCCGCCCGCGGCCTGGCCGGAAATCCTGGCATTGGCTCGGGAAACTTCTTCCTTGAAAAGGGCAGTAAGACGCCGCAGGAGATTATTCGCGAGGTAAAAAACGGCTTCTATCTTACTGAGTTCCTGGGCTTCGGCGTGAATCTGGTCACCGGAGACTACTCCCGCGGCGCCAGCGGTATCTGGATCGAAAACGGAGAGCTGACCTATCCGGTGGAAGAGATTACGGTGGCCGGCAGCTTGAAAGAGATGTTCATGAACATCGTGGATATCGGGAACGATTTGGAGTGGCGCGGCTCGACCGCATGCCCCACTCTCCGCATCGACGGAATGATGATCGCAGGCGCCTAATTCCCTAGCTTCAGTGATTAAGGCGGTTTTCTTAGCTCTAAATCTACTTTTCCAGCTTCTTCCAACTTAATCTGCTGCTCTGGCTTCTAATCATCAGGATGGATGTAAAAATCGGAATCGCCATCGTGGCGAATTTCCTGTTGATTGTCGGACTCATTACCTACGGCTTTCGGTTATTCGCCGAGTACCACGCCAAAGGCCGCTGGGCCAAAAACGTTACCGGACTTCTTGCCGGCAGCGGGCTGCTGACGCTCGCCCTGGCCCTGCTGCTGACCCCGCGCAATGCCGAGATACTGGCGCGCGTCGCTGAAACCAAGGCCGCGACGGTCTTGCTGTGGGCAAGTAACCTGCTGCTGCTGGCGGCGATTGCTGCCTTTGGGATCATCACTTACGCCAAGCCCCTGCGGTTGTGGCACGAACGAAAGATAGAGAGAGACCTCCATCGTGAGCTCCCCAAAATCCCCTAACGAAGGAAAAGACGGTGAGCGCCGCAGCCGGACAATCGATCGGGGAGTACTTGATGATCGAGGTCGTGTACTTCCATTTCCACCTGCCAGCGCACCACCTCCCAAGTCTCCATCGGAAAAGAGCTGGAGCTTCTGGCACCTGGGGCCCGGGATCGTCACCGGCGCCGCCAACCTGGATCCATCGGCAGTGGTCACCGCCACCATAGCCGGAGCGGCATTCTCCCGCTCGCTGCTTTGGATTGTGGTCCTTTGTGTGCCCTTTTTGCTGGCCATCTTCTCCGTCACCAGCCGGATCGGGGTCGAGACCGGCCAGGGACTGCTGGATATCGTCCGCGAGCATTATGGGCGCGGCTTTGCGCTGGTCGGATCCATTTTCACTATCACCACCAATCTGGCGGTGGTGATAGCCGACCTCATGGCCGTCTCCGACGCGCTTTCCATGATCACCAGCGTTCCCCGCATATTCTTCGTCACCGGGACCGCCTTCTTTGTCTGGTACATCCTGGTTTTCCAGGACTACCGCAAGATTACCCGGGCGCTGGTCCTGCTTTCTCTGCCACTTTATTTGTATGTGGCGGCGGCGCTCCTGACCCGGCCGCATATCGGCTCTCTGCTCCTGGATACTTTTCTGCCCAAAATGCAGGCCAGCACCTCCTATACGGAGAACATCGTCGCCCTCTTCGGTTCGTTCCTTACGCCCTACATCATTATTTGGCAAACCAGCTCCCGCAGCGATCCGGAGCATAAGCACCATGCGGCGGATTCGATCGTCTCCACGGTGGTCACGTTTGTGCTGGCCTCGTCGATCATCATCGCGGCCAGCGCCGTGCTGCACCTGAACCAGGCTGTCGATATGACCACCCGGCAAGCGGCCGAGGCGCTGCGGCCGGCGGTGGGCGACTGGGGACCGATCGTCTTTGCCATCGGCATCATCGGCTCGGGAATGGTGGCGCTGCCGGTGCTCACCGCCTCCATGTGCTTCGATCTCGCCCAGGCCGTGGGATGGAAGTCCGGGCTGAGCGAAAAACCGTGGGAGGCCAAGAGCTTCTACGTGCTGATCTCGGCGGCAGTCTTCGTTGCGGTGATCGCGAACTTCTTCCACGTGAATCCGGCGACCGCGCTTTACTTCTCCATGATCCTGGCCGGCGTGCTGCTGATTCCGACCCTGATCTTCATTATCCTGATCTCCAATGACCGCCGCATTATGCGCACTACCAACACCCGCAGCCAGAACTTCTGGGTCGGGGCCGCCGCCGGGGCCGCGGTCGCTGCGGGTATCGTGTATCTGCGCTACAAAGTGTTCTAGAGCAGCGTAATTTTCCCAAGCTCAGATCGCCCAATTCCCCATGCCCTTGGCCCCTCTCTGCTATCCTGACCAGCGATGACCGCTTACAACAGCATCTCCGAGATGATGCAGTCCTATGCCGAGCAGGCGGTCGAGGCGGCGCGGGAAATGGAGGTCACGCTCGACTACCAGGAGACGAGCCTGCAGCGGCTGGAGCAAATCCTTGCCCGCCTGTATCGGGAGCGCCCGGTATCGCATGGCCAGGCCGCGCCGGGTGAAGCCGAGGCGGCCCAGCGCGAGATGGACGCCATGGCGCGGGTGTGGGGCGGATACTTTGGCGAGGTCATACGCCGGTGCTGGGGCGGCGAGTGGACGCTCGAAGCTTACCCTGGGACAGCGGCCGCTGTGGTCGCGCTGGATATCTCAGGCGCCAAAATATTTCCGGTGATGAAGATCTACCGACGCCTTACCGAGGGCGAGAAGGACAACCTCTGGAGCTTCTACCAGATGGTGCGCGAAAAGATCCAGCAACGGCGAAAAGTACAATAATAAAGGGGTTTTGCGCCACAGGCGAGGCGCCCAGAGGGATTAAGCGTCGAAATCCACGGGAAATTCACAGCCGCGGGGTTGCGCAAGTCGGCGCCCCTTGGTATAACAATATTCGACGACAAAGAGATCAAGTGGCGGTCAGAGTAGAGCAGGAAAACGCGCTAAAGATTGAATCGGGCGCGCTTCTCCGGACATCTGACAGGAAAGCCACCTAAAAGGCAGCCCCAAGCGCCAAGCAATTTAGGGGTAGTAGTTTGAAGCCGAAGAGAGTCAAGAGGCTTCAAAGGGTTCCGCGCAAGGTCGCAGTAACCTCCTGAAAGTTCTTTATTAAAAGTTTTCGCTTCCGGGCGTTCTCGTCCGCAAAATAGGACGGAAGAAGGGCCACGGAGGCGGCTTTATCGCGCGCTTAAAAATGCCGAGCACTATGCAGGTATAGGGAGGCGCAAGCGCACTGTGCGACGTTTGATCGCGAAATCGGAAGTTTGCGCTTGACACGGCCCAGCGGCTCGCGGTAAGTTTGAAAGGTTCGCCTCTAAGCGCCGGAAGGCGCAGTGAGACG